>NZ_SMKH01000369.1 GCF_004348515.1 Actinomadura sp. KC345 | reverse complement strand
GTGAAGGTCCGGGGCCCATAACGTCGGAGGCGGGGGTCACAATGGGGGTATGTGCCGCAGTATCAAGACGCTTCGTCCTCCCTACTCGGAGGACGTGACCGACGAGGACGTCCGGGCGGCAGCGCTCCAGTACGTCCGCAAGATCTCGGGGTTCCGCGCCCCCGCGTCCCACAACGCGGAGGCGTTCGACCGTGCCGTCGAGGAGATCGCCCAGAGCACCGCCGCCCTCCTCGAAGCCCTGGAGATCCGAGGCCGCCGCGCAAGCTAATGCACGTTCAACGGTGACCTCGGCCACGCACGCGAGTGCGCTAACTGACCGGTGAGGCGACGCCGAAGGCGAGCCTCACCGGGAAGATCGCCGGTGATGGCCGAGCGAAGCTCGTCGTTTGGATGGTGGTGGGTGGGGGCTGGAGGACGGTTCGCACTCGCACAGGCCAGGTCACGGAGCGAGCCGCCAGGCGAGCGCACTGGGCCGTTCCTGCAATTTACACAGCGACCAGTTCGGCGATCTGGACGGTGTTGAGGGCCGCGCCCTTGCGGAGGTTGTCGCCGGAGCAGAACAGGGCGAGGCCGTTGTCGACGGTCTCGTCGCGCCGGATGCGGCCCACGTAGGTCGGGTCCTGCCCGGCGGCCTCCAGCGGCGTCGGGACGTCCGACAGGACGACACCGGGCGCGCCGGCGAGCAGCTCACTCGCCCGCTCCGGGCTGACCGGACGGTCGAACCGCGCGTTGATCTGCAGGGAGTGCCCGGTGAAGACGGGGACGCGGACGCAGGTGCCCGACACCTTCAGGCCGGGGATCTCCAGGATCTTGCGGCTCTCGTTGCGGAGCTTCTGCTCCTCGTCGGTCTCGGCGAGGCCGTCCTCCACGATCGACCCGGCCATCGGCAGGACGTTGAACGCGATCGGCCGCACGTAGACGTCCGGCTCGGGGAACTCCACCGCGGAGCCGGAGGAGGCGAGCCTGTCGGCGTTCTGGACGGTCTTGGACGCCTGGTCGTGCAGCTCGGCGACGCCCGCGAGCCCGCTCCCGGACACCGCCTGGTAGGTGGAGACGACGAGCGCGGTGAGGCCCGCCTCGTCGTGGAGGGGACGCAGGACCGGCATCGCGGCCATCGTGGTGCAGTTCGGGTTGGCGATGATCCCCTTGGGCCGGTTCGCCGCGGCGTGCGGGTTGACCTCGGCGACGACGAGCGGGACGTCCGGGTCCAGGCGCCAGCCCGAGGAGTTGTCGATCACGACGGCGCCGGCGGCGGCGACCTTCGGCGCGAGCGCCTTCGACGTGGTCTTGCCCGCGGAGAACAGCACGATGTCGAGGCCGGAGTAGTCGGCGGCCGTCGCATCCTCGACGGTGATCTCGGTGCCGTCCCACGGCAGCTTGCGTCCCGCCGAGCGCGCCGAGGCGAACAGCCGCAGCTCGTCGACGGGGAATCCGCGTTCGGCCAGGATTTCGAGCATCTTGGCCCCGACCTGTCCGGTGGCCCCGACGATGCCGACTCTCATGCCGCTCCCTCTGCTAGATCTCTTGGCCTGCCGGTCCTGCTTGACCCGGGCGGCGAGTCTGCCCAGGTCCGTGGCAGGACGTCCAGTCAATTACCCTACGCGGACCCTTCAAGCGCTCCTTAACGGAACGCGTCCAGCCCGGTCACGGCCTTCCCGAGCGTGAGCAGATGCACTTCCTGCGTGCCCTCGTAGGTCAGGACGCTCTCCAGGTTGTTCATGTGCCTGATCACCGGGTATTCGAGCGTGATCCCGTTGGCGCCGAGGACCGTACGGGCCTGCCGGGCGACGTCCAGCGCGGCGCGGACGTTCGCGAGCTTGCCGAACGAGACCTGCTGCGGCGTGACGTTGCCCTCGTCCTTGAGGCGCCCGATGTGCAGGGCGGTGAGGCCGGCCTGCCCAAGGGCGACCTCCATCCAGGCGAGCTTCTCCTGGGTGAGCTGGAAGGCGCCGATGGGCTTGCCGAACTGCTCGCGGGTCTTGGCGTACTCGACGGCCGCCTCATAGCAGGACCGTCCGGCGCCTATCGCGCCCCACACGATGCCGTAGCGCGCCTCCGAGAGGCAGCCGAGCGGCCCTCTCAGCCCCTTCGCGCCGGGCAGCATCGCGTCCGAGGGGACCCGCACGTCGTCCAGGACGAGCTCGGACGTGACCGAGGCCCGCAGCGACATCTTCTGGTGGATGTCGCCTGTGGTGAACCCGGGGGTGCCCTTGGGGACGAGGAAGCCGCGGATGCCGTCGTCGGTCTGCGCCCAGACGACGGCGATGTCGGCGGCGGACCCGTTCGTGATCCACATCTTGGCGCCGTTCAGGATCCAGTCGGAGCCGTCCCGCCGCGCCCGGGTGCGCATGGTGCCGGGGTCGGAGCCGCGGTCGGGCTCGGTCAGGCCGAAGCAGCCGAGCGCCTCCCCGGCCGCCATCTTCGGCAGCCACTCGTCCTTCTGCCCGTCCGATCCGTACCTGTGGATCGCCGTCATCGACAGCGACCCCTGGACGGAGATGAAGCTGCGCAGGCCCGAGTCGGCGGCCTCCAGCTCGCGGCACGCCACCCCGTAGCCGACCGCGCTCATCCCGGCGCAGCCGTAACCCCGGAGATGCATGCCGAGGAGCCCGAGCTTGCCCAGCTCGGGGGCCAGCTCGCGGACGGGGAACGTCCCCGCCTCGAACCAGTCCGCCACCCGCGGCACGACCCGTTCCGCCACGAAGGCCCGCACGGTGTCGCGGATCATCCGTTCCTCGTCGGTGAGCTGGTCGTCGACGCGCAGCACGTCCATGCGGCCTCCTTCTGCGGGGCTTGTTCCGCCCACGAGAGTACGTCGGGGACGCCTCCCGGAACGGTCAGGGGTTCACTCAGGGATCGATCAGGGCGAATCCGGATGTAAGAGTCGCCCGCCGCTGGGCATCATCGAGGCATGGACATGGAGAAGAACACCCCAGCGACCACCGACAGGAAGCTGCGCCGGACCCACGACGGGCGAATGCTCGCCGGTGTGTGCTCGGGCGCCGCGCAGTACCTCGGCATCGACGCCAACATCATCCGGCTCGGACTCGCCGTCTTCACCCTCTTCGGCGGCGCCGGGATCGCACTCTACGCGATCGCATGGGTGATCATCCCCGAGCAGGGGGCGCCGAAGTCGATCGCCGAGGACCTGTTCAAGAAGGCGAGCGACTCCCCGACGGTCCAGGACGCCGTCCAGAAGTCCAAGGACGCCCTCAACAAGAACAGGGACCGCACCCCCGCGTAAGCACCTCGTCATCAGCACGGCGCCTACGAGGCGGAGGCCGAGCGGCCGACACCGCTCGGCAGGTCGTCGCCGCCCGCTTGGGACGCGGCGACGGCAACGGGCTCGGCGCGCTCGACGGGCCCGCGCATGCCGCCGATGACGCCGCCGCGGACCTGGTTCCAGAGGAGCGTGAGGATCGCCGAGCACGACAGCCCGAGGACGCCCGCCAGCGCCACCACCGTCTCGGGCCCGAGCACCTGGGCCGCGGCGCCGCCGACGAGGATGCCGACGCCCTGCCCGGCGAGGATGCCGGACTGGGCGAGGCCGAACGCCTGCCCCCGTCCCGCCGCCGGGACCGCGGTCACGAACGCGGCGTTGGCCGCGAGCTGGTAGGCGCTGCCGACGCCCGACAGCGCCCACAGCGCGACGACGCCCCACAGCGGCGGGTGCAGGCCCGCCCCGATCAGCGGCAGGCAGGCGAGCATCGACATCCACCCCATGGCGCGCAGCCGGTTCGTGGGACGGACGAACCGGCTGAACAGGAACGCGCCCGCGACCATCCCCGTCGGCATCGCCGACAGCAGCAGGCCCACCGTGACGGCGCCGCCGCCGAACGTCGCCGCGTACGGCGCGGCGAGGCCCTCCGGGATCACGTAGAACGCGCACAGCCACGCGAACATCACGAGCGACCGCAGCACCGGGTCGCCGAACACCAGCCGCGCCCCGTCCCGCGTCCCGCGCCACAGGCCGAGCGAGGCGCCGTCGCGCCGCCCCTTGGGCGCCGCCCTCCGCCGCAGCCCGCCGATCAGGATGACGGCCGAGGCGCCGAACGTCAGCGCGTTCAGGGCGAGGGCCTCGCGCGTCCCGACGACGGCGACGACCGCGCCGCCCGCCAGGAACCCGAGCATCTGCGTCCCCTGGTGGGTGATGTTGTTGATCGCGGTCCCCGCCACGAACCGGTCGCCCTCCAGGACGTCCGGCAGGACGGCCGCACGCGCCGCGGAGAACGGCGCGCCCAGCAGGACCGTCAGGAACACCAGGACCGACAGCCCGCCGACGGGCATCGGCACCAGCGCCATGACCGCCATCAGCCCGGCCCGCAGCACGTCGGAGACGATCATGACGGTGCGGCGCGGGAACAGGTCGGCGAGCCCGGACAGCACGGGCCCGCCCACGATCGGCGGGATGTAGGTCAGGGCGTACACCAGCGCCGTCAGCAGCGCCGACTTCGTGTGGTCGTACACGAGCACGGCCAGCGCGACCTGCGCCAGCTGGTCACCGACGAACGACAGCGCCTGCGCCAGCCAGAGGGCACGGAACTCCCTCACCGCGAACACCTCGCGGTAGGTTGCCTGCCTCTCCGGCGGACGACGATGCCGGCCGGTCTGCCTTCCCGCCACGCACGCTCCAGTTCAGCCCGCCCGGTGTTGGGCGACCCTCCCTATTAACTCACGCTACGTGGCAACCGCGTGACCTAGAGTGCGCAATTCATGGGCTCAGTACCCGAGCTCGTGCAGCCTCCGGTCGTCGATCCCGAAATGGTGAGCGATCTCGTGGACCACGGTGATCCGCACCTCTTCCACCACGTCGTCCGGGGTGTCACAGATTTCGAGGATCTCATGACGGTAGATCGAAATGTGATCGGGCAGGACGGCGCCGTACCAGTCGCCGCGCTCGGTGAGGGGTACGCCTTGGTACAGGCCGAGGAGTCCGCGCTCGGGCGCATCGTCCTCGACGACGATGACAACGTTGCGCATGTGGGCGGTCAACTCGGGCGGGATCGTGTCGAGGGCCTCGCCCACCAGGTCCTCGAACGCTTCACGCGACAGCTCGATCACACCGATAATTGTGCTCGACAGAAAGGGGACACGTGCCCAAGGTCCGCGCCAGGACGGCAGACGCCCTCGCGACCCTGCGCCTCCGAGCCGCGCGAGGACTGCGCCCCCTCCTCATCCGCGCCTCCGCCGCCACCGCACGCGTCCAGGACATCTCCTCCCCCGTCACCCGCCGCGTCCGCCCGGTCGTTACCGGCCGCGCGTCCCGGTTCCTGCTCGTCATGGCGGTCGGCATGGCCGCCGGCTACGCCGGCCTCCTCCTGGGCGGACGCACCGTCACCCCCGTGGGGCCCACCGACGTACAGCTCACCCTCCACCCGTCCCTGCACGGCGGAACGAACCTTGAGCTGCCGCCACTCGGCTCACTCCAGCTCGACACCCACTGGGGCCCCGTCTCGCTTGAGGCGAACCTGAAGGACGTCCGCCCCGAGCAGGCCCAGAAGCTGATCGAGGACGGCGCCGAACTCGACCGCCTCACCGACCAGATCGCCGACCAGATCCGCGACGGCGTGGTCGCCCTCCTCCTCCGCGCCACCCTGATCGCCCTCGCCGCGGGCTTCCTCACCGGCCTGGCGCTCTTCCGCTCCTGGCGGCGCGCCCTCCTCGGCTTGGCCTCCACCGCCGCCGGGCTCGTCGCCGTCGCCCTCCTCACCTGGGCGACGTTCAACCCCCAGTCCATCGCCGAGCCCCGCTACACCGGCCTGCTCGCCAACGCCCCCCAGATCGTCGGCGACGCCCGCAGCCTCGTCGAGCGCTTCTCCGAGTACCGCGCCCAGCTCGCCCGTCTCGTCGGCAACGTCTCCGAGCTGTACGCGACGACCTCGACCCTCCCGACCTACGAGCCCGACCCGTCCACCATCCGCGTCCTGCACGTCTCCGACATCCACCTCAACCCCGCCGCCTGGAACGTGATCAAGTCCGTCAGCACCCAGTTCAAGGTCGACCTGATCATCGACACCGGCGACCTCATGGACCACGGCAGCGAGGCCGAGGACAGGTTCGCCGACGACATCTCCGACCTGGACGTCCCCTACGTCTACGTCCGCGGCAACCACGACTCCAAGGGCACCGAGGAGGCCGTCGCCGACCAGGAGAACGCCATCGTCCTGGACGACGACACCCGCGAGGTCAAGGGCCTGCGCATCTACGGCGTCGGCGACCCCCGCTTCACCCCCGACAAGAGCACCCGCGACGACTTCACCGGCGCCGACGCGATCCGCGCCGAAGGCCACCGCCTCGCCAACGGGCTCCGCGAGTCCGGCGAGACCCCCGACATCGTCGTCGCCCACGACCCCACCGAAGGCGAGGCGTTCTCCGGCCTCACCCCCCTCATCCTCGGCGGCCACGCCCACCAGCGCTCGACCAGGCTCCTCCCCACCGGAACCCGCCTGTTCGTCCAGGGCTCCACCGGCGGCGCCGGCCTGCGCGGCCTCGAACACGAGAAGCCCACCCCGATCGAACTCTCCGTCATGTACTTCAGCCGCGCCACCCACCGCCTCCAGGGCTGGGACGACCTCCGCCTCGGCGGCCTGGGCCTCACCTCCGCCCACATCGAACGCCACCTGGAACCCGACCCCGACCGCGCCATCAAGCCC
>NZ_SMKH01000368.1 GCF_004348515.1 Actinomadura sp. KC345 | reverse complement strand
GGACGGGGCGGGGTCGGCCGCGGCGGCGGGGACCGTGAGATAGAGGCCGAGACCGAGGAGCCCGGCGGCGCCAAACCCGGTGGCGAGGGTCTTGCGGTTGGTTCGCATGGAACCCATGCAATCGGCGGCGCCTGGTAGAAACCCCTGCGGATTCCTGGGAGAACTCTGGGAATGGGCTCCACGCCCACCCAAGAGCGGACCGGACATGGCTGACGGGCGGTCGTGGGTCTCCGTGACCTGGTCGGCCAGGGCGGCGCCGCGTGGGGCGGTGCTAGGCAGGGGTGGTCAGGGCTTCCAGGACTTCGTTGCCGTATTTGGCCAGCTTGTTCTCGCCCACACCGTTCACGCGGCCCAGTTCGGTCAGGGACGTCGGGAGGGCGGTCGCGATCTCGCGGAGGGTCGCGTCGTGGAAGATGACGTAGGCGGGGACGCCCTGTTCCTTGGCGGTGGCGGCGCGCCAGGCGCGGAGGCGCTCGAAGATCGGCATGGCCTCGTCCGGCAGCTCCACGGGGGCCTTGCGGTCCTTGGCGGCCTTGGCCGCCTTCGTGGCGGGACGTTCGGGTTCGCGGCGCATCATGACCGCGCGTTCGCCGCGCAGGACGCCGGCGCTCGCGTCGGTCTGGAGCAGCGTGCCGTGGTTGCTCTCGACGGCGATCAGGCCCTGGGCGAGGAGCTGGCGGACGACGCCGCGCCATTCGGCCTCGCGCAGTTCGGTGCCGACGCCGAAGGGCTTCAGGGAGTCGTGGTCGAACTGGATGACCTTGGCGCTCTTCTTGCCGAGCAGGATGTCGATGATGTGCCCGGCGCCGAACTTCTGGCGGCGCTCCCGGTCGAGCCGGACGATCACCGACAGGACCTTCTGCGCCGGGACGGTCGCGTCCCACGTCTCGGGCGGTGTCAGGCAGGTGTCGCAGTTGCCGCACGGCTCCCCGGACTGGCCGAAGTAGTTCAGGAGCTGGACGCGGCGGCATTCGACGGTCTCGCAGAGGGCGAGCATCGAGTCGAGGTGCATGGCCTGGCGGCGGCGGAACGCGGCGTCGCCCTCGCCGCCGTCGATCATCTTGCGCAGGTTGACGACGTCCTGGAGCCCGTAGGCGAGCCAGGCGGTGGACGGGAGGCCGTCGCGTCCGGCGCGCCCCGTCTCCTGGTAGTAGCCCTCGACGGACTTGGGCAGGTCCAGGTGGGCGACGAAGCGGACGTCGGGTTTGTCGATGCCCATGCCGAACGCGATGGTCGCGACGATGACCAGGCCGTCCTCGCGGAGGAAGCGCGCCTGGTTCGCCGCTCGGGTCCGCGCGTCCAGACCGGCGTGGTAGGGGAGGGCCTCGATGCCGTTCTCGGTGAGGAACGCGGCGTGCTTCTCCACCGAGTTGCGGGACAGGCAGTAGACGATGCCCGCGTCGCCCTTGTGCTCGCTCTGGAGGAGGTGCAGGAGCTGGCGCTTGGCGTCGGTCTTCGGCTCGATCCTGTACTGGATGTTCGGGCGGTCGAAGCTCGCGACGAAATGCCGGGCGTCTTCAAGTTGGAGGCGGGAGGCGATCTCGGCCCGGGTGGCCTCGGTGGCGGTCGCGGTGAGGGCGATGCGGGGGATGTCCGGCCAGCGTTCGTGCAGGCCGGACAGCATCAGGTAGTCGGGACGGAAGTCGTGCCCCCACTGCGACACGCAGTGCGCCTCGTCGATCGCGAAGAGCGAGACCGTCCCGCGGTCGAGCAGCTCGACGGTCGAGCCGAGCTTCAGCCGTTCGGGCGCGAGGTAGAGGAGGTCGAGTTCGCCGGCGACGAACTGCGCCTCGACGACGCGGCGTTCGTCGAGGTCCTGGGTGGAGTTGAGGAAGCCCGCCTGGACGCCGAGCGCCCGCATCGCGTCCACCTGGTCCTGCATGAGGGCGATGAGGGGCGAGATGACGATCCCGGTGCCCTTCCGGACGAGCGCGGGGATCTGGTAGCACAGCGACTTCCCGCCGCCGGTCGGCATCAGGACGAGCGCGTCCCCGCCGGACACGACGTGCTCGATGATCTCCCGCTGGCCGTCCCGGAACGCGTCGTACCCGAACACGCGCCGCAGGGTGTCGAGGGTCTCCGGGATCTCGGGGGAAGCCATCGGCCCATACTATGAGCGCCCGGCGCCCCCCGCCCCCGAGAACCTCTACCTGTGGATAACCTCCACCAACTCCGGCGTCAGCTCGTCGAGATCGCCGGCGACGTGCGCGGCCAGCTCCAGGGCGTCCGGCGCGGGCGGGTGCGCCGGACGCGGGACGGCGATCACCGTCATCCCGGCGGCGTGCGCCGAGCGGAGCCCGTTGCTCGAATCCTCGACGGCCACGCAGGCGCCGCCCGGAACGTCCAGCCGGGCGGCCACGGTGAGGTACCCGTCCGGTTCGGGCTTGCCGCGGTCGACCTCCTCGGTGGACACGGTGGCGCGGAACAGGCCGTCCACCCCGAGCTTGCCGAGCACCAGGTCGATGAGGGCGCGCGGCGACGAGCTGGCGAGGCCGAGCGGGCGGTACCCGGCCATCCGGTGGACGGCGGCCTCGGCCCCCGGCAGCAGCGGCAGCCCGGACTCGTACCGCTGGAGCATCTGGTCGATCACCTCGTAGGCGACCTGCTCCGGCGTGACGCCGTCGATGAGGTCGGTGGCGAGGTAGCGGGCCCACTCGTCGGTGCTCATGCCCATGAGGCGCTCCTGCGTGTCGGGCAGCCAGCGTCCGCCGTGGTCCGCGACGTACGCGCGCCGCACCTCCTCCCACAGGGGCTCGGAGTCGATCAGGACGCCGTCCAGGTCGAACACGACTGCCTGCACGGGCATGAGTTCCTCCACTGGTTCTCGGTAGACCTCCGGCAACGATCATTACCCGGTGCGGTCACAGGGGAACCTTGCGCATTGGTTCGGACGAATACCCACTGACCTGGATTTATCCGACGAATACGACATGATCCAGTTTCGGTCTGGCATGGTGGGGGCCTCCGTCCCCACTCCGGAGTCACTGCAGAGGAGATCTGCCCATGGTGTTCCTCGGTTTTCTGCTGGTCGCGGCCGCCATCGCCGCCGGTGTCGGCGTCGTCCTCGACAACACCGGGTCCGCGGACCTCGTCGTCTTCGGCCAGACCGTGCCCGGCGTGTCCGAGCAATGGCAGGTCTTCGGCGCCGGAGCGGCCGTGGCCATCGTCTTCTTCCTCGGGATGACGCTCGCCTTCACCGGCACCGCCCGCCGCATCCGCGTCCGCCGCGACCTGCGGGACCTCCGCGACGAGCACGAGGAGTCGCTCACCACCCTGGTCGCCGAGAAGCGCCGCCTGGAGCGCGAACTCGCCCAGGCGCGGCAGGGTTCCCGTCCCAGGCCCGCGCCTTCGGGCCCGTCCGGTCCGGCGCCGTCCGGTCCGTCGGGCAACACCGGGCCGCTGCCCCGGCGGGAGCCGGTCGCCACGGTCCAGGACACCCGCGTCGCCGGGGGACGCCGGAGCAACCCCGCCGCCTCCCCCTTCTTCTCCCGGAACGACTGACCGGGCGACGCGCGTGGGGCGCGCCCCCCACTCGAAGTCGAGACGGCTCGTTCTGGATGATGACGAGGGCGTCCTCCTAATCGCCGCAGGGAGGGACGACTGATCCGGCCTGATCAGGTCATCATCGTTGTGTGCGGATTCTTCTCAAAGTAGGCATCACAGCGGTGGCCCTGTGGGTCGCCACCATGCTCGTCGACGGTATCTCGGTCGAGGGCGACTCCGCCGGCCGGCGGGCGCTCACGCTGGTCGCCGTCGCCGTGATCTTCGGCCTGGTCAACGCCGTCATCAAGCCGGTCATCAAAACGCTCGGCTGCGCCTTCTACGTGATCACGCTGGGGCTGATCGGCCTCGTCGTGAACGCCCTGCTGCTCTGGCTGACCAGCGAGCTCGCCGGGGAACTGGAGCTGCCGTTCCACGTCACCGGGTTCTGGCCCGCCTTCTGGGGCGCCATCGTCGTCGGAGTGGTCGGCTGGCTGCTCCACCTGTTCGTCCCCGACAAGGACGACAAGGACTAGCCCTCCGGACGTTCCAGCAGGTGGGGGGCGGCGGTCGCGGCGCGGCCGAACGGGCCGTCCTCCGGCCTGCCGGGCGGGGCGTCCGCGTACTCCCGGTAGTCCGGCGGACGGGAGTCGGCCGCGCCCACCAGGATCCAGCGGCGCGTGCGGACGGCGCCGATGAGGAACTCGGCGTCCGTGATCTCCCCGGCGTCCGGGACGATCAGCGCGTCGAACTCCTCGTCGCGGGCGGTCAGACCGATGCCGACCGGGGTACCGACGACGAGGTCGGCGGTGCGGAGCAGCACATCGCTCGCCGCGGGCCGGCCGTGGCCGAGGTAGCCGGTGAGCTGTTCGATGCGGGCCATCGCGCGGCGCTGATGCGCCGGGACGACGTCGGGGTCCTCGACCGGGTCCGCGCCGCAGATCTCCAGGACGTTCTCCCGCGAGCGCGCCTCGGTCCGCTGCGCGGTCTCCAGATCGGCCTCGCGGGCGGACATCTCCGCGGCGCCCTCGGCCGTGCGGCGTTCGAGCGCCGCCTCCGTCTCCGCCGCCCGCGTCGTGGCGGTCTCCGCGTGCGACCGGGCCCGTCCCGCCGCCGCGAGGGCCTTGTCGCGGGACGTCCGGGCGGCGGTCACCCTGTCTTCGATCTCCTGCGCGGCCTGCTGCGCGGCGCGGGCGCGCATGCCCGCCTGCGTCGCCCGCTCCACCGACTCCGACGCCAGCCGCGCCTGCTCCTGGTGCTCGGCGCCCGCGGTCTCCCGCTCCGTCGCCAGCCAGGCCAGCTCCGTGCCGAGGCGTTCCTGGGCCTCCTGAGCCGCCTTCAGCCGCGCCCCGCCCTCCGACACGAACGACGCGAGCCCGCGCCGGACCCGCTCCGCGTTCTCCGCCGCGTCCTTGGCCTCCCGCGCACGCTTCGCGGCCTCGTCGGCGTCGCGCGTCCTCGCCTTGACCTCCGCGCGCAGGCTCCTCAGGTCCGACGGTGGCGACGCCACATGCAGCCGCTGGCCGAGCGTCATCTTCCGGCGCACCGCCGCCAGCGCCGACTCCGCCGAGACCAGCCGGTAGTACGCGGCGTGCCCCTCGGCCGCCGCGTCCGCGTCCGCCGCCGTCAGCCGGTGGGCCTCCTCGGCCGCGCCGGGAAGGGCCTCCCGCGCCCGCGCCAGCTCGTCGGTCAGGGACGCCTCCGCCTGCCGCGCGGCCTGCAACTCCGCCTGGGCGGTCTTGGCGCGCTCGTCCATCTGGACGCAGCGCGCGTAGGACGCGTCGGCCGTCCGGGTGAGCGTGCTCGCCTCGGCGGCGGCCTCGTCGGCGATCGTCCGCAGCCGCTCCGCCTCCGCGCGCGGGCCGGTCAGCTCCTCCTCGGCCTCCGCCTGTTCGGCGGCGAGCCGCTCCGCCTCCGCGTCGGCCTCCCCGGCGGCCTGCTCCGCGGCGGCGGCCGCGTTGCGGAACTCCTCGATCGCGGTGGACATCGTCGCCCGCTCGGCCTCAAGCGCCTCGCCGCGCCGCAGGTTCTCGGACTGGACCGCCTTCAACGCCGCCGCGTCCCTGGGCCACTGCTCCAGTGACATCAGCCCGCGCCGCAGTAGCCGCACCTCCGTGTCCCACGACTGCCGCCACGCCTCGCCGACGGGACGCAACGCCGCCGACCGCACCCGCGTCTCCGGAGCGGACGGCCCCTCCTCCGGGACGGCGGGCTCCGCTTCCGGCTCCACAGGCAGCGGCTCGGCCCTGGTGACCGACGCCGAGCCCTCACCCGGTTCCGGCCGCCCCACGACGGGCCGGAACTCGACCGTCCCATGGGAATTGGGCTCCCGTATCGGCGGTGCCTCGACGGCCTCCTCCACCGGCGGCACCGGCTGCGTCTCCACCGAGGCGGCCTCGGCCGTGGCCGGACGCGTCTCGATCAACAGGGAGAAGACCTCGGGGTCGTTCTCCAGCCCCCGCAGCAGCTCGGCGGCCCGCTCCGGCGTGGGCGCGACCAGCAGCCCCCGCCCGTCCGCCGCCGCCAGCTCCCGGACGATCTCGTGGACGACCTCGTCCTCCCGCGCCGGGACGAGCCTCAGCTCCTCCGCCTCCTCCAGGGAACCGGGCGCGACCAGGAACCGGGCGAGGACCTCCCAGTCCCCCGCGACCCGCTCCTCCCGCAACGCCCGCATCGCCGCGATGTGCGGCGCCCAGCCGGCCGGCGGGACGTCCTCGGGCACCTCCCTCAACCGCGCGTCGAGCCGCTCGTAGAACTCGGTCAGCGGCCCGTACACATCCTCGACCAGCTCGGCCCCGCCCCAGCCGGCCTCGGCGGCCTCCGTCCCGAGCGGCGGCGTCGGCTCGTCCGCGACCCCGTCGAGCGGCATGGTCCCGAACCCGGCCCGAGGATCCAGCCCGCCCGCCGCTCCCTCGTCCTCCGGGCTTCCGGCATCGAGGTCCCCCTGAGAAGCGCCTTCGCCCTCCACGACGTCGAACGCACTTTCCGCGTCCCCCGCCTCCTCCGTCTCGGCGGCAGCGTCGGTGGACGCGCCTTCGGATTGCGTGGCGGCGTCGGGAGTGGTCTCCGCCTTCTCCGCGACTTCGTCAACGAGGGTTTGGTCGTCCTCTGGTTCCGTCTCGGGGGTGGTGATCTCCGCGGCTTCGTCGGCGAGGGTGGCGCCGCTTGGGGCGGGGTCGTCCTCCGGG
>NZ_SMKH01000367.1 GCF_004348515.1 Actinomadura sp. KC345 | reverse complement strand
GGATGAGCGGATTCGGGTGGGCGTCGGCTCCGCTGCGGGTGAATCCCGGATGGTAGAGGACGTAGCGGACCTTGGTCTCCACCCCGCCTCCGGCGAACGCCACGCCGAGCAGGTCGTTCGCCCGGCCGGCCTGGAGCTGGGCACGCACCTGGCCGTAGCGGCGCGTCATCTGGGGGTCGTCCCAGAAGATCCGTCCAGCGGTGTTCCCGACGCCGGCCACGTTGATGACCACCGGATCGGGCGCGGCGTCGAGAAGCGGGAGTAGCCGGTGGCCCAGGAGGTAGCGACTCAGGTAGTACAGGGCGAAGGTGTACTCCAGCCCGTCCGGGGTCACGCTGCGCTTGGGGCTGATCCTGTTGGCGGACAACGCCAGCGCGTCAACGGCCTGATGGTGTTCGTGGACGTGGGCGACGACCCGTTCGACCTCGGCGATCGACGACAGGTCCGCCCGCAGGAACCGGAGGTTGGAGTCGGCGGCCTGGTCCAGCAGGGCCCGTCCCCTGGCCTCGTTGCTCCCGATCACGGTGACATGGTTGCCCTTGGTGAGCTGCTCCAGGGCGACCGCACGGCCCATCCCGGTCGTACCGCCGCTGATGATGACGGTCTTGAACGGTTGGTCCGGCATGGGGTCACTCCATAGGGTCGAAGGGCAGCAGGTCCGATCATGGGCCGCCCCGGTCGGAGGACGAAAGAAGGCACTTTCATGTCCGGTACGCACACCGGTGTTCCTTCGGTGCTGGCGCACGAACTACCTCGGCCGGTGCCCGCCGACGAGTTGGCGTCGTGTCCGGTCGGTGACGTCTTCCGGCGAGTGGGCGACAAGTGGAGCATGCAACTGGTGATCCTGCTCGGAGGCCGTCCGCACCGGTACAACGAACTGCACCGTGCCATCGAGGGCATCAGCCAGCGCATGCTGACCCGTACCCTGCGCAGTCTGGAGGCCGACGGGCTGGTACGGCGCGAGGTCCATCCGACGGTGCCGCCCAGCGTCGAATACAGTCTGACCCCGCTCGGCCGTACGCTGCTGGAACCGCTGTCAACCCTCGCCGACTGGGCCGTACGCCACGAGGCCGAAATCAACGAGGCCCGCTCCCACCACACGGCCCCCTGACGACGCCCCGGACGAGACCCGCCCGCGATGCAGCCGCACGTCCACCCGCGTCGACCGGCCGCGACAACGGCAGGGAAGCATGGTGGACGACCGCTCGCGCCCGCGCCGCCGGTCCGGCGCGGGCGCCGTACTCCCGCCACGAACCGTGCCTCCGGAAGGACCGCCCCGCCGCCCCCGTCGACCGGAGCGCGGCTTCGACCGGCGCAGTGCACAATGCCCGGGTGGCCCGACCCAGAATCCGCGTGGCCGCCTACGTGATCCGGAATCGACCTGTTCCCGAAGATCCCCGCCGGCCGCGCCGGACCACCTACTTCCACCTTCAGACGACCGCACTCACGGCAGATGCGTGGAACCACGACGTGTGCGGCGATGGCGGCGACGCCGGGCTGACCTTCGCCTGCCATTTCCTGCCGCTACCTCTGAAGCGTCCTCTGGCAGATGACCAGGACGCCTGGCTGAGTGGTGTCGACCCCCGATGGAGCACCTTGACCGACGACCGGCAAGCCTCTTCCAAGAACGGAAGAGGCCACTGAGCTGGGAGCCGCCTATCGGAATCGAACCGATGACCTATTCATTACGAGTGAATCGCTCTGCCGACTGAGCTAAGGCGGCGTGCCGTGCGGGGCACGGCGGGATGAAGTCTACCGGGTCCGCGGGGGTGGGTGTGCACTGGTTATTCAGGGGCAGGTGGTGCCGTCCTTGGGCGGCTCCGCGGTGATCAGGTAGTCGTCGGCGGCCTTGGTGATGCAGGGGTCGCCTTGCAGGTAGGCGGTGTGGCCGTCGCCGTCGAAGGTGAGGAGGACGCCGCTGGAGAGCTGGTCGGCGAGGTTCTCCGACCACTTGTAGGGCGTGGCGGGGTCGCGGGTGGTTCCGATGACCAGGATCGGGTCGGCGCCCTTGGCGGCGAGGGGTTTCGGCTGTTGTTCGGTCTGGGCGGGCCAGTAGACGCATGGGAGGCCCCCCCAGACGACGAAGGGACCGAACCGAGGGGCGGCCTTCTCGGCTTCGGCGGCGGCCTTGCCGTAGGTGGCCAGGTCCGGGGGTGCCGGTTTGTCGACGCAGTTGATGGCCATGTTGGCGTCGGTCTGGTTGCTGTAGGAGCCGTCGGGTTCGCGTTCGACCATCTCGTCCGCGAGGGTGAGGAGGGCCGTGCCGTCGGAGTTCTCCATGGCCTGGGTGAGGGCTTGGCGCAGGATGGGCCAGTACTCCTTGACGTAGAGGGACCTGGCTATGCCCGTCACGGCGAGAGACTCGGTGACCTTGCGGTCGTCTTTGGTGTTGTTGAGCGGTTCCTTGTCCGTCTTGGCGAGGAAGGACGAGATCGTCTTGATGACCGCGTCAGGGGTGTCGCCGAAGGGGCAGCCTGTCTTGACGCAGTCGTCGGCGAACGCGCGCAGGGCGGTCTCGAAGCCCTTGGCCTGCTCTGTCAGGAGGTCCGTCGCGGACAGGGTGGGGTCGACGGCGCCGTCCAGGACGAGGGCACGGACGTTCTTGGGGAACTGTTCGGCGTAGAAGGCGCCCAGGTAGGTGCCGTAGGAGGCGCCGTAGTAGCTGAGCTTGTCGTCGCCCAGAGCAGCGCGGAGGACGTCCATGTCGCGGGCGGCGTTGACGGTCCCCACGTGGGGGAGCTTGGCCTCGGCCTTGGAGTCGCAGTTCTGGGCGAACTCCTCGCCTTCGGCGCCGAGTTTCTGGATCTCTTGCTCGTCGTCCGGTGAGGCGTCAGTGGCGAAGAAGTCGTCGAGCTGGGCGCCGGTGTTGCACTTGACCGGGGCGCTGGCGGCCACGCCGCGGGGGTCGAAGCCGACGATGTCGAAGCGGCGGCGCAGGTCGTGGCCGAAGGAGCGGGCCGCCTGACGGATGAAGTTCACTCCGGAACCGCCGGGGCCGCCCGGATTGGTGAGCAGTGAGCCGATCCGTTCGGAGTTGTCCTCGGCGGGAAGCCTGATGACGGAGATCCCGACCTTCTCGCCGGACGGCTTGGAGTAGTCCAGCGGCACCTGGACGGTCGCGCACTCGAACCCGTTCCCGCAGTCCTTCCAGGACGGTTCCTGACCGTAGAACGATGCGAGCCCGGCGGGGACGGTGGCCGATGCCGTCCCCTCCCCGCCGGGGTCGCCGCTGCATCCGGCGGCCGCCGCGAGCGCCAGGACGGTTGCCACGCTGATGAACCTTGCTCCCCGCACCTAAACCCCGTCTCGTCGTCGCCGCACGTACGCCGCCGCCTACGCTACGTCGACACGATGGCCGAGGGCTACTTCCCTCCGTGTTCGTGTTCCGCGTTCAGCCGAGGTCGGCTATTTCGACGTGGGGGGCGAAGTGGGCCACGGCGATGGCCAGGCGGTCGCGGTCCAGGCGCCGGCCGTTGACCGCGCGGCTGGAATGGGCGACGTCGGCGGGGACGTGGGGCGTCAGGGCGCCGAGAACCCTGCGGCTCCCCGCTCCGGGCTGCCCAGGGCCGTCCTTGTGGCGCTGGACGCCCACGTAGGGCATGTTCCGGGCGGTGTGCTGCTTCCACAGGACGACGGCCTGCACTTCGGTCCACGGCACGGACAGCAGGGTCGCCTGGTACCGCAGCGGGCTGCCGGCCACGGTGATGCCGTTGGCGTCCACGCGGAAGGCGACCCGGCGTACGACCATGAAAGCGAGGAAGAGCAGGCTCCCGGTGCCGAACAGCGCGATGCCGAGCACCCGGATGATCAGCGGCATGCCCGGGATGAGGCAGCCGAGCGTGAAGAGGACGGAGGCGGCCAGAACGACCGTGTTCTTCAGCGTTGGCCCGTAACGGACCTCGTACATTTCGTCGGACGCCATCCCCGGTCGCCCCCGCCTGCAGAGCGTAGGAGCGGGGGACGGCATCCGCCAAGGCCGTCGGGCGGGCGATTCGACGGCCGCCCCGGTGGCCGGAGCCGACCGCCGTCGCTCAGTCCGGCGGGCCGCCGTCGGAGTCGGGGTTGTAGACCGCGTCGTGCTGCCGCCGCGGGGAGCAGGCCGAGGCGGAGGGGCAGGAGCAGCGGCCGCCGCTGTTGAGGCGGACGGTGACCTTGTCCGAGGGGACGTTGCGGCCCACGACCTGCCCCGGGCCGTTGGGGGTGTCCACGCGGGAGCCGAGGGCGGGCATCGTCTCGTGCGCCTTGACGTAGAGCGGGTGCTCGTATTTGAGGCAGCACATCAGGCGGCCGCAGGCGCCGGCGATGCGGAGCGGGTTGACGGGGAGGTCCTGCTCCTTCGCCATGCGGACGGAGACGGGCTCGAAGTCCTTGAGGAACGTGGCGCAGCACAGGTCGCGGCCGCAGGGGCCGATGCCGCCCTGGAGGCGGGCCTCGTCGCGGGGACCGACCTGGCGGAGCTCGACGCGGGCCTTGATGCCCCGGGCCAGGTCGCGGACGAGGGCGCGGAAGTCCACGCGGTGCGGCGCGGTGAAGTAGATCTTGAAGATGTTGTCGGTGTCGAGGTAGTCGACGCCGATGACCTTCATGGGGAGTTCGTGCTTGCGGATGAGGCGCTTGGCCGTCGAGCGGCCCTCGGCGCGGCGGCGGCGGTTGGCCTCGTCGCGGGCGAGGTGCTCGTCGGTCGCGGGGCCGGCGCATTCGGGGAGGCCGCCGATGTCGTCGGCGACCCACTGCGGCGCCCACACGCACTCGGCGACCTCGGGGCCCGAGTCGGTGGGGACGAGGACCTTGTCGCCGACCTGCGGGGTGTGCGGGCCGGGGTCGAGGTAGTAGAGCCGGCCGTACCGGGTGAAGCTGACTGCCATCACCATGCCCACGGTTTCGCTCCGTTCGCCCGGTATCGTGCGCCCCACTCTAGGTGTTCCGCGCGGGACGCTCACCAGGCGGCGTCGGAAAGGTCCTTACCGGGGACGGCCTGTGCGCCCTCTGTGTACAGGTCACCGGCGGTGGCGAGGAGCCCGTTGCCCGTAGGGGCGGCGTCCAGATCGGTGAGCTTGCCCTTCACCGGCTGCTGCCAGAGGATCCGGCCGGGCTTGCCTTCCAGCGTGTACGCCTGGAGGGTGAGCCGGGAGTCCTTGACGACCCCCACGGCGATGGTCTCTCCGTTCAGGATCGCCGTGCTGCTGCCCTTGGGGAGGGTCAGGACGGCCTTGCTCAGCTTCAAGTCCCCGGTGGCACCGCCGGTGTTGAGCGTGCGGACCTCGTGCTTGGTCTCCCTGAGTTGGCCGCCGACGGAGCGGACGGGACCCCAGACGAACGAGAGCGTGGCCCCGGACCACGAGAGGCTGCCTATGCGGCCGGGCGACTTCGTCGTCCACACCTTGTGGGTGCCCGAGGAGGCGGAGACGACGTCCACGCGGCCGCGGGCGCCGCGGTAGGTGACGTAGGCGATGCGTTCGCCGTCGGGGCTCACGGCGAGTTCCGACCACCTGGTGGACCTGCCCGGGACGGTGGCCTTCGGGACGTCCTGCATGTCCTTGGGACGCCCCTCCTTGCCCAGGCGGAGGCGGTGGAACCTCACCTCCTGGCCTGCGTAGGACGCGACGATGTACGAGCCGTCCTTCACCGCCGCCACGCGCTGGAATCGGCGGCCCTCCGGGGCGGCGACGGGAATGCCGATGTCGGCGCCGGTCTGGGCGTCACGGACGACGAGCGCCGCGCCCGACGCGGTGACGCCGACGATGAACCGGGTCGGGGTGTCCTCGGAGTCGGCGGCCGGCTTGGCGTCCTTCTCCTTCTTGGCGGCGCGCTGGTGGTTCTGCACCACGTCGACGCTCCCGCCGATGAACAGCGCCGCCCCGGCGGCGACGCCGATGGGGACGAGGCCCTTCCAGGAGCCGAGACGTGTCCCTTGGGGTGGGTCCTCGCGCCTGCCGTCCATGGGGTCGCCCCGCACCTGCCCTTCCGTTGCCCGTGACCCGTCGTTTCTATCTCATCTGATCGCCACAAACGCCCACGAATGCGGAGTTATCAGTTCGCGGCGAACATTCTCCGGCGTCAGCCGAGCGCCGCCCGCGCGGCCTCGACCAAAGATGCACGATACGACGTCCCGAAGAGCGCCACATGGACGAGGAGGGGATGCAGCTGGTGCAACGGGACGCGGGCGCGCCACCCGTCCGCCAGCGGCGCGACGCCGTCGTAGGCGGCGAGGATCCGTTCGAGGTGCGGCGTCCCGAACAGCGCCATCATCGCCAGGTCGGTCTCGCGGTGGCCTCCGTGCGCCGCCGGGTCGATCAGCATCGCCCGCTCGCCGGTCCACTGGACGTTGCCCGACCACAGGTCGCCGTGGATGCGGCTCGGCGGCTCCGGCGGCCCGGCGAGCTCCTCGACGTCCGCGATCACCCGCTCGACCAGGCGCACGTCGGCGGACGAGAGGTGCCGGGCGCCCAGGCGGAGGAAAGGTTCGAGGCGGCGCTCCGCGTACCAGCGCGGCCAGTCGCGGTCGTCCGGGGTGTTGTCGAGCGGGAGGTCGGCGATGTAGCCGTCCCAGGGCGCCCCGTAGGTCCGGGGCCAGGCGCCGGTGTGCAGGGCGGCGAGTTCGCGTCCGAGGCGCTCGGCGGTGGAGGGGGCCGGCGACGCGGACGGCAGCCACGGCAGGACGAGCATGCGGTCGTCCGCCGCGACCACCTCGGGGACGGGCGTCCCGGGGCCCGCCTCCCCCAGCC
>NZ_SMKH01000366.1 GCF_004348515.1 Actinomadura sp. KC345 | reverse complement strand
CGCTCAACGTGATCCAGCCTGCGGGGTGGAAGCCGCCGCCTGAGGTGCTGGAGAAGGTCATGGGCGAACTGGGGGTGATACGGCGGCACCTGGAGGCGCAGGAAGTCTGGGTGTTCGGCAAGGCGCTGCAGGGGCCGGAGGCGAGCACGATGGTGCGGCTCAGGGGGGACGAGGTGGTCGCCACGGACGGGCCTTGGGCGGACGGTGCGGAGTTCGTCGGCGGGCTCGTGGTCATCGAGGTGGACAATCTGGACGCGGCGTTGCAGGTGGCGGCCAGGTACGTGCGGGTCACGGGGTTGCCGGTGGAGGTGCGGCCGTTCCAGGGTTAGGCCGCGCGTAGGCGGCTGACCTCGTACAGAGCGATGCCCGCGGCTACTCCGGCGTTGAGGGATTCGGCCTGGCCGGGCATCGGGATCGTGACGAGCATGTCGCATGTGTCGGCTACCAGGCGGCCCAGGCCCTTGCCCTCGGAGCCCACGACCAGGACGAACGGGCCAGAGGCGATGTCGAGGTCGGCCACGGTGACGGTGCCTTGGGCGTCCAGGCCGGCGACGAAGCAGCCTGCCTTCTGGTACGCCTTGAGCTGGCGCGTGAGGTTGGTGGCCTGCGCGACGGGGACGGTCGCCAGGGTGCCTGCGGACGTCTTCCAGGCGCCCGCGTTGATCCCGGCGGCGCGGCGTTCCGGGACGACGACGCCGGCGGCGCCGAAGGCGGCGGCGGAGCGGACGATCGCGCCCAGGTTGCGCGGGTCGGTGATGCCGTCGACCGCGACGATCAGCGGCGCGGGGCCGGTGAGCAGGTCGTCGGGGTGGGCATAACGGTAGGGCTTGACCTGGAGTGCGATGCCCTGGTGGACGGCGCCGTCCGTCAGGCGGTCGAGTTCGTTCTTGCCGGTCTCCAGGAGCGGGATCCGCCGGTCGGCGGCGAGCTGGATCGATTCGCGGACGCGATCGTCGGTGCCGGACGTCACGTAGAGGGCGTTGCCCGGCACGCCCGCGCGCAGCGCCTCGACGACCGGGTTGCGGCCGGTGACCAGTTCGGGGACCTCGCCGTTGGAGCGTCGCGCGCCCGCGGGGCGGCCCCGGGAGCGGTCTCCGGTCTCGGCGGTCTTGGCGCGGCCGCCCGGTCCCAGCGTCGTGGTGCCGGTGCGCTTGGCGCTCTTCACGGCGCGGGCCTTCTGGCGCTTGCCGTGCCAGTGCCTGTCCTCGGCCTTGGGAGTGGGTCCCTTGCCCTTGCGCTTGGCCATCTCGGTACGTCCCTCGCGATTGCGGCTCGCCCGCCCTTCGGGCGGCTCAGATCTCGACGGCGGCGAACCCCCGCGAACATGTGATTTTATCCGCCGCGCGCGGTGCTCAGTCGCGCTTCAGCTCCCAGCGGGGGCCCTGCGGGGTGTCCTCGACCAGAATGCCCGCCTCCGACAGGCCGTCGCGGATGGCGTCGGCGGCCGCGTAGTCCTTGCGGGCGCGGGCCGCCTGCCGCTGCTCCAGCGCGACGGCGACCAGGGCGTCCACGACGGGGCGCAGGTCCTCCTCGCCGGCCCGGCGCCACGACAGCGGGTCGATGCCGAGGACGTCCGCCATCGCCCGGACGTCCGCCAGGTGACCGCGCGCCGCGTCGTGGTCGCCGGACGCGAGGGCGCTGTTCCCCTCCCGGACGGTCTCGTGCAGCACGGCCAGGGCCTGCGGGACGCCCAGGTCGTCGTCCATGGCGGCCGCGAAGGCGGTGGGGATGGCGGCGGGCTCGACCGCGCCCAGGACCTCGGACGCCCGCGTCACGAAGCCTTCTATGCGCTGGTAGGCGGAGACCGCCTCGGCCAGGGACGCGTCGGTGTAGTCCATCAGCGACCGGTAGTGGGCCGAGACCAGGTAGTAGCGCACCTCGACGGGACGGGCCCGGTCCAGGAGATCGGTCAGCAGCACGACGTTGCCGACGGACTTGCTCATCTTCTCGCCGTCCACGGTGAGCAGCCCGTTGTGCAGCCAGTAGCGGGCGAAGCCGTCCCCGGCGGCGCGGGACTGCGCGACCTCGTTCTCGTGGTGCGGGAAGATCAGGTCGACGCCGCCGCCGTGGATGTCGAACGTGGCGCCCAGGTACTTGGTCGCCATGGCCGAGCATTCCAGGTGCCAGCCGGGGCGGCCCGGCCCCCACGGCGTCTCCCACGACGGCTCGCCCGGCTTGGCGCCCTTCCAGAGCGCGAAGTCGCGCGGGTCGCGCTTGGCGTCCTCGTTGGGGGTGTCCCCGGCGGACCGCATGTTCTCCAGCCGCTGGTTGGACAGCGCGCCGTACTCGTCCGCCCACGACTTGACGTCGAAGTACACGTCGCCGCCGGCCGCGTACGCGTGCCCCTTCTCGATCAGGCGGCGCATCAGCACGATCATCTCCGGGACGTGCCCGGTCGCGCGCGGCTCGATCGTCGGCGGCAGGCAGCCGAGCAGGTCGTAGCCCTGCGTGAAGACCCGCTGGTTGCCCTCGGCGACCGCGAACCACGGCACGTCCCGCTCCGCCGACACCGCGATGATCTTGTCGTCGATGTCGGTGACGTTGCGCGCGAACGTGACCGCGTAGCCGGACGCGCGCAGCCAGCGCAGCAGCACGTCGTAGATGACGCCCGAGCGCAGATGCCCGATATGGGGTGAAGCCTGCGGAGTCGCACCGCACACGTACATCCCCACACGGCCCTCTTCCAGGGGCTCGAACGCGCGGACGCTACGGGTGCCGGTGTCATAGAGGCGCAAACTCACAGAGCCAGGCTATTGGATCGGCGTGCGGCCTCGTGCCGCTCTCGCGCGGCGCGTGTCCCGGCGCGCCGGTCAGGACGCCGAGTACGTCGCGTCCATCCTGAGCGAACGCCTCCGCCTCCGTGCCGAAGCCGCCATGGTCGCCGGGGTAGGTCTCGGCCTTGGTTCCGAGGTGTCCGGCCAGGACGTGGGCGGCCTGGTTCGGTGGTTCGCCCGCGGACTCCTCGCCCGCGGCCAGGGTGATCCGGGCGGACGACGCGCGCAGGGCGTCGAGGTCGTGCAGCGAACGCCCGAAGGAGGGGACCTCGTATCCGACGAAGAAATCGGTGTTCCTCTCGAAACGCGCGAACATCGCCAGCAGCTCGGGATCCTCGGGTGCACCCGCGGCACCGTCCTCGCCGCCGCGCATGCCCAGCGCCGCGCCGAACGTCGCCATCGCCGGGCCGGCGCCGCCGTGCCGGTAGACCCGCTCGACCTCCGTCAGCACCGACTCCCAAGTTGCCGCGCCTGTCGTACGTCACGACCGTGTACCGGTCGGCGAGCAGCCCGGCGAGCCCGGCGTAGCCCGCCGCGTCGTAGATCCCGCCGCAGATCAGCAGCAGCACGGAACGGGAGCCGCGCACCTCGTAGTGCAAGGTCGCGCCGGGGACGCCGAGGGTTCGTGCGGTGGCTTGCATCGTTCTCTGCTTCAGTGCTTGAGGCGTGCGGCGCGTGATTCGAGGTAGCGCTGCTCGGGGAGGCTGGTCGTGCTCCTGGCGGCCTGCCGGTACGCCTCCCGCGCGCCGTACGCGTCGCCGGCCATCTCCAGAAGGTGGGCCCGGACGGCCGCGAGACGGTGGTGTCCGGACATGCGGTCGTCGTCGTGCAGCGGCCGCAGGAGTTCCAGGCCCGCCGCCGGGCCGTCCACCATCGCCACCGCGACGGCCTCGTTCAGCGTGACCATCGGGTTCGGCGACACGTGGGACAGCAGGCGGTAGAGGGCGAGGATCTGCGGCCAGTCGGTGTCCTCCGGGCGCGGCGCCTCCGCGTGGACGGCGGCGATCGCGGCCTGGAGCTGGTACGGGCCCGGCGGCGACCAGGTGAGGGCCTCGGTGATCAGCCGCGCGCCCTCCTCGATCGCCTCGCGGTCCCACAGCGTCCGGTCCTGTTCGGTGAGCGGGATCAGCCGGCCGCCCGGGCCGCTCCTGGCCGCCCGGCGGGCATCGGTCAGCATCATCAGCGCGAGCAGCCCGGTGACCTCGCCGTCGTCCGAAAGCAGCCGGCGCAGCGCCCTGGCGAGCCTGATCGCCTCGGCGGTGAGGTCGTCGCGCTGAAGGTCGGGGCCGCTGGACACCGTGTACCCCTCGTTGAAGATCAGGTACAGGACGTGCAGGACGGCCCGGAGCCGCTCGTCCCGCTCGTCCGGCGGCGGCATCCCGAACCGCGCGCCCGCCGCCTTGATCCGCTGCTTGGCCCGGCTGACCCGCTGCGCCATCGTCGCCTCCGGGACGAGGAACGCGCGGGCGATCTGGGCCGTGGTGAGCCCGCCGACCGCCCGCAGCGTGAGCGCGACCTGCGAGGGCGGCGACAGCGCCGGATGGCAGCACAGGAACAGCAGCGTCAGCGTGTCGTCGTGGTCGGCGGGGCGGTCCTCGTCCGGCGCGAGGCCGTCCCGCGCGGACGGGTCCCGGGCGAACACGGCGGCCTCGCGGTCGCGGCGGGCCCGGTCGCTGCGCCACTGGTCGGTGAGCCGGCGCGCCGCGACGGTGAGCAGCCACCCGCGCGGGTTCTCCGGAACACCGGCCCCGGCGCCGTCCGTCCACTGGACGGCGCCGGCGAGGAGGGCCTCCTGGACGGCGTCCTCGCAGGCGTCGAACGCCCCGTGCCCGTGCCGCCGGACGAGCGTTCCCAGGATCTGCGGCGCGAGGGTGCGGAGCAGATCCTCGACGTCCGGCGGCACCGGCACGGCCGGGTTCACATCTCCGTCCCGGACTGCTCCATGATCGCCCTGACCTCCATGTACCCGCCGAACCGGACGTCCGGCCAGCGCGAGGCGATCTCCACGGCCCGCTCGACCGACTCGCAGTCGACCGTGATGTGCCCGGCGAAGTGCTCCTTCGCCTCCAGGAAGGGCCCGTCGGTCACGGCCGGCTGCCCGTCCTTCGCCCGGACGGTCCTGGTCGTGGACGGGTCGGCCAGCGCGTCCCCGCCGACGAGCTCGCCGGACTCGGTCAGCTCCTTCATGAGCGCGTCGACCTCGCCGAACAGCTCGTCGCGCTCCCGCTCGGACAGCTCCTCCACGAAGCCGGGACGGTTGTAGATCAGCAGCATGTACTTCACGTGTGCTCACACCCCATCGAGTTCGGGCGGCGGCCCGGACGGCCGCTCGTCACAGAACGATCGGAGCCGCGGACGCCGTCTCGACATGCTCCGCGAGAATTCTCTCAGGAATCTCCGGCCAGCTCCCTGACCTGGTGGCACAGCACGGTGAACGCCAGCGCGTCCGGCATCTCCGCGGACACGGTCATCAGGTCCGTCCGGCCTGCGCACGCGTGCACGGTCACCAGTCCGTTGTCGATCGCGACGTCGCCGACGGCCCGCCAGGGGAGCCGCTCGCCGTCCTTCTCGACGCCGTCGAGGTCCACGGTGAACGGCGCCATCCGCACGGCCTCCCCCGCCTTCACCGCAGCCAGGTGGCGCGGGACGAGCCGGGCCGTCACCTTCTCGGCGACCGCGACCCCGAGCGTCCGCACGTCCGGGAGCTCGGGCCCGAGCCGCAGCACGCTCCCGTCGCTCCCGACGATCGTGAAGCACCATCGGGTGGGTCCGTCGCTCCGGCCGCGGACCCCCGACACGGTGACGGAGACCAGCTCGTCCCACGTGTAGGCGGCCTCGCCCGGCCCGGCGACGCGGATGCCGCCCGTGTGGAGGTGCACGACGCGGTTCCGGAGGCGCGGGCGGTCACGTCCGGCGATCCAGCCGACGGCCCCCGCGTATGCCATGGACAGCAGCAGCGCCGGGACGCCCGCCCACCACACGCGGTCGTGCAGGTAGACGATGGCCACCGGAACAAGCGCCAGGGACGCCAACACCAGCAGCGACAGCCAGGCCCACGTGCGCCGAGCGCCGAGCCGCCCGTCGAACGTCCGGACCGGCTCGCCGAGCCGATCCCGGGAGAACGCCACGCCGCGCGCTATCCGGCCGCGCGGGACCGCGGCTCACCAACGGCTCTGCCGTCCGGCATCACTGCCTCCCAGGGCCTGCTCGACGTCCATCACGCGCGTCGCTCATACGGGCGTTGCCCATACGGTACGTCTCATCGCATATCGCGCGCAGCGGGAAGTGATCATCCGCAAGTGGGAAGCCGTGGCCCCCGGGGCTGGCTAATCTCACCAGAGGACCCCTCAGGCGCCCTTCCCCGGAACGAGAGACATGCCATCTGATCCCACGCGGCCCGGCGGCCCCCGGTACACCCGCGCGCAACGGCGGATGCTCACCGCCGTCGCAGGCCTGATCGTCGCCGCGCTGGCGGCCGGGGCCTACGCGCTGACCTACGACGTGCTCCGCGAACTGGCGCTCGCGGGCGGCGTCGACTCCCGCTGGGCGCCGCTGTACCCCGCGATGGCCGACACCCTCGGCGCGATGACGATCCTGTCCCTCGTGATCACCCGGAACGCCCGCTGGTGGACGCGGCTCCTGCGCTGGACCCTGCTGCTCGTCCTCGTCGCCGGAGGCGCCGCGCTCTCCGTCCAGCACTCGGTCTGGGGCCTGTCCTCGCTCCCCGAGGACGGGGTCCGCGCCGGCGTCGCCGTCGCCCCGCACGTCATGCTGGTGATCGCCGTCTGGCTGTGGCTGACGATGTTCAAGCAGATCCGCGTCGCCCGTCCCGGCGCCGAGGAGATCCCGCCCGCCGAGACGCAGCGCGGCCACGTCAAGGTTCTCGAACCGGCGGCGCCCGGACCCCCGGCCCTGGAGGCCCCGCCGGACCCCGGCCCGGCCCGGGAGTCGTCCCTTGCCATCCTGGACGATCCCGAGCCCCTGATC
>NZ_SMKH01000365.1 GCF_004348515.1 Actinomadura sp. KC345 | reverse complement strand
CACCAGCGCCCCGGCGACCAGCGCCGCGCCCCGGGCCACCCCCACCAAGCCCGAGATCACCAACAGCAAGCAGATCGTGCTGATCGATCCGGACGGCAAGCGGTACACGTTCACGACGATGCTCCAGATGGCGGCGGGCATGCGCGCGACCATGGGCGAGAACGCCCCGCCGAACTTCTGCGAGATCTCCTACAAGCAGGGCGTCGAACAGGGTGGGAAGTATCCCGCCGGACGCGAGATGTTCATGGCCGCCTGCCAGGAGGGCTGGCGCAAGGGCGCTCGGCCCTGACCAAGGCCCCGGACGGCCGGGAGGTTGTGTTGGACGAACAGGGTTTCCTGCTGGCCTTGGGAGGCTGCCTCGTCTTGGCCGGGGTCGCTCTGCTTGCCAGAGCGCGGCTGTTCCGCGCCCGTGCGGTGCGGGTCTCCGGTCGGATCACCAAGATCAACCTCATGTTCGTGGAGAACTCGGCCAACGTCCGGGAGGCGACGGTCGAGTTCACCACCGAGGACGGGCGCGAGATCACGACGGAGGCCGGCGACATCGGGTCGCGGCGGCTGCGTGAAGGAAGCCCGGTCACGGTCCTGTACGACCCGAGGAAGCCCACTGTCGCCTATGTCGACGGCACCTCGATGCGCGGCGGCTGGGTCGGCGTAGTCCTCATCTGTTTCGGGCTGTGCTTCGCGCTCGCCCTCGTGCTGGTCCGGCTCTTCGGGCCCGGATGACGTCCATGCGCGGCCGCGTCGGCTAGCGCGCCAGGTGGTCGGTGAAGCCGGCGGCCAGGAGGCGCTGGTAGGCGGCATGGACCTCGGTGGGGATGTCCTGGGGGACGGCGAAGCCCCGGGCGGGGTATTCGATCACTCGTTGCAGGTCGCCGACGATCATGTTGATGACGAAACCCTCGTCGCCGATCGATGCGAGGTACTCGTCGAAGGGCAGGGGCCCGGAGGCGCACACCAGGTCGGGCCGCGGCCAGAGCTTGCGGGCGGTGGCGAATGAGCGGCGCTCCATGTAGGGCTTGGAGATCAGCAGCAGCGAGGTGACCTCGACTCCGGCTTCGGCCAAGGCCGTCCGGGAGTAGTCGATGTTCTGGCCGGTGTTGGCGGCATGGGGCTCGATGATGATCGCTGATTCCGGGACGCCGAGCCCTATGGCGTGCTCCGCGTAATGGACCGCTTCGCCGCGCGGGAACACGTCCTTGGTGGTGGGGCTGTTGCCGCCGGAGAGCACCACGACGGGGAACAGGCCGGCGTGGTACAGCTCGGCGGCATGAGTGGCGACGCCCAGGTCGTGGCTGCCCAGCGCGATGGCCGCCGAGCAGGGGCGCGGCCGGTGCCCCATCAGGTGGTGGTTCCAGATGAGGAGGGCGTCGGCTCGCTGCTCCGCGGTGACGCGCTGGTGGCCGGTCGCCGATTCGGTCATCGCGACACCCTACTTCGGCGGGGAGGCAGGCCGCGGCCGGTGCGGGTCCGGGGGTGCGTAGCGGGTGGCGAGCGCGGTGGCGCGGTCGTGGAGGGAGGCGCGGAGCGACTGGGGGGCCAGGGCTTCCGCGTGCGCGCCGAGTTGCCAGAGCGCCCATTCGGCGTGCCATGAGTCCTGGTAGGTCACTTCCAGGCGCAGCCAGCCGTCCGCGTCGGGGTCCTCGGCGCGGACGGCCAGTGCGGTGCCCAGCAGATCCTCCCGCCGCGCCGGGTGCACCCGGACCAGCACGACGATCTGGTCGCCGGACAGGAAACGGGCGCAGCGCTCCTGCCAGGCGCGGTCGAGGTCGACCTGGCTCGGGCGCTGTGCCGGTTCGGGAAGTTCCTCGGCGGCCAGGACCCGCGACAGGCGGTAGGTGCGGTCCTCGCCGTCTCTCGTGGCCAGCAGGTAGCCCCGGTCGCGTACGGTGACCAGGCCGATCGGGTCCACCGTGCGCCATCGCGGCGGCTGGCCCCTGGCCGCGTAGTGGATGCGGAGCCGTTGTCCGGTGAGGACCGCGCGCCGGACCTCGATCATCGTCGTGCCGGGCACGTCCTCGGTGACCAAGCGGCGTGAGAGCAGGTCGGTCTCGGGCTCGACGAGCAGCCGCCGGGCCGCGTCGCTCGCGGTGGTCCGATGGTTCTCGGGCAGCGCGTCGACCACCTTGCGCATGGCCGAGGCGAGCGCCGAGCCGAGGCCGTACACCTGGTCGCCGCGTCCGGACCCGGCGACCAGGAGGGCGAGGGCCTCGTCGTGGTTCAGTCCGGTGAGCTCGGTCCGGAAACCGGGCAGCAGCGCGAACCCGCCGTGCCGGCCGCGTTCGGCGTAGACGGGGACGCCGGCCGCGGACAGCGCCTCGATGTCGCGCAGGACGGTCCGCGTGGACACCTCCAGCTCGCGCGCCAGCTCGGCCGCGGTCAGCCGGCCGTGCCGGCGCAGCAGCAGCACCAGGGAGACCAGCCGGTCAGCGCGCATGCGTACGACTCTGCCAGAAAACATGACCAAGGATGTCGTGATTTATCGGGAGGCTTAGCGGCACGACATCCCGACGAATCGAATGGAGCTGACGTGGCGATGGAACGAACGGCGGTCAACCCGGTGACGTGGTCGGAGGAGATGGGGTTCAACCAGGGGGAGGTGGTCTCCGGGCACACCCGGACCCTGTACTGCTCCGGGCAGACCGCGATGAGCGACGACGGCAAGCCCCTGCACGACGGTGACATGGCGGCGCAGGTGGCGCTGAGCCTCGACAACCTGGAGGCCGTCCTCGGCGAGGCCGGCATGTCGCTCGGGAACCTCGTCCGGCTGAACGTCTACACCACGGACGTCGACCTGCTCTTCCAGCACTACGGCGTGCTGGCGTCGCGGTTGGGCGCCGCCGGAGTGGCGCCGGCCACCACCATGCTCGGGGTGACCCGGCTGGCGATCCCCACCTTGATGGTCGAGCTTGAGGGGACCGCGGTCGCGTAGAACGCCCCCCGGTGCACCGGCCGCGCCTACCTCACGCCAGGTACGGCGCGGCCGGAGGCGGGATTTGCCGGCGCGCCATCGCGGCGTGTTCCGTCACTCCGGCTCAGGCGGGAAGAGTTCGGACATCCATCTGTCCGCCATGAGGGTGAACGCCGCCGCCGCGGCGACGACCACGAGCGGGAAGTAGGAGAATCCCAGGAAACCCAGGATGCCCGGTGACACCGGGGAGACGGCTCGCGCATCGTCCTGGGCGGGCCACAGGGCAAGGGCGTAGGCGGCCGAGAGGGCGACGACGACGCCGAGGAGGGCCGGCAGGTTGGGGCCGTCCGGTGGCCGGATCGCCCCGGCGACGAACACCAGGCCGCAGACGGAAAGGAACACCCCGAGCAGGCCGAGTACCTCGACGCCGAAGATCCATGCCTTCGAGACGGCGGTGCGCTCTTCGGCGTCTTTCATTTCTTCATAGGAGCGGCCGCCGGCGGGGTAACCCGGAGGAGGCGGGGCCTGCCCTGGCCGGGTCTCCACACATCTCTGGTCCGCGTCGTCCATGACCTCGTGGCCGCAGGTCACCGTGCCGGGTTCCGCGGAGTCGGCCTCGTAGGCGTTGCTCAGTGCGAACCCGGCGGCGATCAGTCCCGCGATCAGCGACAGGATGCCCACGCCCAGCCGAAAGCGCACCGCGTCTCCCTGTTCCGGTCGTCCGCTCTACGGCACGGACAGACCAGAACACCCTAGGCGCAGCATCCTGTGGCCGCACCGCCACGGTGCGGCCACGCGTCGGGCGGGACGGTCAGAGTTCGAACTCGGCGGGGTTCAGGCCCAGGGCGTGGCATGCCTCGCGGACGACGCCCTTCTCGCGGTCGTCGAAGTCGCCGTCCGCGCCGCCGATGATGATGCCGATCTGGACGACGGCGCGTGCCTCGTCGGCCTTCTTCTTGGCCTTGCCGATGTCCTGCAGGACCGCGACCTTGCCGAAGTCGAAGTCGGCGGTCAGCTTGTTGACGTAGTCGTTGAAGCGTCGCTGCAGGTCGTCGGCCGGGAAGTTCTGCAGCACCTCGTTGGAGGCGATCAGCGACGCGGTGCGCTGCCGCTCGGACGGGTCCACGCTCCCGTCGGCGGCCGCGACCAGCGCGCACATCGCCATGCTCGCGTCCCGGAACGCACCGCTCTTCAGATCGTTCTTCCTACTGAGCAACTGCGTCTGCATCGTCTGGGTCGACTCACGCAGCTTGTCCCAGAAAGGCATCGGTCCTCCACTCGTTGTCCGTCTCCCCGACCCTACCCGGGCTGCTACAGATGTAGTAGCAATACACCCCGGCGCGAACGCCGACGTGCCGGTCAGGCGGCGGGGGCGGGGGTGCCGCCCTCGGGCCGGTAGAGCAGGCGCCGCAGCATGTCGGTGATGGTGACGACGCCGAGTACCGTCTCGCCCTCGGTGACCAGGGCCAGCTGGTTGCCGGTCTCCCGCATCCGCGTCATCGCGGCGTAGACGGGGGTGTCGGCTTCGAGCACATAGGCCGGCCTGGTCACGTGGGAGATCCCGGCCGTGTCGGGTTCGGTGAGGGTGTCCCGCACGTGGACGACCTGCCAGGCGGTACCGGGGCCGGGCACCAGGATGCGCAGGTGGCCGGAGGCGTGGCCGACGGCCTGCACGTCGGCGACGGTCGCGTCCGGGGCGACGGTGGTCGGCTCGGTGTCGCCCCTGACCAGGTCGCGGATGCGGAGGTTCCGCAGGTCCAGGGCCTCGGACAGCTGGGCCGAGTAGCCGGCGTCCAGCGCGCCGACGTTGGCGGAGTGCTCGACCAGGTGGCGCAGGGCGTCCGGGTCCTGGCCGGCCTCCACCTGGTCGGCGGCCTCGACGCCGACCTTGCGCAGGCACCAGTTCGCCCACTCGTTCAGGCCGTGCAGCAGGGGCCGGGTCATCTTCATGAAGCCGCGCATCGGCAGCGCCAGCAGCGTGGCCGACCGCTCCGGGTGGGCGATGGCCCAGGACTTGGGCGCCATCTCCCCGACCACCAGGTGCAGGAACGTCACGATGACCAGCGCCAGCGCGAAGCCGGCCGCGTCCGCCAGCCAGTCCGGCGCGCTGAGCGAGCTGATCAGAGGAGTGAGCCAGTGGTGGACGGCGGGCTTCGTGATCGCGCCCAGGGCGAGCGTGCAGATCGTGATGCCGAGCTGGGCGCCCGCCAGCAGCACGGTCAGCTCCGAGGCGCTGCGCAGCGCCGCCCGTGCCGATCGGCTGCTGGGCGCCGCGTCCTCCAGCCGGTGGCGCTTGGCGGCGATGAGCGCGAACTCCACCGCGACGAAGAAGGCGCTCAGCCCGATGATGGCGACGGTCGCGGCGAGCACGATCCAGGGGTTGCTCATCGGTCTGTCCCCTCTCCGCCGGCTCCGGGGGGTTCGGTGTCGACCTGGAGCCGGATGGACGTCGGCACGTGGTTGTCGACCTCCAGCACCTTCGCGTGGACGAACCGTGCGGAAGGTTCGTCGCTGTGCGCGAGGTCCGCCGGGTCCGGCGGGAGCTCGATGTCGAGCTCGGTGCCGACCTCGGGGAGCGCGCCGTACTCGGCGATCACCAGGCCCGCGATGGTCTCGTAGTCGCCCTCGGGCAGCCGGTGGTCGATGGTGCGCTCGACCTCGTCGATGTGGAAGCCGCCGGGGATGATCCAGGCCTCGCCGACGGCGAGCGCCGCGGGTTCGGCGACGTCGGCGTCGTGCTCGTCGGTGATCTCGCCGACGAGTTCCTCGGCCAGGTCCTCCAGCGTGAGGATGCCGGCGAAGCCGCCGAACTCGTCGATCACGCAGGCCAGCTCGCTGCGGTCGGCGGCCAGCCGGTCCAGCGCGGTCGGCAGCGTCATCAGCGTGGGGACGACCGTCGCCGGGCGCATGATCGACCCGACCGGGGCCGCGCGGTCGGCGGCGGTCAGCACGTCGTCCATGTGCACCACGCCGACCACGTGCTCGTCCTCGTCCAGGACGGGGTAGCGCGAATGGCCCGTGCTCATCGCGTTCCTGACCTCGCCGACGGCCGTGGTGTCGTCCATCGTGTCGACCTGCGCCCTGGGGATCATGGCGTGCTCGACGTCCCGGCGCGGGAAGTCGAGGATGCGGTCGAGCAGGATCGACAGGTCCGCCGGGAGGTCGCCGCTGCGCCGCGAGTCGGCGACGATGTGCGCCAGGTCCCGCTCCGTCGCCGAGTGCTCCACATCGTGCACCGGCTCGATGCGCAGCATCCGCAGCAGCAGGTTCGACGACTGGTCGAACACCCAGATCAGCCAGCCGAACGCCTTCAGGTAGAGCAGCGTGGACCGCGACAGCGACCGGGCCACCGGCTCGGGCCGCGCGATGGCGAGGTTCTTGGGGAACAGCTCGCCGAACACCATCTGCACCAGGGTGGACAGCACCAGCGCGAGCACCGTGCCCGCCGCGACGCCGACGCCGGTGGAGACGCCGGCTCCGCCGAGCATGTCGCCGAAGGCGCGGCCGACCAGCGGCTCGGCGACGTAGCCGACCAGCAGCCCGGTCACCGTGATGCCGAGCTGCGCGCCCGACAGCATGAACGAGGTGCGGCGGGTGACCCTGAGCGCGCGGCCGGCGGCGCCGTCGCCGCCTCCGGCCCGCGCTTGCAGGCGAGGCCGGTCCACCGCCATGTAGGCGAATTCCTGGGCGACGAAGTACCCCGTGAGCGCGGTGATCAGCAGGATCACCACCACCCCCAGGAGGAGTGAGAGCAGGGTGATCAACTACGACCCGCCCGCGAGTCGGCGGCGACCGGACCGGTGGAGCGATGGTGGTTCATGGCCCTCTTCGATTGGAACAGATCACTCGCCCAAACGACGAACGACCTGCTCAAGTTCCAGTTCACCCTCCCTATAGT
>NZ_SMKH01000364.1 GCF_004348515.1 Actinomadura sp. KC345 | reverse complement strand
CCCCAAGACCGCCGCCGTCTACGCCACCCTCGTGCACGGCGGACGGGAACGCGGCGTGTTCGTGTTCGTGGTGCCGCTGCGCGGCCCGGACGGCTCGGTGCCGCCCGGGGTGCGGATCACCGAGGCGCCCGAGACGACGGGCCTGCAGGTCGACTACGCCGCCGTGCGCCTGGACGGCCTGCACGTCCCCTACGAGGCGTGGCTGCGCGACGGCGCGACCATCGACGGCGCGGCCGTGGAAGGCGGGGGCACGGGCGCCGAAGGGGTCTTCCACGATCCGGCCGGGTCGCCGGCGGCGCGGCTGACGCGGTCGATGGGGATCGCCCCGGCGGTGTGGCGGGCCGTCATCTCCGCCTCGGCCGCGATCACGCGCGCGTCCGCGGGGATGCTGCTGGCGCACTCGGCGGGCCGCGCCACGCTCGGCCGCCTCGCGCCGCGCCGCCCGCTGACCGACTACCGCAACCAGCAGGAGGCGGTGCTGGGCGCGCTGGCGGCCGGCTACGCGCTCACCGCCGTCGCCGCCCACGCCCAGACCCGCCGCACCTCCGCCGACGCCGGCGGCGGGGGCGGGCCCGACACCGCGTGGGCGCCGTGGTCGGCGGTCGACCGCGACCTGGCGCTGCTGAAGGCCGCCGCGACCGCGCAGGCTCAGGAGACGGTGTCGGCGTGCCGGGTGCACAGCGGCGCGCCCGGGTTCGCCGCCGTCGAACGCCTCAACGCCTACCGGGGCCTGTCGCACGCCTACATGAACGCCGGCGGCGACAACGAGCTGATCCTCTACGACACCGCCCGCGCGATGGCCGACCTGGACCGCTACGCCCCGCCCGACCCGGGCGCCGGTCCGCCCGACGGCGGCGACCTGGACTCCCCGGCGGTGTGGCTGTTCCTGGCCCGCGACACCGAGCGCCGCATGCGCGACCGGCTCGCCGCGCGGGTGGAGGCCGCGACCGGGGCCGGCGAGGACGCGTTCACCGCGTGGAACGGCAACCTGGTCCTGGCCGCGCGGACCGCGGCGGCGGCCGCCGACCGCAACGTCCTGGAGATCTGCGCCGCCGCGCTGGACACCGGCCCGCCGGCGCTGGGCCCCGTGCTGCGCCTGCACGCCCTCGGCCTCCTGGACCGCCGCGCCGCCGACCTGCTGAACGAGGGCGTGGCGCCGCCCGGCATGCTCGACGAGCTGTGGGCGGCGCGGCGGCGGGCCTGCGACGAGCTGGCGCCGCGGGCCGGGGAACTGGCGGCCGCGTTCGAGCTGCCCGGCGCGATCACCGCGCCCGCCGCGTTCCTCGGCGCCGGGTGACGGCCCGACCGGCCGGACCGCGGTGGCCGCGCGGGGCCGGGGTCTGGGAATATCGGCACGCCACGCCGTGATTTTGCCAACCGGGAGGGGGAACCCGCGCGATGTGGCTACCGTTTCCCGTAAGACAGACGAACGCGCGCGGGTGACCGCACCCGGATACGGAGGTACACACAGTGGGAGTCAGTCTGAGCAAGGGCGGCAACGTCTCGTTGAGCAAGGAGGCTCCCGGACTGACCGCCGTCGTGGTTGGTCTGGGCTGGGACGTGCGCACCACCACCGGGACCGACTTCGATCTGGACGCCAGCGCCCTGGTGTGCTCGGCGGAGAACAAGGTCCTGTCGGACCAGCACTTCATCTTCTTCAACAACCTCAAGAGCCCCGACGGCTCGGTCGAGCACACCGGCGACAACCTCACCGGTGAGGGCGAGGGCGACGACGAGGCGATCAAGGTGAACCTGGCGACCGTCCCCGCCGACGTCGCCAAGATCGTGTTCCCGGTCTCGATCTACGACGCCGACGGCCGCCAGCAGAGCTTCGGCCAGGTCCGCAACGCCTTCATCCGGGTGGTGAACCAGGCCGACAACAGCGAGATCGCACGCTATGACCTGTCGGAGGACGCCTCGACCGAGACCGCGATGGTGTTCGGCGAGCTGTACCGCAACGGCGCGGAGTGGAAGTTCCGCGCCGTGGGCCAGGGGTACGCCTCGGGCCTGACGGGCATCGCGTCCGACTTCGGCGTCAACGTCTGAACGCCGGCCGCTCCGAACGGGGCGCCCTGGGACCTGTCCCGGGGCGCCCCGTTGCGCGTTGGGGGGCGGGCGCGGGGGACGCGCCGGGTCAGGTGAGGAGCTCCTCGCGGAGGCGGGTCTTGAGGATCTTCCCGCCGGGGTTGCGGGGCAGGGCCTCGTCGCGGAACCAGAAGTGGACCGGCACCTTGAACGCGGCGATCCGCTCGCCCAGGAAGCCCCGGATGCCGGACTCGGTGGCGTCGGCGCCGGGCCGAAGCACGACCACGGCGCCGACCTCCTCGCCGAGGACCTGGTGGGGGACGCCGATGACGGCGCAGTCGGCGACGGCGGGATGCCCGTAGAGGGCGGCCTCGACCTCGGCGCAGTAGATGTTCTCGCCGCCGCGGATGAGCATGTCCTTGGCGCGGTCGACGATGTAGACGAAGCCGTCGCCGTCCAGGCGGGCCAGGTCGCCGCTGTGGAACCAGCCGTCCACGAACGCCTGCGCGGTCTCCTCGGGCCTGTTCCAGTAGCCCTTGATGACGTTGGGGCCCCTGATGAGCAGCTCACCGACCTCCCCGGCCGGCACCTCCTCGCCGCCGGGGCCGACGACCTTGACGTCGCAGACCGCGACGGGCGGGCCGACGCTGTCGGGCCGCTCCAGGTAGTTGACGCCGCCGTTGTAGGTGGTGACCGAGGACGTCTCGGTCAGCCCGTAGCCGTTGCCGGGGACCCGCTCGGGCAGGCGCTCCCTGATCTTGTCGACGAGCGCGGGCGCGGCGGGGGCGCCGCCGTAGCTGACGCCGGTGAGGCTGGAGGTGTCGTACTCGTCGAAGTCGGGGGAGGTCAGCACCTGCCACGCCATCGTGGGGACGCCGCCGAACCCGGTGACCCGCTCCCGCTCGATCAGCCGCAGTGCCGTGCCGACGTCCCACTTGTACATCATCACCACGGTGCCGCCCTGCAGCGCGCTGGTCACCAGCACCGAGTGGCAGCCGGTGGCGTGGAAGAACGGGACGCTGAGCAGCGTCACCCGGCGCTGCGGCACGGCCAGGTCCTCGGGCGCAGCGCCGCCGCGGACCGCCGCGGACATGATCCCGTAGGCGAGGCTGACGGGGTTGGTGGTGATGTTGCGGTGGGTGCCCAGGGCGCCCTTGGGGCGCCCGGTGGTGCCGGAGGTGTAGAAGATGGTGGCGTCGTCGTCGGGGTCGAGCGCCACGTCCGGCAGGGACGCCCCGGCGGGGTCGCCCACCTCGCCGAGGACGTCCTCGAACGCCTCGCACCCCGCCGGGACGGCGCCGTCCGCGCGGGCGACCACGCAGGGGACGCCCAGGCCCGGCAGGACTCCGACGAGGCGCTCGGCCCGCTCGGCGTCGGCGATGAGGACCCTGGCGCCGCTGTCGGTGAGGCCGTACTCCAGCTCGGCGGCGCTCCACCAGGCGTTCAAGGGCACGACGACCGCGCCGGCGGCGGCCGCGCCGAAGAACGCCACCGACCATTCGGGGAAGTTGCGCATCGCGATCGCGACCCGGTCGCCCTTGGCGACCCCGTACCGGTCGATGAGGCGGCGCGCGAACGCGGCGGCCCGCGCGTAGTGGTCGGCGAAGCCGACCCGGTCGTCCTGGTAGACCAGGTACGGGACGTCGCCGTGGGCGCGGGAGAGCTCCAGGATGTCGCGGAGGGTGGGCGGCGCGTTCTTCCACACGCGGATCCGCGTGCCGCGGACGTCGGCCTCGTCCATCTCGAACAGCTGCCCCGGCGCCGTCATCGCCGCCCTGACCTCGGCGACGGCCGGCAACCCCTGGTCCTGCACCTGCTGGTCGTGCACCTGCTGGTCCTGCACTGCGCGCCTCCCGCGGGGTCGCGGCGCACCGCCGCGCGGCCCCGTCGCCGAACACGATTCGGTGCGCCGTCCCCGAAAATCTATGATCCGCGTCACTCGCAGGTCAACGCCCGCGCGGCGCCGTGCGCGCCCGGCCGGGCGTCCCGCGGTGCGGTCCGAGTGAAGATCCCTGCCTGCGACAATGGGGACATGAGCGAGCGCGGGCCGATCGATTACTGGCTTTCGGACATGGACGGCGTCCTGGTGCACGAGGGCCGTCCCGTCCCCGGGGCGGAGGAGTTCATCCGGCGGCTGTCGGCGTCCGGCAAGCCGTTCCTGGTCCTGACCAACAACTCGATCTACACCCGCCGGGACCTGTCGGCGCGGCTGGCGGCGGCGGGCCTGTCGGTGCCGGCCGAGGCGATCTGGACGTCGGCGCTGGCGACCGCCCGGTTCCTGGCCGACCAGCGGCCCCAGGGGACGGCGTACGTGATCGGGGAGGCGGGGCTGACCACGGCGCTGCACGAGGCCGAGTTCGTGCTGACCGACATCGACCCCGACTACGTGGTGCTGGGCGAGACCCGCACCTACAGCTTCTCCCAGATCACCCGGGCGATCCGGCTGATCGAGGGCGGCGCGCGGTTCGTGGCGACCAACCCCGACCCGATCGGCCCGTCCCCGGAGGGCTCGCTGCCCGCGTGCGGCGCGGTCGCCGCCATGATCACCCGCGCGACGCGGGTGGAGCCCTACTTCGTCGGCAAGCCGAACCCGCTGATGATGCGCACGGCGCTGAACCGGGTCGGCGGGCACAGCGAGAGCACCGCGATGATCGGCGACCGCATGGACACCGACATCGTCGCCGGCGTCGAGGCGGGGCTGGAGACGATCCTGGTGCTGACCGGCGTGACCGGCGAGGACGAGATCGCCCGGTTCCCGTTCCGCCCCAACCGCATCGTGCCCTCCATCGTCGACCTGATCGACCTGGTCTGACCGGCCCCGGGAGCCCCGGGGGGCGGCGGGGGCGCGTCAGCCGAGCGCGCCGAGGCGGCCATCATGCCCAGGGCGTCGGAGACGACCCAGTACTCGGCGAGCCTGCCGTCCCGCGCCCGGAAGATGTCCTGGCCGCGGAACGACACGGGCGTGCCGGGCTCGGCGGTGGCGCCGGGGATGCCGCCGCGGTAGGCGCCGTGGAAGCTCCATCCGGCGGCGACCATGCCGTCGCCGCCGTCGCCCTCGACGACGGGCCCGACGTCCAGGGTGGTGCGGACGCCGGTGAAGTACTCGTGTGACCGGCGGACCTGCTCGGCGGCCTCCGCGGGGCCGTGCACCTCCAGGTTCGGCCAGTGGCCGGTGAAGTCGGGGGCGAGGATCTGCTCGGTGACGCCGAAGTCGCCGGTCCACACCTCGAACAGCCAGCGGCGGTACAGGTGGTCCAATGCATGCATCACGCCACGCTGCCGCCCGGCGGCGCACGCCGTCAAACCGGCCGGCTCCGGAGGGCGCCGCCGAGGCCCGCGCGGGGCGGGGCCTACACTCGGTGACGACCATGCGCACGATCAAACAGGCGGGCTCCCGGGAGCTGGAGATCCGCAAGTCCCGTTTCGTCTGCACGCTCGCCCGCGCCGCCGACGAGGCCGAGGCCGTGCGTTTCCTGGCCCGGCACCGCCGCGCGCACCGCGACGCCACCCACAACTGCACCGCCTACGTGGTCGGCGAGCACGGCGAGATCGCCAAGAGCAGCGACGACGGCGAACCGCCCGGGACGGCGGGGGTCCCGATGCTGGAGGTGCTGACCCGCCGCGGCCTGACCGGCACCGCCGCGGTCGTCACCCGCCACTTCGGCGGCGTCAAGCTCGGCGCGGGCGGCCTGGTGCGCGCCTACGCGCAGGCGGTCGCCGGCGCCGTCGACGCGGTCGGAGTGGTGGAGCTGCGCCCGACCGTGACGGTCACCGTGGGCGTGGACCACGCGCTGGCCGGACGGTTCCTCGGCGACCTGCACGCCCGCGGGACGCAGCCCGCCGGCGTCCGCTACGGGCAGGGCGTGGAGACCGACGTCGCCGTCCCCGTCGCCGACCTGGAGGAGTTCGAGGCGTGGGCCGCGCAGGCCACCGCCGGCCGCGCGACGCTGCGGCGCGGCGCACCCGGCCACATCGAGGTCCCGATCCCGCCGCCCTAGTGCGGTGACCGCCGACGCCGGCCGGTCCGCCGTCTCGGTGAGGCTCGGCGGGCACCGCCTCGCGGTCGGCGGGGGCCGGTAAGACATGCTGTCTCTCCGCGGAAACACGGTGTCGAGTGGTGCGACGGTGATGTAGCGTTCCGCGCGATGAGCAGGAACATGATCTTGCGCGACCATGTGCGGGCCGGAATCCTCGACGTGGCCGCCTCGGTGCTGGCCGAGCGGGGCGCGTCGGTGAGCATGACCGACATCGCGCAGGCGGCGGGGGTGGCGCGGGCGACGCTGTACCGGTACTTCCCCAACCGGGACGCGCTGCTGTACGCCCTCTACGAGGCGGCGCTGGCGGACATGACCGAGAGGCTCGCCGACGCGCGGCTGGACTCGGTGCCGATCGAGGAGGCGGTGGCCAGGATGACGCGCGCGACGATCGCGGCGACCGGGCGCTACCGGGCTCTCGGTCTGTTCGAGAAGACGCCCCGGGAGGCGCGGCGGATGGAGCGGCAGCTCGCGGCGCCGCTGCAGGCGGTGTTCGAGCGCGGCGTGGCCAGCGGGGCGTTCCGGTGCGATCTGCCCGTCCACACCCTGGCCGAGCTGTATTTCAGCCTGCTGGAGGGCGTGGTGTCGCGGGTGATCCGCCACCGGTTGAGCGTGGAGGAGGCCAGCGCGTCGGCGACCACGCTGTTCCTGTCCGGCGCGCTGGCCCCGCCCGAACCGCCGCCGCCGTCCTCGCCTTCCCCCTCGCCGTCCTCGCCTTCCCCCTCGCCGTCGTCGCGCTGAGCCGGGCCGATGGCGGGGCTTGACCCGGCCGCGCTGGTGGCGCTGGCGCTGATCGGGCTGGTCGCCGGGGTCGGGATCACCT
>NZ_SMKH01000363.1 GCF_004348515.1 Actinomadura sp. KC345 | reverse complement strand
GGGACGCGGACCGCCCCGGTGGCGGCAGCGCGGCGATGTCCATGCTGCCGGTCATCGAACTGTGCAAGGTCGCGCCCGGCCTGGTCTCGGCGATGGGCGTCGGCCTCGGCCTCGCCGCCGGGACGATCATGAAGCGCGGCACGCCCGAGCAGCGGGAGCGCTGGGCCCTGGACCTGCTCACGATGGAGAAGGTCGGCGCCTGGGCCATCACCGAGCCCGGCTCCGGCTCCGACGCGTTCGGCGGGATGCAGGCCACCGCGAGGAAGGTCGGCGACGAGTACGTCATCAACGGCAGCAAGACCTTCATCACCAACGGCCCCTACGCCGACACGATCGTCTTCTACTGCAAGCTCGACGACGGGCGGGAAGCGCGCGACCGCGAGATCCTCACGTTCGTCCTCGACAGCGGCATGGAGGGCCTGGAGCAGAGCAGGCCGCTGCGCAAGATGGGGCTGCACTCCTCCCCCACCGGCGAGCTGTTCCTCGACGACGTCCGCGCGGGCGCCGACCGGCTGCTGGCCTCCGGCTCCGGCAGCGGCAAGGACTCCGCCAAGCAGAACTTCGTCACCGAGCGCGCGGGCGTCACGGCGATGGCGCTCGGCGTCATCGAGGAGTGCCTGAGGCTGTCGGTCGAGTACGCGAAGACCCGCGAGCTGTGGGGGCAGCGGATCGGCGACTACCAGCTCATCCAGCTGAAGCTGGCCAAGATGGAGGTCGCGCGGCTCAACGTCCAGAACCTGGTGTTCCGGCACATCGAGATGCAGCGCGCCGGCCGGACCCCCACGCTCGCGGAGGCCTCGGCGATGAAGCTGTACTCGGCGCAGGCCGCCAGCGAGGTCGCGCAGGAGGCCGTGCAGCTGTTCGGCGGCAACGGCTACATGAGCGAGTACCGCGTCGAGCAGCTCGCGCGGGACGCCAAGTCGTTCCAGATCTACGCCGGCACCGACGAGATCCAGGTCACCCACATCGCCCGCGACCTCCTGTCGTCCTGACCGGGCCGCGCCGGGCCGGTCCCTGAACACACCGCGAACTTTCGCGGGCCGGCGGCCGTCGAAGACGGTGGGGGGCGGGTGAGGGCGATCACCCGTTCCCCGCCGAGGTCCTTTTCTGGACAAGCCGACGATGGGGACTGGATACTTCACGGATATGGACGGTCAGCCCTCGTTCCCGGTGAGAGCGTCCGACACGGAACGGGACCGGATTCTGCGCGTCCTCGGCGACCGTGTGGCCGAGGGCCGCATGTCGAACGAGACGTTCGAGCGCCGCGTCGACCAGGTCCTGCAGGCCCGCAGCCGGGCCGAGCTGGCCGACATCGTGCACGACCTGCCGCCCGCCGGGCGCGTCGTACGGCGCCTGACCGGCATCATCTCCTCGGTGTCCCAGGTGACCGCGCGCGTGGAGGCGGCCTGGCGCGCCCCGCGGCTGCCGCGGTTCATGCTGCCGCCCGGCGACCTGAAGCGCATCGTGGTCGGCCGCGCGCCCGGCTGCCAGTTCATCCTCACCGACCTGACCGTCTCCCGGTTCCACGCCGAGATCTACCGCGCCGACGAGGGCTGGATGATCTCCGACCTCGGGTCGATGAACGGCACACGCGTCAACGGGTGGCGGCTGACCGGCCCGGCCCGCGTCCGCCCCGGCGACGAGGTCGGCTTCGGCAACGCCAGCTTCATCGTCACCGCCCCGTGACGGAGCCGGTCCCTCACGGAGGCGTGGCCGGGCTCAGAGCGGCGGGCGGCGGGACTCCCAGGGGGTGCTGAGGACGACCGTGGTGCGCGTCGCCACGTTCGCGGCGGCGCGGATCTGCTGGAGGAGGTCCTCCAGCTCGTTCGGCGACCCGACCCGCACCTTGAGGATGTAGCTCTCCTCCCCCGCGACCGAATGGCACGCCTCGATCGCGTCGAGATGGGCGAGGCGGTCGGGGGCGTCGTCGGGCGCAGCCGGGTCGATCGGCTTGATCGACACGAACGCGGTCAGCGGCAGCCCGATCTGCCGGCTGTCCAGCTGCGCCGCGAAACCCAGGATGACCCCGCGCTTCTGCAGCCTCCGGACGCGCTGGTGCACCGCCGACACCGACAGGCCGGTCTCCTTGGCGAGGTCGGTGAAACTCATGCGCCCGTCGCCGGCCAGCAGCGCCATGATCTGACGATCGATCTCCTCCACGCGGGAAATCTAGCGTGCCCGGGGCGGTGCTCGGGACCCGTTTCCGCGGCCGCCCGCGCCGCCGCTAGCGCCGGGCGGTGCGCAGCGGGCCGCAGCTGCCGCGCACGACGAGCTCGGTCGCCAGCAGGACGGGCCCTCCCCTGCCCCGGCGGGCGGGCTCGCGCAGCAGCATCTCGCAGGCGCGGTAGCCGATGTCGCGGGCGGGCCGGGCGACGGCGGTGAGCGGCGGGTCGCACAGCTCCGCCCAGGCGACGTCGTCGACCATGGCGATCGACACGTCGGCGGGGACCCGCAGGTCCAGCTCGCGGGCCACCAGCACGGCGGCCTCGCCGAGCAGGTGCCCGGCGGCGAGGACCGCGGTGACGTCGTCGCGGCGCTGCAGCAGCCCGGCGGCGGCCGCGTAGGCGGCGTCGCCGACCGGGCGGGCGGCGACGACCAGGTCCTCCTCCACCGGCACGCCGAGCCCGGCGAGGGTGGCGCGGAACGCGTCCTCCCGCACCCGCGACGGGCTGCCGGGGGCGGCGCCGAGGAACCCGATGCGGCGGTGCCCGAGCCCGGCGAGGTACTCGGTCAGCGACCGCACGCCGCCCGCGTCGTCGGCGAGGACGGCCGGGATCTGCGGCGTCCCCGGCAGCGCGCGGCCGGCGAACACGACGCTGGAGCACACGCGGGCGGCGCCGCGCCAGTCGGCCTCGGTGCCGGCGGGCTGGGCGATGACGCCGTCGACGCGCTGCTCCACCAGCCGCTCGACGATCTCGGCCTCGCGGGACGGGTCGCCGTGCGCGGCGTCCACGATCACGTGCTCGCCGAGGGTGCGGGCGCAGGCGAGCACGCCCGCGATCAGCTCGGCGCAGAACGGGTCGGTGACGTCGGGGACGATCAGGCCGATGCCGCCGCTGCGGCGCAGCTTGAGGCCGCGGCCGAGGGCGCTCGGCCGGTAGTCCAGGTCTCGGGCGGCGGCCAGGACCCGCTCGCGGGTGGCGGCGCTGACCGAGCCGCCGCCGGAGAAGACCCGCGACACCGTCGCGATGCCCACGCCCGCCGAGGCCGCCACGTCCTTGATCGTCGCCGACCGCCGCTGCGCCATCGAGCCGACCGCCCCTCCCCGCCCGGTTTCCGGCCACCCTCTCACATGCAACCCTCCCATGGAAACGTTTCCATCATGTTTACTCCCAGCAGTGCAATAAAAACCCTGTTCGACAGGGCTCGATGGAAACGTTTCCATGGGAGGGTTGCGATGGCCAAGATCGTGCTGGATCGGGTCGACAAGGTGTACTCCGGGGGCGTCAAGGCCGTGGACGGCCTCGACCTGGAGATCCGCGACGGCGAGTTCATGGTGCTGGTCGGCCCGTCCGGGTGCGGCAAGTCCACCGCGCTGCGGATGATCGCCGGCCTGGAGGAGATCACCGGCGGGAAGATCTCCATCGGCGACCGGGTCGTCAACGACCTCGCTCCCAAGGACCGCGACATCGCGATGGTCTTCCAGAACTACGCGCTGTACCCGCACATGACCGTCGAGCAGAACCTCGCGTTCGGCCTGAAACTGCGCGGCACGCCGAAGTCGGAGATCAAGCAGAAGGTCCGCGAGGCCGCCAAGATGCTCGGCCTGGAGCAGTACCTGTCGCGCAAGCCCGCCGCGCTGTCGGGCGGGCAGCGGCAGCGCGTCGCGATGGGCCGCGCGATCGTCCGCGAGCCGCAGGCGTTCCTGATGGACGAGCCGCTGTCCAACCTGGACGCCAAGCTCCGCGTCTCCATGCGCGCCTCGCTCAGCCAGCTGCACGAGCGGCTCGGAGTCACCACCGTCTACGTCACCCACGACCAGGTCGAGGCCATGACGCTCGGCTCGCGCGTGTGCGTGCTGCGCGACGGCCGGCTTCAGCAGGTCGACACCCCGCAGCGGCTGTTCGACAACCCCGTCAACCTGTTCGTGGCGGGCTTCATCGGCTCCCCCGCGATGAACTTCGTGACCGCCCGGCTGACCTCCGGCGACGGGGGCGCGCAGGTGTCCTTCGCCGGCTTCACGCTGCCGGTGCCGGCCTCCGTGCTGGACGACCGGCCGGCCCTGCGGGACTACGTCGGCGACGAGGTCGTCCTCGGCGTCCGCCCGTCGGACTTCGAGGACGCCGCGCACGCCAAGCCCGAGTGGGCGCCGATGGCGGTCCGCAGCAGCGTCACCGAGGAGCTCGGCAGCGAGATCAACGTCATCTTCACCATCGACGCCCCGCCGGTCGAGCACAAGGACACCGCCGACCTGGCCTCCGACGCCGCCGAGGGCGAGGAGGACATGGCGATCCCGCTGATCGACAACAAGGCGCTGTGGACGGCCCGGGTCAACTCCCGCTCGCACGTCCGCCCGGGCCAGGACGTCGAACTCGCCGTCGACACCCGCCGGCTGCACTTCTTCGACCCGGCCAGCGGCCTGGCGATCGGCCACCCGGACGCCGCGCCCCGGCACACCGCGCCGGACTCGCCCTCGCTCGACAAGTCCGCCTGACCAGACCCACCGCCGGACGGCGGTGCCCACGGCCCGCGCGGGCCGTGGGCACCGCTCACCGGCAGGCCCCGCTCCGCGGGGACGCCCTCACTTCACCGAGCCGGCGAGCACGCCCTGCACGAAGTACCGCTGGAAGGCGAAGAACACCGCCAGCGGGATGATCAGCGACAGGAACGCGCCGGGCGCCAGGATGTCGATGTTGCCGGTGAACTGCCGCATCTGCGACTGCAGCCACTTGGTCATCGGCTGCGCCTCGGTGTCGGCGAACACCAGCGCGACCAGCAGGTCGTTCCACACCCACAGGAACTGGAAGATGCCGAGCGAGGCGATCGCCGGGCCGCCCAGCGGGAAGATGACCCGCCGGAAGATCGTCCATTCCGAGCCGCCGTCCATCCGCGCCGCCTCCAGGAGGTCCCGAGGGATCGCCGCGAAGAAGTTGCGCAGCAGGAAGATCGCGAACGGCAGCCCGAACGCGACGTGGAACAGCACCACGCCGGTGATGGACCCGAACATCTGGAACCCGCCGAACTCGATGCGCCCGTACAGCTTGGCGACCGGGATCAGCGCCACCTGGACGGGCACCACCAGCAGCGCGACCACCAGCAGGAACAGCCAGTCCCGGCCGGGGAACTCCATCCAGGCGAACGCGTAGGCGGCCAGCGAGGCGATCGCCACGACCAGCACCGTCGACGGGACGGTGATCAGCACGGTGTTCCAGAACGAGTCGACGAAGTCGCCCTTGTCGAGCAGCGCCGAGTAGGACTCGGCGGTCAGCTGCGCCGGCTCGGTGAACACGTTCCACCATCCGCCGGCGGCGTTGTCCTCGTTGGAGCGCAGCGACGCCACCAGCAGCCCGAGCGTCGGCACCAGCCAGAACAGCGCGATCAGGACCAGCACGCCCTGCACCGCGCCGCCGCCGAGGCGGCCGACGATCCGGGCGGCCGGGCCCCGCCGCGGCGACCCCGCCGCGCCGTTCGCGGCACCCGTCCCGGGCGCCGCCGTCGCGGCCTTGTCCGCGGTGCTCATGTTCGCTCCTGCCGCATTCGCCGGATGTTGAACAGCATGGCGGGCACGACGAGCACGAACAGCAGCACGGCGATGGCGCTGCCGGCGCCCTGGTCGTTGCCGCCGCCGAACGACTCGGTCCACATCTCCAGCGCCAGCACGCTGGCCTTCGGATCGCCGCCGCCGATGATGTACACGAGGTCGAAGACCTTCAGCACGTTGATGGTGAGCGTGACCACCACGACCATCAGGACGGGCATGAGCAGCGGAATCGTCACCCGCCGGAACACCTGCCATTCGGTGGCGCCGTCCACGCGGGCGGCCTCCAGCGCGTCGCGCGGGATGGCGGCGAGCCCGGCGGCGATCAGCACCATCGCGAACCCGGACCACACCCACAGGTACGACACGATGATCGCGGGCGTGACCAGCGTGCCGCCGAGCCACTCCGCGCCCCGGTAGGCCTCGGTGAAGTTCCCGGCGGGCAGCCGGATCGTGTACGTCCCGTCGGGCACGTCCGCCATCGTGAACGTGCCGTCGGCGTTCGTGGTGGCCGTGGCGACGACCTCGCCGCCCCGCACCGCCTCGACCTTGACGCCGGGCAGCCCGCTCTCGCTCCCGTCCACGGCGTTCGGCCTCCCGCCGCCGCCCTTGGTGAAGTCGAACCAGACCGTCCCGCTCAGCCGCCCGGGTTCCGCCGCCGGCGGCGGCGCCGCGGGCTCGGCGTCCTGCGGCAGGTACTCCGGCTTGACCTTCACCAGCGGCACGAGCGCGCTCTGCCCGGCGGAGAAGGAGCCGACCGTGACGACACCGCCGGCCTCCTCGCGCACCGGCTGCTCGCCGCCGCCGCGGGTGCCGGCGCCCGGATAGCTCGTGTCCTTGGCGAACGTGTCGTGGATCGCGACCATCGCGGCGTTGGCCACGCCCTGCTCGGGGTCCTGCTGGTACACCATCCGGAAGATCACGCCGGAGGCGAGGAACGAGATCGCCATCGGCATGAAGACCACCAGCTTGAACGCCGTCGCCCACCGGACCCGCTCGGTGAGGACGGCGAACAGCAGGCCGGCGATGGTCACCACGGTCGGCGCCACCACGACCCAGATCGCGGTGTTGCGCACCGCGATGAGGTTGTCGCGCCCCTGGAAGACCCCGACGTAGTTGTCCGCGCCGACGAACGTGCCGCCCGAGGCGTCGAAGAGGCTGCGGATCACCGAGTAGACGATCGGGTACACGACGAGGAACCCGAGCAGCAGCAGCGCCGGCAGCAGGAACATCAGGGCCAGCCACGACGGCGGCGTGAGCCGCTCGCGCCCGCGGCGCTCGCGGGGC
>NZ_SMKH01000362.1 GCF_004348515.1 Actinomadura sp. KC345 | reverse complement strand
GGGCGGGGTCGTCACGACCGCAAGTCTTCCAGACCGGCGGCGGTGCCGATCACTCACGACGCTCCCTCACGACGCTCCCTCACCACGGGCCCTCACCACGGGCCCTCACCACGGGCCCTCACCACGGGCCCTCACCACGGGCCCTCACTCCGGGAAGGACGGGTGGGGGCCGAGCGCCCAGTACTCATAGAGGCCGTAGCCGGTCGCGGCGTCCGTCGGCTGGGCGCCGTCCGCGTACTCGTAGCGTCCGACCGCGTCGACCATGCCCCACATGCGGGCGGCGTCGTCGGGCTTGCGCGTGTCGTAGGCGACGCCCTGCACCTTGAGGTCGGGCCCCTGGTACATGCCGTGCTTCCAGTCGGGTTCCAGCCCGTAGCCGGTCCCGACCATCAGGTGGACGGGCAGGATCGGCGTCGCGCGGATCTCGAACGCCTCGCCGCCGGGCGGAGCGAACCGGAGCGTGGCGGTGACGACCTCGCGGGTGCCTTCGGCGTACACGGGGATGTACTCGGGGCGCCCGAGGTACTCGGGTTCGCGGTCGGGCCAGACCCGGGTGGCCTCCTCCAGGACGCGGCGCCCCTTCTCGTCCTCCTGGACGATGCAGAGGATCGAGTGGTCCTCGAACTGCATCGGCGTGTACAGCCAGTAGAACGTCCCCGCGTTGTTGGCCTGGATGCCCGGCGGTTCCGGCTCGCCCACGGGGCGGATGCCCCAGGAGCGGTCCCGGGAGCCCCACCAATGGTCGGGAGTGACGTCGATGGTCTCGCCGTCGACCGTGATGGTGCCCGTCCAGCGGCCGGTCTGCGCGATGCGCCGTGAGTCGAACATGACCCGTTCCTGCCAGCGCAGGTAGTGCGGGGGCTCCAGCGTGGCGGGGATCGCCCCTTCCCAGGTGAGGTCGAACGCCAGCCCGTGTTCGCTTGTGACGGGGTCGTTCTCGTCCAGGACGACCCTGAGTCGCTTCAGGCCCTCGATCACCTCCACGCGGAACGGGCCGACCGTGGTGTCCATGCGGTCGGCGCCCAGCTCGCGGGACGCCCGGACGACCTTGTGCGCCGGGCCGCGCCGGACGACCGCGAACGCGTCCATGACCCCGAGGTTCGGGTACTGCCCGATCCCGATGAGCATCATCATCTCGTCGGAGCAGGGGTGGACGTTGAAGTAGTAGCGGTCGTAGAAGTTGCGGTCGGACGTCGTGACGTGCCGCATCACCTCGGGTGCCTGGTGGACCGGATAGTCGTCGAGGGGCGAGAGCGTCACGGCTCTCCTCTCATGATGCGCGCGAGCAGCTGCGTGCAGTTGTTGTTGTAGGGGAAGTCGGCGGTCTCGTCGATCCAGCCGAAGTCGATCATCGCCTGCCCGATCCGGGCCATGACCACCGAGAACTTGAAGCCGGAGAGGATCTCGTAGTACGCCATGTTCCGCATCGGGCGCCCGAGCAGCTCCTCGTAGCGCGCGATCGTCTCGGCGTACGACGGGAAGCCGTCGAGCCGCGCGGCGCCCACGCCCTCGCAGTGGTGGCGGTCGAGGAACATGAACCAGGCGAGGTCCTCCTCGGGGGCGCCGAGCACCGCCCCCTCCCAGTCGAGGACGGCCGCCGGAGCGCCCGCCTGGAAGATCACGTTGCCGATGCGGGCGTCGCCCCAGAGCGCGACGGGGTCGTCCGGCTCGTCGGGGCGGTTGGCCTTCAGCCAGTCCAGGGCCTTGAGCGCCGTCTCCTGCGGCCCCTTGTAGGCCCAGTGCAGGTAGTGCTCGTAGTAGTTGAGCCGCTGGTCGAGGCCGGAGGCGCCCCAGGCCGGCTGGTCGAGGAAGCCGAGGTCCAGCTCGCGGACGTCCAGCCGGTGCACGTCCGCGAGGATCTCCAGCGTGGACCACCACATCGCGGACCGCTCGTCCGGCGCGACCTCGGTCACCCAGCCGTCCATGTGGTACGGCGGCATGTCGGTCGGGACGCGGCCGTCGACGCGCCCCATCACGAAGAACGCGGCGCCCAGCACGTCCTCGGACGGCTCGTACCAGCGGATCGGGGGCACCGGGACGGACGTGCGCTCGTGCAGGATCCGCATCAGCCGGTACTGCTCCGCGAACCGCGGCTCGGGGAAGATCTGGTACTTCACCGGCGCGACCCGCGCCACGAACGCCTCCCGGTGCGGCGTGCCGTCCTCGTCGGTCCACTCGGCGTCGAACATCAGGGTCTCGTTGGAGAAGCCGCTGGTCTGCGGGGTGTCCACGTGCGGAATCCGGACGCCGGGCAGGTGCCGGCCGAGCCAGTCCGCCAGACTGTGCCGGGTCAGCTCGGAGTCACGTTGGTCGGGAACGGGCATCGCCGCCTCCTTGCGCCGGATCGCGCCCCGAATTAGAACGTGTTCTATCAACGGGTGCGGGGGCGGTCAATGGGCGCGGGCGCCCGGCGTGAAAAAATCGCCCGATGCGCCTCACCAAGCTCGGACACGCCTGCGTCCAGATCACCAAGGACGACCGCACCGTCGTCATCGACCCCGGCACGTTCAGCGAGGCGTCCGGCGCCCTCGCCTCCGCCGACGCCGTCCTGATCACCCACGAGCACTTCGACCACTTCGACGCCGACGCCCTCCGCGCCGCGATGGCCGAGCGTCCCGCGCTGGAGGTGTGGACGTCCCGCGTCGTCGCCGAGTCCCTCGCCGACCTCGGCGGGCGCGTCCACCAGGTCGGCCACGGCGACGCCGTCACGGTCGCGGGATTCGACGTCCACGTCTACGGCGAGGACCACGAGATCCTGCACCCCGATCTGCCGCCGATCCCGAACGTCGGGTTCATGCTGGACGGCGAGGTCTTCCACCCCGGCGACGCGTTCACCGTCCCGTCCGAGCCCGTCCCGACCCTGTGCCTGCCGGGCAACGCGCCCTGGATGAAGGTCGCCGACCTCTACCACTACGCGCGGGCCGTCGACCCCGGACGCGCCTTCGCCATCCACGACGGCCTGCTCAACGACATCGGCGTCAACGTCATGAACAACTTCCTCGCGGGCGCCGGCAAGGACATCGGCAAGGAGTTCACCCGCATCGCGCCCGGCGCGACGGTCGACCTGGTCGGCCCGTGACCGGAGACCTCCACACCCCCCGCCCCGTCCAGGCCGTCTTCCTCGATATCGGGGAGACGCTGATCAACGAAGGAGAGATCTACGGGCGCTGGGCCGACTGGCTCGGCGTGCCGAGGCACACGTTCCTCGCCAAGCTGGGCGCGCTGCTCGCGACGGGCGGCACCCATAGGGACCTCCTCGACTACTTCCGGCCGGGGTTCGACCTGGCGGAGGAGGAGCGCAGGCGCGCGGCGGCGGGCGTGCCCAACGGGTTCGGGGCGGACGACCTGTACCCGGACGCGCGGGCCTGCCTGTCCGGGCTGCGCGGCCAGGGACTCTACGTCGGGATCGCGGGCAACCAGCCCGTGGAGGCCGCCGCGCAGATGGCGGCGCTCGGACTGGACGCCGACGTCGTCGGGATCTCCGACGTGTGGGGCGTCCAGAAGCCGGCGCAGGAGTTCTTCGAGCGCTGCGCGCAGCTCGCGGACGTCCTGCCCGACCGCGTCCTGTACGTGGGGGACCGCATCGACAACGACATCCGGCCGGCGCTGGCCTTCGGGATGCAGGCGGCGTTCCTGCGGCGCGGCCCGTGGGGCCACATCCAGCGGGACGACGAGGCGCTGCGCGGCTGCCTGTTCGTCCTGGACGACCTGGCCGCCCTCCCGAAACTCGTCGCCGACCACAACGCCGCCTGACCTCGCGGGGTCCGGATGGTCCCCCGGAAGAGCGACCTCGCCGGAGCGAACCCCTAGGGATGATCCCCTAATCCCGCGGTAGGGGACCGGAACAGTCCGGACGGTGGATGTGGCGCCGCGGTCCGGTTCGTAGCGTGGAGAACGTGGACGCGACGACCGCGACCACGTTCACGGCTCGGCGATTCGGGGAGAGAAGAACCCATGAACGGCCTCATTCGACCACGCGGCAACCGGATGATCGCAGGCGTCTGCGCCGGTCTCGGGCGCCGGTTCGGCATGTCCGCCGGGACCGTCCGGCTGCTGTTCGTGCTGTCGTGCCTGCTGCCGGGTCCGCAGTTCGTCGTCTACCTCGTGCTCTGGGTGATGATGCCGAACGAGGACCGCCACCTGGCGGGCACCCGCTGACCGCAAGATCATTGATAGCGCTTGGCCGGGCCCGCCCGGAGGTGTTAGATCGTGGCACCACCATCGGACCTTCGCCGTCCGGCCGAGCGCCAGGGCTCCGCCCGGGCGGACGGCCGGTGATGTGAAGGTTCGTTCCCCCGTGGGAAGGGAAGGAGCCGCGGTGCCTGAACCGGCCGGGGGCGTGGACGAGTCCGCGCGCGAGTCCGAGCACGCGGCGCGGCTGCTGCGGTTCCTGCGCGATCTGGCGCGGGCCCGCCGGCGCCCGTCCCGCGACCTGGCCGGGCACGACCACGTCCACTGGCTCGCGGAGCTGCCCGGCGACGTCTACGTCGAGACGGACGCGGGCCCCGGCGAGGTCCTGTTCAGCGTGCCGGTCATCCCGCTGACGCCCCCGGTCGTGCTGGACGAGTTCGACGGCTGGCTCGCACTGCGCAACTGGTACCGGATCCTGCGCGACCTGGCGGGGCGGGAGGTGGTGCTCGCCACCGGCCTGCTCGCCTGGCGCCCCGCCGTCCACGACCACCTGCTGAACACGCCCGTGCGGATCGTGGTGGACGAGCGCACCGAACGCGTCGACGTCGTCCTCGCCGGGCGCACGAGCCTGCGCGACCGGGACCTGCTGTCCGGCCATCCCGGCTACCGGCCCGCGGACCGGGTGTCGGACGCGGTGCGGGCGGGGCACGGGTTCGGGCTGAACGCCTCGGTGAAGGACGTCCTGCGCACCTGGTGCTCCGCCGCGCTGCACACGCCCGCCGACTACCGCGAGGACTGGGCGCCCGGCGCGGACGCCCCGTCGCCCGTCCCGTGCCTGCGGCTCGCGCCCGCCCTCGTCGTCCGTCCCGCCGGCCACCGTGCCGTCGCCGACTACCACGCCACGCTGCTCGACCACCTGTCCGGCGGCGTGCCCGAGGGGTTCGCGCGGCTCGTGTCGCCGGCCAGGAAGGCGCACGTCATGCACGTGCCCGAACGTGCGCCCGAGACCGTCCCGGACCTGCTCGCCGGCCTGCTCACCCGCGGCCACCGGGTGCTGGTCGCCACGTCCGGCGCCACCGCGTCGGACGCGCTGCGGGCGGCGCTCCCGCCCGGCATCGCGGATCTCGCGGTCGCCGACCCGGCCGCGGCCGGCGCCGCGGCGGACGAGATCGTCGGCGGCGACGCCCCCGACCTGGACGAGCTGGCGGAGCGGGAGAAGGCCGCCGCCCGGTACGTCACCGAGATCGGCCGGCGCCTCCGCGAGAGCGCCGGCCAGGACACCGGAGACCGGCGCGAACGTCTTCGCGCCGAGTCGCCGGACCTGGCGTGGATGCCGATCCGGCCCGAGATGCCGCCCAGCCCGCCGATCTCCCGGTCCGAGGCCGCGGAGCTCGTCGTCCTCCTCGCGGAGGAGACCCCCGAACGCAAGGCCCGCAAGGAGCAGCGCGACGTCGACCCGGGCGCGCTGCCCAGCTCCGCCTACGTCCGCACGCTGATCGAGGCGGAGACCGCGGCGGCCGAACGCGCCGAACGCTCCAAGACCGACCTGTCCCAGCGCCTCCGCGAGACCGACGTCACCTTCCTCGCCCGCCTCGACGGCAACGCCTCCATCGTCGCCTCCGCCCTCCGCGACCTCGGCCTGGACGGCGACCCGGGCGGCTGGAACGCCGCCGACCTCGCCGCCCAGGCGTTCGGCGACGCCTTCGCCGATCGCCGTCCGCTCATCTGGTCGCGGGTCGGCGAGATGACGGCCCGCGCCGAATGGGCCGAAGGCGCCCTGGCGGAGATCGGCGGCCACCGGATCGAACTCCCCGGCGACGCGGACCTGCGCGGCCTCGCCGCGGCCGCCCATGACCTCCGCGCGTACCTGGCCGGAGGCGGCGCGCTCAAACGCGGCCCCCTCCGCTCCTCCGCGCAGCGCCAGGCCGAGCCCCTCCTCACCACGGTGAAGGTGGACGGCGCCGCGCCCACCACGCCCGAACTGCTCGACCTCGTCCACACCGACCTCATGGTGCGGATCACCTGCCGCGAACTCCAGTACGTGTGGGAGGCGGCCGGCATCTCCTTCCCCGCCGACCTCCCGCCCACCGAACGCATCGCCCGTTTCGTCCGCGCGCACGCCCGCCTCGCCCGCGTCCGGGAGGCCATGGCCGCCGTGAACGAGACGAGGCGGCTGCTCGACCGCTCCGCCCTGAGCGTCCCCCTCGGCCACCCCCACCAGTGGCACGGCTACGTCACCGCCCTGCGCAACGCCCTGGAGGGGCTGGGCGTCAGCCGCGCCGCCGCCGACCTCGCCGCCCTCCGCGACTCGATCGGCCCCGTCGACGAGCGCGATCCCCCCGAACTCCGGGCCGCCCTGGACGCCATCGACGCCCGCGACGCCGCCGCCTACGGCCGCGCCCTCGGCACCCTGGCCGAGACCCGCCACGAACGCTCCCGCCAGATCCGCTGCGAAGAACTCCTCGCCCGCGTCCGGGCGGTCCACCCCGACCTCGCCAACCTCATGATCGCCACCGACGGCGACGAGGTCTGGGCCACCCGCACCCCCCGCTGGGACGAAGCCTGGGGCTGGGCCCGGAACGCGTCCCGGCAGACCGTCCCGGCCGAGGACCGCCTCCGCGCCGACCTGGCCGACGCCGAGGCGCGCCTCCAGGCCGTCCGCGCCGACCTCACCGCCGCCCGCGCCCGTGCCGCCGCGCTCGGCGCCGCCCCCGCGTCCTCCGGCGCGCCGTCCGACGTCGTCCCCGCGTGGATCCTCCCGCTCTGGCGCATCCCCGAGACCGTGCCGCCCACCCCCGGGTCCTTCGACGTCGTCATCGTGGACGGCGAGAACGAGGCCGGCGCCGAAGCCCTCTTCCTCCTCTGGCTCGCCCCCCGGATCATCCTCGTCGGCCGGCCCGGCCCCGACCTGCCGCCCCTGGAG
>NZ_SMKH01000361.1 GCF_004348515.1 Actinomadura sp. KC345 | reverse complement strand
CTTCCGCATGGTAAGGCGGTTATAGAAGTGGAGCCGGAGACCCCTCCCCCTTACACTGTGTCCCGGCGTCCCGCCGGGCGCCGGGCGCCCGTAGCTCAGCTGGACAGAGCATCGGACTTCTAATCCGACGGTCGCGGGTTCGAATCCTGCCGGGCGCACCCCTCCCCTCCTGGCCTCCGCCGACGGCCTCATCGAAGAGCACACCGCCGGCGGGGAGCAGTTCGGCGAGGACCGCCTGATCGCCGCCGTCGAACGCGTCGAGCCCGGCGCCGCGCCCGTGCGGCAGACGGTCCGGAGCCGTCAGAGCCGGGAGTGCGGGTAGGCGGGCGAACGGCGCTGGAAGGACAGGATGTCGGGGTTCTGGACGACACCGTCGCGGATCTCCACGGCGCGCTCGATGGTCTCGCCGGTCCCCTGGTCTGAGGCGCCGTCGAGGACCGCGCGCAGATGCGGCAGCAGCGCCTCGCTGATCTCCCAGGTCGCCGAGTCCCACAGGTAGGACGGGCTGTGATCCACGCCGTAATGGCGGACATCGCGGCCGACCGTGTACATGGGATCGTCGAACGAGGTCGGGCGGGCCCACTCGAAGCCCATTCCCGCGTCGCAGGACACGTCGACGACAAGGGCGCCTGAGGGGAAGAGCGGCAGGTCGCCGTCGGTGGCGAACATGAGCGGGTCGCCGGGATCCTGAAGGACGCAGTTGACGATGATGTCGTGCCGGGCGAGGAAGGCGGCGGCCGGCACCAGGCCGTCGTCGGTGAGGACCCGGGTGAGGGCCGGATCGTCCGGGTCGCGCTCGAAGTGGACGATCCGGGCCGAGTGGATCGGAGAGCCGACCGCGCTCACGCCCCGCTGCGTCAAGACGTGGACATCATGGACACCGTGCGCGTTCAGGGCCGTGACCGCGCCCCGCGCGGTCGCACCGAAGCTGATGACGGCGGCGCGCCGCCGCCGTCCGTAGGCCCCGGTGGCACCGGTCAGGGCGAGGGCGTGCAGCACCGAGCAGTACCCGGCGAGTTCGTTGTTCTTGTGGAAGACGTGCAGGGCGAACCCGCCATCGGACGTCCAGTGGTTCATCGCCTCGAACGCGATCAGCGTCAGCCGCCTGTCGATGGCGAGCTGGGTGATCTCCGGGTCCTGGACGCAGTGCGGCCACCCCCACAGGATCTGACCAGGACGCATTCGCTTGAGGTCGTCGGGTCGTGGTTTGAGTATCAAGACGACGTCGCAGCGGGCGATGAGCTCGTCCCGGGGCAGCAGCCCGGCGACATGCGGCGCCAGGCGCTCGTCCGGGACACCGAATCGTTCGCCGTATCCGCGTTCGAGATAGACGCGCGAGCGGAGCGCGGGGTCGAGCCGGACGAGGTGCAGCGGGTGGATCGGCTGCCGGCGCTCGTTCTCCTTGCCCGATCGCGCGGTGACTCCGAGCGTCGGGCCGGTCGGCGTTCCGCCGCCGTTCAACGGACGGTCGGGACACGGGGACGGCGAGGGCACGATGCGTACCCTCCGGCATGGCTTCGGGTGGACATGAATCTCCGATCGTTGACCGGTGGAAGTCCGGACCGTCCCACCGGACGGGTTCAGCGTTGCCGCCACAGGGCATGGCGGGCGCATCCGGTCACGGTCCACGGGGTGCGAAGATCAGGACCGCTCCACCGGCCGGGATTGCCGACGTGGCGGGTCGGGCGCGAGCGCGGGTGCCCGTCATCGCCGGGTGCCCGCAGTGTACGCGCGCGTCGCCCACCCTCCGGACGGACCGCGGTGCTCGATGACGCCCGCCGACCGGGCGCCACCGGCCGCGCGGTTGCCCAGGCGGCTCTCGAACCGGCCGCACCCACCACCTCATCCACCGCCACACCTGGTACGTCGGCTATGCCGGGTTCACCGCCGTCCGCCACGGCCAGATCGCCGCCAAAGGCGCCCTGCCCACCCGCGGACGTCCCGGCCACACCATCGTCGGCCTGCACGGCGACCTGGACATCGCCTCCGCCCCGGCACTGCGCGAACATCTGCTCGCCACGCCATCCGATCGCCGGGCAGCGGGGGTGCGCGAGCGTGGCCGTCAGGCGGGGGTGCGGAGGGCGAGGAGCGCGATGTCGTCCTCGCCGCTGGGCTCTATGCGCTCCAGGAGCCGGTCGCACAGGTCGGGGAGGGGGAGCTGGGCCAGGTGGGAGCCGTGACGGCGGAGGCTGGTGAGGCGGTCGGACAGGTCGGTGTCGCGGGTTTCGATCAGGCCGTCGGTGTAGAGCAGCAGCGTGGACAGGGGCGGTAGGACACGGGATCCGTCGGGGCGAGCCCCGGTGATGTCGGGGGCGCCGAGGAGCGGTCCGTGCTCGTCCAGGAAATGCGTGCCGCCGTCGCAGGTGATCAGTAGCGGCGGTGGATGGCCGGCGTTGCACCAACGCAGGCGCCATCGCCCATCTGGGGCTTCTTCGACGCGGCCGAACACGGCGGTGGCGAGTTCGGCGTCGCTGACGGCGGCCATGACGCCGTCCAGGCGGGCCAGCACGGTGCTGGGCGGCGCGGTGCCGGGCGGCGCGGCCATGTCCCAGGCCAGGGCCCGGAGCATGTTGCGGATCTGGGCCATGCGGGCCGCCGCGTTCAGGTCGTGGCCCACGATGTCCCCGATGACCAGTCCGATGGCGCCGTCGGGCAGCGCGAACGCGTCGTACCAGTCGCCGCCGACCCAGGTGACCTGGGCCGCGGGCACGTAGCGCGCCTCCAGCCGCAGATCGCCCAGCTGCGGCAGGGGCGTGAGCAGGTTGCGCTGCATCGCCTCAGCGGTGTTGCGCTGCTCGGCGTAAAGGCGCGTGTTGGCCAGAACCAGGCCGGTGCGACGCGCGACGTCCTCGACGACGAGCCGGTCGTCCGGACCGTAGCCGTGTCCTGGACGGGAGTAGCCCAGGGTCAGCGCGCCGTAGGTCTCGCCCCGAGCGGCCAGTGGGGCGATGATCGCGTTCTGGGCGTCCATGACCTGGAAGAGTTCGCGCCGGGCGGCGTCCAGGGGTTCGTCGGATCGCACGTCGGCCTCACGGCCGACCACGACCGTGGCGCCGCCGCGCAGTACCCGGGCCAGCGGTCCGCGCGGTACTCGCGGGAGTGGCGGGAGCGGCCCCTCAAGCCCGGCGAGGTCGGCGGCGGAGAGTTCGTGGTGCGTCGCGGCCACCCGCTCGACGCGGCCGTCGGGAATCAGCAGATCGACCTCGGCCCAATCCCCCAGCGCGGGAACCACGAGCCGCACCAGCCGCCGCAGCACCTCCTTCTCGTCCAGCGTGGACGACAGCACCGTCGTGATCTCGGCGACCAGCCTCAGCCGGGAATTGGCCCGCCGTACCCGGGCCATCTGGTCGCGCCGCTCGCGCTCGACCGCGACCCGGTCGGCGGCGTCCTGGAAGACGATGACCAGCCCGGCCACCACCCCGCCCGCGGGTCCGCTTCGGCCCTGGTCTCCGGTGTAGATCGGCGCTGACGACCAGGAGCACATCACCAGCCGCCCGTCCCGGTGGGCGAACCGCTGGCCCTCCCCGTGGTCGGGGACCCCGGTGCGCAGCGCACGCATGAGGCGGCAGTCCCGTTCGGGCGGCACATGCCCGTCGGCGTCGCGGTGCAGAAGCCGGTGCATCGACCTTCCCAGCACCGCCTCGCGGGTGTAGCCGAGCAGGTCCCGGGCCCGCGGGTTCCACGCCGTGATCCGGCCGCGCTCGTCGGTGGCCAGAACGCCGGAGTTCATCGCCTCCACCAAGCGATCATGAACGGTGTCCGGCCGATCATCCACCTGCCCGGCCATGCTCATCCCCCCGATCGGACTACCTGCCCCATTCCCCCTCGGGTTCGCCGCGAACACCACAGGCGCGGACCGTCGGGCCCAGCCAGTCCTCAACGTTGGTCCTTCGAACCGGCCGGCCCGCAACTCCCCCGGACACCGCGACCGTGGCGGTATCGCCGCCCCGCGCGTCGGGGGACGGGCCCGCCCACCGCCATGCGGCATCACCCCGTCCCGCCGGCCGAGCCGACGTCTTCAGAGCGGCTCGCTGACCCAGCGCCATTCGTCGTTCTGGTGCTGGGCGCGGATCAGTTGCGTACCGCTGGAGTCCGCGAGTTCGGCCATCGTCCGGATCAGCCGGCGGTGGAAGTCGGCGGGCGGGTGGCCGGTGCCCGAGGACCCTTCCAGCAGCGTCACGTTGACCTTCGCCTGGTCGCGGAGCTGCGCGGTCAACCGGCCCGTCCCGTCCATACGAAGCATCACGATCGCCTCGGCACGGATCAAGTCGCAGCCGTCGGTGGCCGAGATCCACACTTCGCTCATGAGCGTCATCTCCCAGGTTCGAAAGCCCTCCCTTTCAACATAGGACGGTCCCCCGCACGCGGACCGGCACCGAGGCGCCTCGTGGACGGCACGATACGCGCTCGCCCCTCAGGCTGCTATCGCGCCTCTGGGCGTCTGGTTTCAGCACTGGAACCAGAGCCGGAGGGAGTCTCACGGACGGCGCGCCGGCAAAGCGAGGGCGTAGACTCGTCGCGACGAGGGTCTTCTTGATTCGGGCGGCAAGCCCGCGTCCCCCTGGTTTCTCGATACTCGGGCCCTCCGGCCCAGACAGGTCCGGCGCCATGACGCCGCAACATCACCCCGCCCGGCCGGCCGGCCCCTGCGCCGGGTCCGTCGGCCTGATCCGCGAACGGCTCACCGACCACTCCGTCATCGCCATCAGCGGCGAACTCGACGTCGCCTCCGCCCCATTCCTGCGGGAACGCCTGAACGTCGCACTGCGCGACCCTGGCGCCCGGAGGAGGAGTCAGCGATGACGACATGGATCGGTAACGACCTACCGGCGGCCGTCTGGGGGCCGCCACCGGACACGTCCCGGGGCCCGGCCGACCGGCGGCGGCTGGCCGCGTCGTTCGACCTGATGGCAGCGGCCCTGAACGGAACCGCGCTGTCCGGCCTGCTGAAGCTCGTATCCGAGCAGGCCCGCGCCATGGCAGGCGTCCCGCTGGCGTTCATCGCCCTTCCCTCCGAAGAAGCCCACACCCTGCGGATCGATGTCGCGGTCGGTGCCGGCAGCAACCGGATACGCGGGCTGACGGTGCGCAGTGGCCGATCGATGCTCGGCCGGGCGTACATCTCCCGCCGGGCCCTGTCCGCCCGGATCGTCGCCGACCAGACGCTCAGCGCCTTGCCTGCCGGGCCGATCCTGATCCTGCCGCTGGACACCGGCGAGGCGACCCGCGGAGTCCTCGCCGTCCTCGGACGGCCGGGCGCCGAGCCGCTCAGCCCCTGCACCGCCCGCCAACTGGTGCTGTTCGCCGACACCTCCGCCCGGCTGGTCCAACTCGCCGAGGACCGGCGCGCGACCATGGCGCCGGCCCGCGCGGGCGGGCAGATCCTCGCCCTTCGCCCCCCACCCACACGAACATGACGCCACCATGCGGAAATCATGGCGCGCGAACAGCAGAAGGTACTTCCACACACCCACCGCGGACGCGACCTGAGCGCGACGCGACCCCCCGCTCCAAAGCGTCGGCCCGGACGGCCACGTCCGGGCGGGCCGCACGGACCAGGTCGAGCAGCCGTCCGGCGTCGGCGGCCTGGCCGGTGACGACGAACCCGGCCTCGGTGAGCAGCCGCGCCAGGCCCTCGCGGAACAGCAGCGAATCGTCGGCGAGGACTAGCCGCACGGCAGGTTCACCACCAGGCGGGTCCCGGCGCCCGGCGGGCTCTCGACGCGGAACCGGCCGCCGACGGCCGCGACCCGGTCCGCCAGGCCGCGCAGTCCGAGGCCGTCGACGCGGGCGCCGCCGACGCCGTCGTCGGCCACGGACAGGTGGAGCCGGCCGTCGCGTTCCGCCATCTCGATGGCGACCTGCGACCGCCCGCGCGTGCTTGGCGGTGTTGGCGACCGCCTCGGAGGCCACGTAGTACACGGTCTCCTCGACGGGCGGCGTGAAGCGGCGCCCCGGCACCCCGCTGATCACGACCGGCAGCGGCGCCCGCTCGGCCAGCGACTCCAGCGCCGGGCCGACCCCGGCGTTGGTCAGGATCGCCGGGTGGATGCCGCGCGCCAGCTCCCGCAGCTCCTCCAGGGCCGCCTCCAGCTCCTCGACGGCCTGCTCGATCGTGGTGCGGGCGTGGGAGCCGCCGTCCATCCGAGTCGCGGCCAGCCGCAGCGCCAGCACGAGGTTCACCAGGCGCTGCTGCGCGCCGTCGTACAGGTTGCGCTCGATCCGGCGGCGGCCGGTGTCCATCGCCTCGACGATCCGCGCCCGGGACGCGTGGACCTCCCACAGCTGCGCCCGCACGCGGGCGTGCAGCCGCTCGTTCTCGATCGCCAGCCGCATGGTCGCCGCCACGGCCGGCACCAGCCCGGGATCGTCGTCCAGCGCCGGATCGTGGACGAGCGCGGCGACCGGCGCCCCCTCCGACCTCAGCACGGTCACCGCCCGGCCGCTCCCCGGACCCGGCAGCGAAACGCGGTCCCCGGTGACGTCCACGTACCCGCGGTGCTCGGGCATCCAGTGGACCAGCTGAAGCGTCGGGTCGCGCAGTGCGCGCGCCAGCTCCTGCTGCGCCCGTCCGGGTGCCAGCGGCTCGCTCAACGCGATCGCCAGGTCCGCGACCGCCGAACGCTGCATCCGCGCGCGGGCAAGCCCCACCAGGTACCCCACCGGCCACAGCGCGACCGCCAGGTACAGCCCGAGATCCGCCGCGAGCCGGAACGCGTGCCCGTCCGGCACGCCCGCCGCGGCGGACACCCATCCGGCCACCCCGAACACGATGGCGGCGAGAGTGCACACGATGACCGGCGCGACGCTGCGGCGCCGGTGCCGGGACGCGCGCCGCCACCGCAGCAGCAGCCGCCGCTCCCGCGCGGCGGCGTGCGGGAGTTTCCGGCTTGTCATCCTCGGGGCAGGGACCGGCCGCCGCCAGAGGGAAAACCCTGGACTCCGCGCGCTCGTGGCCCCACCCGCTCGTATGCGATCACCCCGGACGCACCCAGCAGCCATCCGCGATCTGGCGCCTGAGATGAGGCGAGGGTTTTCCCTCTGGTGCCCGTCGGACGTCTCGCTCGATCATGAGC
>NZ_SMKH01000360.1 GCF_004348515.1 Actinomadura sp. KC345 | reverse complement strand
CTGCGCCCCCGATCCCCGGCCGCCACTCGGCGGCAGGTCGAGAATCATCGCGTCGAAGTGCGGCGAGTCGGGAAACGGCAGCAACTTGCCGATCTTTCGCCAGCCCCACCGTGTGTACGCACGCTTCGCCGAGGTGTTGTCCTCTCGCACCAGCAACGTCGCCCGCTCCTCGGCCCGGCCACCCAGCAGCGCATCATGCAGGGAGTGCGCGACACCCTTGCCCTGCCATTCTGGGACGACCATCAGCTCGTTCAGCGCGAACGTCCGAGACCCCGTTTCCTCGGTGAACCCGTCAGGGACGGGTGTCGTCAACCCATTCCACCAACGGGCAGCCGGTGGCAACGCGTACCCGAACGCCTGCCCCACCGGCTCCCCGCCGAGGTAGGCAATGACGATCTCGAATCCCGGCGCCTTCGCGTACCCCTGAAACCGTTCGGCGAACCGCTCCGCCGAGTAGAACGGCCGCTCGATCACGTCCTGATGGGACGCCACGTACACCGGGACGATCACACTGTGCAAGATCTCTTCCGCGGCGACGGGCTCATAGCGGCTGAACGTCAGATCCGGTGTCATCGATCTCCTGTCGCGGTGGATGCGAGCAGTTCCTGTGCCTGCCGGACGGCGGGGAGGTTGGCCTAGGCGGGCTCCACGAGCCGCAGCGATGTCATCGCACTCCCTCGCAGCAGCCCGTCATTGCGCTGTTCGACCGGCAGTTTCTCCAGGACCCGCGACATATGGCGGGCGCCTTCGGTGGCGTCCCCGGCGCGGATCATTACCCCGGCACGGTGCATCTCGATCTGCCCGCGGCCCTGCCAGCTCCGGGTCGGGTACAGGGTGAACGCGGCGTCCTGTGCCGCCGTCGCCTGGCCGATGTTCCCGGCACACGTATGGACAAGGCTGGTGACGAAATGGAGGCGACCCCGTGGCCATCCCCACTGGTGGCCGCGCAGATCGGTGACCTGGTCAGGGAGTTGCTCGAAGACGCCGCGAAGGTCGTTGAGGGCGGCGGTGGCTTCCGCGGGGCGGCCGAGTTCGCCGAGGGCTTGGGCGCGAGCGGCGTGCCCGGACGCAACGCCGGCGCACGGAACGCCGTGACCGACCGCTATGGCCTCCTCGGCCTGCTCAACGATCGATAGGCGCGGCAGGTCGGCATACAGGGAGAAGACCGCAGCGCGGCCACGGACGAGCGCGGCGGCCCGATGGTCGCCGGTCTGGTCCGCAGCGCGTGCGGCGGTACGCCACCAGCGGCGGGCCGCCCGACCCTCGCCCATGTTCGTCAGAGAGATTGCGATCAGGGCGGCCAGTTGTGCGGCGACATGGATCATCCGGCTCCGGGCCGTACCGCGCGCGGACGGCAACAGACGCGTCAACTCGGCGAAGTCGGTGGAGAGTTCCGGGTGCAGGACGGTGGGGGAGACCCAGCCGACCTCGCGGGCGTAGTCGTCGGCGACGCTCTCCCAGGCATCTGCGTCGCGATCGGTCGCATCAGCGGCGACGGCGGCCTCGAACGCGTCCCGCAGAGGTTCGGCGTCACGGGCGAGCGCCGTCGTGGTGGCGGCGGTGGCCACGAGGCCGAGGAGTGCGCGTCGATCCACGTCCTCATTGTCCACCCCCACATCCACACCGCCAAAGAGGCCATCGGCGGAGGTTTCGAACGCTGTGGCGTAGGCGGATGCCCAGTCGCGGGGGAAATGCTCCCCCCGCTCGTACCCGCGGATCTGCCGCGCCAGCGACTCCACCTGCGTCCGGTTCGGCCGCAGGTCAGCCGCCTTGTACAAGGCCCGCGCCATAGCGGGCTTCGACCACTGCCGGGCAACCCGTTCAGCTCTTAACCGCACCGCCCACAACGGGACATTCTCGTCGGCCATCGCGTGCACCATCCGCCTCGACCGGAAGGCGGACACTCTGATGCTCCGCCTCACTGTCCGCCATTATCCGCCTACCGTCCGCAGAACACACGGGTCTTGACTGTGCGTGACCAGATCGCCACGAACCATGGAGCGCACGGTGCACCCCGTTCCGGATAAAACCGCCGCAAATGCATATCCCGACCAGTTCTCCGGCGGTGAGGACACCTCCCGACTCACCGCGCTGCGGGAGCGGCTTGCCATCTACGGCTTTCACGTCGAGCTGGTCAGCTCGTCCTTGGTCGTGACGGCACCCGTCGACCACGGGGTCCGTTTGTCGACCGAGATCGTGTGCAAGCCCCGTCCGTCCGATGGGGACCGGCTGTGGTTCTGGCACTCGTGGGGTGAACCGATCGACGCAGCCGACCACGTCGTCGACGCGGCCGTCTCGGTCGTCGGAGCCCTGAAGGTGAAGCGGACCCGCCGGGTCCTGGACGGTGACGTCACCGACATCAAGGCGCTGTTCGCCGAGAAGTTCCCCGGCTGGAACATCATCCGCACCGACCGCGGCAATTGGTGGGCCACCCGCGCCGTGCTGATTCGCGAAGACCTCAACCCGGACGACGCGTCCACCATCGAGGCGTCCACTCCGGCCGAGTTGTACGTCCGGCTGGAGGCCGCGTCCAAATGAGACTTGATCATTTCGGCCCAGTCGAGAAGTTGCACGCGGCTCTCCGCCGCCGCGCCCCTCAGGTCGCCGTAGCCGTCGAGCGCGGCGAGCAGGACGGCTTCCCACGGTTGCGTGTCACCTACCGGCACCTCGCCCCACTGATCGTCGCCTGGGATGGCACGACCTACCGCTATCTGTTCGAACGCGGCGACGAGGAGCGGCTCCCCGCCGACCCCGAGAAGGCCGCTGACCGCGTCGCCGGAGCCCTCGGCGCGCGAGTCCCGGTGCCAGCCGCCACGGAAGAACGGCCCTGACACCCCGTGGCCCGGACCAGGAGGCGCGCACCGGGCCATGGTCTCAACCCTTCGTCGCGCCATGGAGGTCATGATGACCATCGCTGACATGCCGCCACCAGTCGGCGGCACCGTTCCCCGGATGCTCTGGCTGGACCTGACCCGCAAGTGCCAACTCCAGTGCACTCACTGCTACAACGACTCCGGCCCGGCCGGTACACACGGGACCATGTCCCGAGAAGACTGGATCGGAGTCATCGATCAGGCCAAGGGCACTGGCGTGACATGGGTCCAGCTCATCGGCGGAGAGCCGACCATGCACCCGGACGCTGGCGATCTCCTCTGCCATGCCCTCGACCTCGGTATGGCCGTTGAGGTCTACAGCAACCTCGTCCATGTTCCCGCAGCGTGGTGGGACCTGTTCCAGCGGGACGGCGTGTCGATCGCCACGTCTTACTACGCCGCAGATGCCTCCGGGCACAACGCGGTCACGGGGCGGCCGAGCCACCGGCTCACCCGCAGGAACATCGTGCGGGCCGTCCAACTCCGCGTTCCCATCCGAATCGGGATCGTCGACACGGGCAACCCCCACCGCGCTGAAGACGCCCGGCGTGATCTGGAGACGATCGGCGTCACTCGCATCAGGGTCGATCGGGTCCGGGCGTTCGGCCGCGCCTCCAAGAGTCGTCCCCCCGAGGCGGGGGAGCTGTGCGGACGGTGCGGCACCGGTCGCGCCTCCGTCGGTCCGACCGGTGAAGTCTCCCCGTGCCCGATGTCGGCGGTGCTGAGTGTCGGCAACGTCAACACCACCGAATTGGCCGCTATCCTCGGCGGCGCCGCCATGACCGAGGCGACCGAGGCGATCCGGGGCGCCGTCCCCACCATCACCGACTGCGACCCTGATGGGGAGTGCAGTCCCGGATACGGCGACAGCGGTTGCAGCCCACGCACCTGAGGAGAACTCATTGAGGGACCTTCCCGGGGCCGAGGGACTCGCCGAGGCCCTGCACCCCCACACCGGCGCCCTCAGCAGCGTCGAGCGGACCGAGCGTGGAAACCTCTCGGACGTGACCGCGCTGATCGTCGGCGAGAAAGGGGAATGGTTCGTCAAGGCCGTCCGCAACCGCCCCGGCGGCCGACGCGACTCCCTCGTCCGGGAAGGGCTCATCAATCCGTTCGTGCACCCAGTCTCCCCAGCCTTGCTCTGGCAGGCCGAGAGCCCGGAATGGATCGCGCTCGGCTTCGAGATCGTCCGTGGCCGTCACGCCGACCTGTCACCGGGATCTCCCGACCTGCCCGCGGTGGTCGACGTCCTGAACCGGATCGCGCGCATGGAAGCGCCCAACATTGCGCAGGACTGGCCGGAGACCCGCTGGGACTGCTTCTCTGCCGACGCCGAGTCGCTGAGAGGGGACGCGCTGCTGTACACCGACCTCAATCCGGACAACCTCTTGATCGGAGAGCAGGCGACGTGGGCGGTCGATTGGGCGTGGCCCACTCGGGGTGCCGCGCATATTTCGCCCTCCCTTCTCGTCATACAGCTCATTGCGGCTGGTCACAGTGCGGAATCAGCGGAGGAATGGGCGGGCGGTTGCGCCACCTGGGCGAGTGCCGATCCGGAGGCTGTCGACGCGTTCGCAGCTGCGGCCTTGCGTATGAACCGCCATCGCGCTGACCGCAACCCCGACACTGGGTGGCTGAGGGCAATGGCCTCCGCTACCAGCCAATGGGGTGACCACCGGGCGGGCCGCCCATTCCGCTCGTTCAGGTAGCTCCCCGTGGGCCTTCGCCTTCTAGCGTGCTCGTCGGCGTCGGCGAGTACGCGGGGCGATTTATGATCCGGGGATGGATCTCGAAGCGGTGTTCGGCGGCGGGGGGTTGGTCGTCGCGGCGACCGCCGCTGTGATCGCGTGGGTGCAGTTGCGTCGGACTCCTGCCCTTCCCGCGGGATCGTCGCAGTCCGGCGGCGGGGCCTCGCGGGGCATCCTGCGGCCGCCGACCGGGCGGTTGCCGGAGCATGTCCGCGGCCGCGAGCAGGTCCTGCGCACGATCGAGGCCGCCGCGCGGCGGCCGGACGGTGCCATCCACCTGCTCGGGGGGCTCGGCGGCACAGGGAAGACGACCATCGCGCTGCGGGTCGCCGACAACTGCCTGTCCGCCGGGCGGCGCGTGTGGTGGGTCTCCGGGGTGGACGCCGGCTCGCTCGCCTCCGAGCTGTTGGAGCTGGCCCTCGCGCTGGGAGCTACGGCCCAGGACATCGAGGACGTGTCGAACGGCAGGCGCAACCCCGCCGACCTGCTGTGGGAGTTCCTGGAGACGCAGCGGGACTGGGTCCTGGTGATCGACAACGCGGACGATCCCGACGCGCTCGCCGTGCAGGGCCGGGCCGCGGGCGACAGTTCGGGCTGGATCCGGCCCAGCTCGTCCGGCCTGGTGCTCATCACGAGCCGCAACATCGACCCGATGGTCTGGGGACGGCACGTCACCGTCCACACCGTGGGGTGGCTGCCGGCGGAACAGGGGGCGCGCATCCTGCTGGACCTCGCTCCGCAGGCGGGGAGCATGGATGTAGCCCGTGAGCTGTCGGAGCGGCTGGGTGGGCTGCCGCTGGCGCTGCACCACGCGGGGCTCCACCTGGCGTCCCCCTTTCATCGTGAGCGCTCCTTCACCGCGTATGCCGAGGCTCTGGAGGACCGGTTCCCCGAACTGATGGGGGCGGGGGCCGATGACCGGTCCATCGTGACGAGCACCTGGCGCATCACCCTCGACGCCCTGATCGGCGACGGGCACCCCGAGGCCGGTGCCCTGATGCGGGTGCTGTCCTGCTTCGCGGGCGGCGTCCCCTTCCGGTGCGACCTGCTCGACCACGACGTCCTGGCGCGCGGCTGCGGCCTGGGGGACGGCGCCCGGGTCGCCGAGGGGCTGCGGGCCCTCGCGAACACCGGCCTGATCTCGCTCAGCTCCTCCGGGGGCGACGACGTGATCACCGTGCATCCGCTGGTCGCGGAGACGCTGCGGACGGACGACGGTGACCGTCGCGCCCACGGAGGTACGGCGACGGACCTGGTGGCGACCGCCGCGGAGGGCCTGGACCCGAGGAATCCCGAGCACCATCCCGCCTGGGCCTCCCTTGTACCGCACGTCACCGAACTGCTCCAGGCCGCGACGTCGTGGCACGGTGATTCCGCGCTGGAGCGGGCCGCCGAGGCGGCGAGCCTCGTCGCGATCGCGCTCGGCTGGGGCAGCCAGTACTTCGCCGCGCTCCGCCTGGTCGAGAAGTCGCTGACGACCATCGCGGCCCTGGGCACCGAGCATCCCGTCGTCGTTGAGCTCACGCTCACGCAGGCCAAGGTCACCCGCCTGCTCGGCGACCCGGAGTCGGCCGAACCGATCGTCCGCCGGGTCGTGCGGACGCGCGAGAGCGTCCTCGGACCGGACGATCTCGACACGCTGCGTGCGCGCCACGAACTCGGGCTCTGCCTCGTGGCCCAGGACAAGATCACCGATGCCGAACAGGAGTACACGGCGGTTCTCGCGGCCAGGCGGAACATCCTGGGCGAGGACCATCCGCACACGCTGATGAGCCGTCACGTGATCGCGGAGGTCCCGGCTCGCCTCGGCAGGCCCGACGAGGCCGAGCGGCAACACCGTGAGATCTACTCCGCGAGGCTGCGCATCCTCGGGCCCGACCACCAGGACACGCTGCTCACCCGGAAGTACATCGGCATCGCCTTGGTCCAGTGCGGGCGGATCGACGAGGCGGAACGGGAACTCACCGAGGTTCTGCCCGCCCTGGGACGAGTTCTCGGCGGTGAACACGGCCACGTCCTGTCGGTCAGATACGAGCTGGCGAGCCTCCTCGCGGCGCGAGGCCGGACCCGCGCCGCACGTAAGGAACTCAGGGAACTGATTTCCGTGATGCGGCGTGTCCTCGGCACCGGCCATCCCGCGACGCGTAAAGCCGAAGACTTCTTGGCCGGACTATCAGGAGGGCCTGCATGAAAAGCAAGGACATCGAGTTCCGCAAGGCGCGGCGTTCGGGCATGGAGGACGGTTGCGTGGAGGTCGGGCGGGACGGAGGCACCGTCAGGGTCCGTGACTCCAAGGCGCGGGACGCCGGGACGCTCGGTTTTCCGGTCGCCGAGTTCAGGCGGTTCCTCGCCCGGCTCCAAGACCGGTAATCCGCCCGTCACATACGGTCCGGGCGGGCGGTGAGTTTGGCGGCGCGGCGGAGGGCCGGGTCGCCGGGGTGGATTTCGCGGCCGAGGCTCGGGCGGGG
>NZ_SMKH01000035.1 GCF_004348515.1 Actinomadura sp. KC345 | reverse complement strand
GGGGGTGGACTTGAGCGTCTGGGCGGCGGGGTCGACGCCGGCCCACCGCTTGAGGTCGGCGATCGCCGTGGCCTGCTGCTCGGCGGGCAGCTCCGTGATGAGACGGCCGCTGTGGTTCATGCCCGGGGCGACGTAGACGGCGGAGTCGCGGCTGCCGTGCCCGAGGCGGAACGGCTTGGACCCCCACGGGTCGTTCTCCCCGTACACGAACATCATCTGGCTGGCGTTGCCGCGCACCCAGCGGTCGATGTCGCGCATGGCGCGGCCGTTGTCGAACCGCATCCGGATGTCGCGCGGGACGTAGGTGCGCGGGTGGTAGCTGTCCTCGTGCCGCAGCAGCTTGCGCATGTGCTTGAACTTCGGTGAGGGCCAGCCCAGCTGCGTACCCGCCTGGTAGTAGTACGGGATGTAGGGCTCCAGGCCCTGGTCGGTGTAGAAGGAGAGCCCGGCGATGCTGTCGAGCGACGTGTAGAGGTCGTCGTCGGAGGCGTCCACCGGTGGCAGGTCCGCGCAGTCGGACTGCAGGCTGTACTGCCAGAACCCCCACTCGTAGTCCATGACCGAGTTCTCGAACGCCCGGTCCGGGCTCCGGAGGATGTCGAACGTCCAGCCGTTCTCCTCGGCGGCGGCCGTGAAGCGCGTGAGCATGGCGGGGCGCCGCTTGAGGAACTCACGGGCGAGCGCCTGGAGGTGGGCGCGGCATTCGGGGTCGGTGCCGACCGTCTCGAAGAACTCGTCGTAGGCGCGGTCGTCGTTGTTGCGGTGGTCGTTCGGCGCCACGTAGACGACGCTTCCGTCGACGTCACGCGGGTAGAAGCGCTTGTGGTAGACGGCGGTCATGCCGCCCTTGCTGCCGCCCGTCGAGATCCACTTGCCCTTGTAGATCGTCTTGAGCGCGCGGATGATCCGGTGCTCGTCGGTGGCGGCCTGCCAGATCGTGTCCTTGGTCCAATCCGTCGGGACGGGGCGGGACGGGGTGAAGTAGCGGTACTCGACCGAGATCTGGTTGCCGTCGACCAGCGCGGTCGGCTCGGAGGTGAACATCACCTCGGGCGTGTCGTAGCCGCTGGTGTACAGGACCATGGGTCCGTCCGCGGTCTTGTGCTGCAGCATGATCCGCTGCTCGAACCACTGCCCGCGCGGGTCGCGGTGGTCGACCGGCTGCCTGTACTCCAGCCAGAACCAGCGGTAGCCCGGCAGCGTCGAGGTCTTCTCCGTCACCTGCATGCCGGGGATCGCCTTGAGCCGGTCGAGGACGTCGCCCGGCTGGCCCGTGCCGGACTTGTTCGTGCCCGCCTGGAGGGTGACCGCCTGCGCCGCCGTGGCGCCCGTTCCGGTCAGTGCCGCGGCGAGCAGCAGTGCCGTCGCTCCTTGTGAGACGCGCCGCATTGTGCCCCTTTCACGTGGGTTCTCCACAATCGCGTCGCGACACTAGAGGAGAAGTAGGCCGAAAACGGATTCCTGTGTTGCTTGTTATCCATCCGTGACGGCCGCGGAACTCAGGCGGGCGGGGTCAGGGCGATTCCGTCGTCCCAGGGGGCCAGGCGCTCGAAGAGCCGCTCGTCGTGCCAGCGTCCCTCCAGGTGGATGTGCCGGCGAGCCGTGCCCACCGCCGTGAACCCGTTGCGCTCCAGGACCCGCTGGGACGGAATGTTGTCCACCCTCGTGAACGCCTCCACACGGTGGAGGCGCAGGGCGCCGAACGCCACGTCCAGGGCCTGCCGGACCGCCTCGGTCGCAACACCGCGGCCGGCGTGCGCGCTCGCCACCCAGTACCCGACGAAGCAGCTCTGCAAGGGGCCGCGCAGGACGTTGTTGAGCGTGATCCGTCCGGCCATCTCACCGTCGACCAGGATGACGCCCGGCCACATCTCCTCCGTCGCGTACGCCTCGACCAGGTCGTGCAGATTGTCGAGCTGCCCTTCGACGGTGAAGTACGCGTCGTCGCGCTCCGGCTCCCAGGGGTGCAGGTACTCGCGGTTCGCCTCGTAGAGCGCGGCGAGCTCCTCCGCGTCCGCCATCTGGACGACGCGCAGCCGCACGCCGGGCTGGGGACGGTCGAGCGAGACGGGCTGGCCGGCGAGCGCCGTCATGGCCGGGGCGCCACGTAACGCCCGATGAACTCACGCTCCTCGGGCGTGAAGCGGCGCAGCCGGTTCGTCTCCACGTCGAACGCGACGAGCGTCGAGGTCGCCGCGGCGTAGACGTTCTCGTCGTCGCGCACCTCGTAGGCCAGCTTGAACGAGGCGGCGCGGGCCTCGGTCACCCACGTCTCCACCCGGATCGGGTACACGGTCGGCAGCAGCGGGGTCCGGTAGTCGATCTCGTGCCGCGAGATCACCATGCCCCGGACGGGCTTCTCCCCCTTGCGCACCGGGTCGCCGTGGAACATCTCCAGCCGGGCGTCCTCCAGGTAGCCGAGGAACTTCACGTTGTTCACGTGGCCCTGGGAGTCGATGTCGCCGAACCGGATGTTGAACTCGTAGATGTGCCGGTACTCGGCCTCGGGCATGTCGGTCTGCTGCATGTCCTCGCCTGGGGGTACGGGAAACCGGGGTCCGGTCGATGTTACCCGCAGCGCTTCCGGGGGCCGGCTCTCGCCCCGGCCGCTCCCGGGCGGGTCAGTCGCGGACGAGGCAGGGACGCTTCGGGTCGAACGTCCAGCCGGGAACCAGGTACTCCATCGCGGCCGCGTCGTCGCGGTCGCCGAGCCCGTGCTCGACATAGAGCCGGTGCGCGGCCTCGATCCGCTCCTCGTCGACGTCGACGCCGAGTCCCGGCGCCTCCGGGAGCGTGATCCGCCCGTCCTCGATGCGGAGGGGGTCCCGGGTGAGGCGCTGGCCGTCCTGCCAGATCCAGTGCGTGTCGATCGCGGTGATCTCCCCGGGCGCGGCGGCGGCGACGTGGGTGAACATGGCGAGCGACACGTCGAAGTGGTTGTTGGAGTGCGACCCCCACGTCAGCCCCCACGCCTGGCACAGCTGCGCCACCCGCACCGAGCCCCGCATCGTCCAGAAGTGCGGGTCGGCGAGCGGGATGTCCACCGCGTCCAGCCGGATCGCGTGGCCGAGTTCCCGCCAGTCGACGGCGATCATGTTGGTGGCGGTGCGCAGGCCGGTGGCGCGGCGGAACTCCGCCATCGTCTCGCGTCCCGAGTAGCCGAGTTCGGCTCCGCACGGGTCCTCCGCGTAGGCGAGGACGTCCTTGAGCGCGCCGCCCAGCCGGACGGCCTCGTCCAGCGACCACGCACCGTTCGGGTCGAGGTTGATGCGGGCGCCGGGGAACCGCTCGGCCAGCGCCCGGACGGCCTCGGCCTCGTCGTCGCCTCTGAGCACGCCGCCCTTGAGCTTGAAGTCGGCGAACCCGTACCGCTCCTGCGCCGCCTCCGCCTGCCGGACGATCGCGTCCGCTGTCATGGTCTCCTCGTGCCGGACGCGGAGCCAGCCGTCCGCTCCCTCTGGCGGCCCCTCGTACGGAAGGCCGGTCTTGTGGCGGTCGCCGATGTAGAACAGGTAGCCGAGCATCGGGACCGTCTCCCGCTGGACGCCGTCGCCGAGCAGCGCGGCCACGGGGACGCCGAGGAACCGCCCCATCAGGTCGAGCAGCGCCGACTCGATCGCGGTCAGCGCGTGGACGGTGATCCTGGTGTCGTGCGTCAGCCCGCCGCGCCCGCCGGCGTCCAGGTGGCCGAACGTCGCGCGGACGGCGTTCAGGATCGCGTCGGACCGCCCGATGGGCCGTCCGACGACCAGGTCGCGCGCGTCCTCCAGCGTGCGGCGGATGCCCTCGCCGCCCGGGACCTCCCCGACCCCGGTGCCGCCGGCGGAATCGGTGAGCAGCAGCAGGTTCCGCGTGAAGAACGGGCCGTGCGCCCCGCCGAGGTTGAGCAGCATGCTGTCGTGCCCCGCGACGGGGATCACGCGCATCCCGGTGACGACCGGGGTATTCATCGCCGCGCCCCCTGGTAGGCGACCGGGCGCTGGAACCGCTCGACGGCGAGGCTCCCGACCGAGGTCGTCCGCGCGTCGGACGTCGCTGGGAACGGCCCGCCGTGGACCATCGCATGCCCCACCCTCACCCCGGTGGGCCAGCCGTCCCAGACGATCCGACCGGCCAGGCGCTCAAGGACGGGCAGCAGCCGGTCCGCCGCCTCCCGGTCGCCGGGGCCGGCGTGGAGCGTCGCGGTCAGCTGCCCTTCCAGGCCGCGGGCCAGCTCCGCGATCTGCGCGAGGTCCTCGCAGCGGACGACCAGCGAGCACGCGCCGAAGATCTCCTCCTGGAGGCCGGGGCCGAAGTGCTCGGCGTCCACGGCGGCGAGAGCGGCCGCGCCTCCCACCGCCGCGTCGGGTTCCCGGCCGCGCGCGAGGATCTCCACGGCCGGGTGCCGTTCGAGCCGGGCGACTCCGTCGGCGTAGGCACGGGCGATGCCGGGGGTGAGCATGGGCGCGCCCGGGTCCCCGGCGATCGCCTTGGCGGCCGCGTCCAGGAACGTGTCCAGTGCGGGGCCCCGGACCGCGAAGACCAGGCCCGGGTTCGTGCAGAACTGCCCGGCCCCGAGCGTCACGGAGCCGGCGAAGGCGCCCGCCAGCTCGCCGCCGCCCGCCTCCAGGGCCTCCGGCAGCAGGAAGACGGGGTTGACGCTGCTCATCTCCGCGTACACGGGGATCGGCCTCGGCCGGGCCGCCGCCGCCTTCGCGATCGCCAGCCCCGCCGCCCGCGATCCGGTGAACCCGACCGCCTGCACGCGCGGGTCGGTGACGAGCGCGATGCCGAGCGTCGGGCCGTCCCCGTAGAGCATCGAGAACACGCCTTCGGGCAGGCCCGCCTCCCGGACGGCCTCCGACACGGCGCGCCCGACGAGTTCGCACGTGCCGGGGTGGGCGTCGTGCGCCTTCACGATCACCGGGCAGCCGGCGGCCAGCGCCGCCGCCGTGTCCCCGCCCGCCACCGAGAACGCCAGCGGGAAGTTGCTCGCCCCGAACACCGCCACCGGCCCGAGCGGCACCCTGCCCTGCCTGATCTCCGGCCCGCCGTCGTCGGCGGGATCGACGCGCGCGAACGGCCCGCCGGCCGCGCGCAGGTCGCCGGCGAAGAGGCGGAGCTGGCCGGTCGTGCGGGCGACCTCGCCGGTCACGCGGGCCGCGGGGAGGCCGGTCTCGGACGTGGCACGGGCGACGAGCTCGCCGGTGAGGTCGTCCAGCCCGGCCGCGACGGCCTCAAGGAACGCGGCCCGCCGCTCGGGGGACGCCGCGCGGTAGGCGCCGGACGCCTCGTCGGCCAGGGCGCAGGCCCACTCCACCTCGGCCTCGCCGCCGTAGCGGTACTCGGGGCCGAGGCGTTCACCGGTACGGGGATCGACCGCGGTGATCGCCGTCCCCGTCCCTTCGATGCGCTCGAAGCCGATCACCATGTGCCCGGTGAGCCGCGCCATCGTCCGTCCTCCTCGGGTCCGGCGGGTGAGTCAGTCCGGACGATAGGAGACCGGATCGATACCTGTCCAACACGAAATGCGCATCGTTCGATGCACGCCTTGTATCACTGCGTCGGCTGCCGGGCGGGACGCGAACGGCCGCGCGATCATGGTGATCGCGCGGCCGTGGAGCCGGTCAGGCGGTCAGCGGGTGAGCTTGCGGTGCGTCACCCGGTGCGGGCGGGCAGCCTCGGCGCCCAGCCGCTCGATCTTGTTCTTCTCGTAGTCGGCGAAGTTGCCCTCGAACCAGAACCACTTCGAGCCCTCCTCCCACGCGAGGATGTGCGTGGCGATGCGGTCCAGGAACCACCGGTCGTGCGAGGTGATCACGGCGCACCCCGGGAACTCCAGGAGGGCGTTCTCCAGGCTGGACAGGGTCTCGGTGTCCAGGTCGTTGGTCGGCTCGTCCAGCAGCAGGACGTTGCCGCCCATCTTGAGGGTGAGCGCCAGGTTGAGGCGGTTGCGCTCCCCACCGGACAGGACGCCCGCCGGCTTCTGCTGGTCGGGACCCTTGAACCCGAACGCCGCGACATAGGCGCGGGACGGCATCTCGACCTGCCCGACCTTGATGTGGTCGAGGCCGTCGGACACGACCTGCCACACCGTCTTCTTCCCGTCGATGCCGCCGCGGCCCTGGTCGACGTAGGAGACCTTGACCGTCTCACCGACCCGCAGCTTGCCCGAGTCCGGCTCCTCCTCACCGATGACCATGCGGAACAGCGTGGTCTTGCCGACGCCGTTCGGGCCGATGACGCCGACGATGCCGTTCGGGGGCAGGTTGAACGACAGGTCGTCCATCAGCACCCGGTCGCCGAAGCCCTTCGTCAGGTTCTCGGCGACGATCACCGTGTTGCCGAGCCGGGGACCCGGCGGGATCTGGATCTCCTCGAAGTCGAGCTTGCGGTACTTGTCGGCCTCGGCGGCCATCTCCTCGTACCGCTCCAGGCGCGCCTTGCTCTTGGTCTGCCGCGCCTTCGGGTTCGACCGGACCCACTCCAGCTCGTCCTGGAGGCGCTTCTTGCGCTTGGCGTCCTTGTTGCCCTCGACCTTCAGCCGCTCGGCCTTCTTCTCCAGGTAGACGGAGTAGTTGCCCTCGTAGGGGTAGCAGCGGCCCCGGTCCAGTTCCAGGATCCAGGTGGCGACGTTGTCGAGGAAGTACCGGTCGTGGGTGACGGCCAGGACGGTGCCCTCGTACTTGGCGAGGAACTGCTCCAGCCACTGCACGCTCTCCGCGTCCAGGTGGTTGGTGGGCTCGTCCAGCAGCAGGAGGTCGGGCGCTTCGAGCAGGAGCTTGCACAGCGCGACGCGCCGCCGCTCACCACCCGACAGGTTCGCGACCTCGGCGTCCCCGGGGGGGCAGCGCAGCGCGTCCATCGCCTGTTCGAGCTGGCTGTCGAGGTCCCACGCGTTGCGGTGGTCGAGCTGCTCCTGGAGCTTGCCCATCTCCTCCATCAGCTCGTCGGAGTAGTCCGTCGCCATCTTCTCGGCGATCTCGTTGAACCGGTCGACCATCGCCTTGGTCTCGGCGACGCCCTCCTGGACGTTCCCGAGGACGGTCTTCTCCTCGTTCAGAGGCGGCTCCTGCTGGAGCATGCCGACCGTGAAGCCGGGCATCAGCCGCGCGTCGCCGTTGGAGGGCTGTTCCAGACCGGCCATCATGCGCAGCAGCGTCGACTTGCCGGTGCCGTTCGGCCCCAGGACCCCGATCTTTGCGCCCGGAAGGAAATGCAGGGTGACGTCGTCCAGGACGACCTTGTCGCCATGTGCCTTGCGCACACGCTGCATCGTGTAGATGTACTCGGCCATGCCATCAAGCCTAGAGGGTTCCGGAGTGTGGTGTGTTTACCGCGCTTCCCTTGGCGGGCGGGGGTTCAGGCGCCGGACGGCTTGGGGCCGTCCACCGCGGGGAGGCAGACTCGGTCGCGGCCGGAGGACTTGGCGCGGTACAGGGCCAGGTCGGCGGCCGCCAGGAGTTCCAGGAGGTCCTGGCCGTGCGTGCGGTACAGGGCCACGCCCACCGACACCGTCACCGTCACCGTGCCCTCCTCCGCCGGCACCGCCAGGCGGCGCACCCTGCCGCGCAGGCGTTCCGCCACGCGGCACGCCTCGACGGTGTCGGCGCCCGGCAGGAGCACCACGAACTCCTCGCCGCCGAACCTTCCCACCACGTCGTAGTCGCGCAGCTGGTGGCACAGGGTGCTGGCCACCCCGACCAGCACCTGGTCGCCCATCAGGTGCCCGTGGGTGTCGTTGACCCGTTTGAAGTGGTCGATGTCGATCAGCAGGAGCGCCACGGCGTCGTGCGTGCGCTGGGCGCGGGACAGCTCGGTGTCGGCCTCCCGCTGCCAGGCCGCGGCGTTCAGCAGCCCGGTCTTGGCGTCCGTGCGCGCGGCCGCCTGCAACTGCTGGTGCATCAGGCTCCGCTGCAGCAGCATCACGGGCGGCAGCGCCAGGAGCAGCAGACCCAGCGACAGGGCGCTCATGACCGTGACGATGGTGCCGACGCACAGCTCCACCACGTCCAGGAGCAGGCTTTCGCGCGTCCACAGGACGTCCCGCCAGCGACTCTCGGGGTTGGCCGCGTGCGCCGCGACGGCGACGATCGCCGTGTTCACCACGGTGAACAGTGCCGCGCACGCCACGGCCGCCGGGATGCCCGGGTACGCCAGGACGACCCACTGCGGGGACCCTTCCAGCGGATCGGGCACCACCCGGTGGAACACCAGGGACGCGCACGCCCCGGCGATCCCGAACGCCGCGGCGACCAGCGCCCGCCGGTAGATCAGCGTCCGGCGCACCCGGAACTGGAGCAGCGCCTGCAGCGGCACCGGGATCAGCAGCGCGTACACCGGGGGCAGCAGCAGCGCGACCGGCAGCCACCACGCCGACAGCAGGTCGCGCGCGACCCCCGCCGGCATCCCGAGGCGCCGCGTCGCCTCGATGCACACCGCCCCGCACGCCAGCAGGGCCGCGAACGTCGTCAGATCACCGACCCGGAGCGGCGTCCCGATCAGCCCCGCGACGGTGAAACCCAGGTGGGCGGCCACCACCACCGGTACATAGATCACGAGCAGGGACGGACGCCCCAGTAGAGCCCGGCGCCTGGGCCGGAGGGCCAGCTCCCCACCACGGTCCTCGGCGGACGACTGCACTGCCGTCATCCTTCCCCCTTACGTGCATCACCTTGTGTAACACGATAGTTGCAACGTGTGCGGAAGGGGCGTGAAACAGGTACGTTCGGGAACGCACATGCGGGTGGCCGTTCGGACACCACGCATCAGGGCCCGCGGGTTCGCGGTCCCGGCACATCCTGAGGGGGATTCGACCATGCGCGGCATTTCCTGGATCTGACGCCGCAGACCCCGATGGTTCGGGGGCGCCGACCGGCAGCCACGCCACTGCCGGCCACGCCCCCCGCCCCCTTGATCTCCAGAGCCACTGACCTCCAGAGCCACCGCCCGAAGCCCGGTCAGGCGGCCTTGGGTTCGTTCTCCTCCTCCGCGGGAGCCGTCAGGGCCCATTCGTCGGCGGTGTCGCGGGCCAGTTGGCGGTCCTCCTCGCTCAGCGGGCCGCCGCGCTGGGCCGGGCGGTAGTCGGCGGTACCGCGCAGGAGGTCGGGGCCGAGGGTGGTGGCCTCGATCTCGGCGGAGAAGCGCCAGTGGCCGTCACGTTCGTACTGGCGGACGCGCAGGCGGCCCGTGACCAGGACCGGTGTGCCGCGCGGAAACTCGGAGGCGTTGACGTTGTCGGCGAGGCTTCGCCAGCAGTTGACGGTCACGAACAGCGTCTCGACGTCCTGCCACTGGCCGGTCTGCCGGTCGTAGCGGCGGGGCGTGCAGCCGACCCGCAGAGCCAGGAACGGGGTTCCGTTGGGCGTCACGGTGTAGCGGGGTTCGGCGGCGACCCAGCCGGTGATGGTGATGTGCGCCTCGTTCACTGCGTCCTCCGTCGTCCGGTATTCGGTACGGGTCAACGGTGACGCAGGGCCCGGCGGAGGCGGGGCCGGGCGCGCAATTGTGGATAACTAGCCGCGGCCCAGGGCCACGTCCACGTTCTCGCGGAAGCGGGCATAGACCTGCAAGTCGTCCTGGATGGGCTCGATCACCTTCTGGTAGGCGACGCGCTCGATGCCCACGCGCATGTGGTGTTCCATCTTGTCGCCGTGCTTGGCGGACGACAGCGCCACCAGGTTGCGACACGCGGACGCGGTGAGCCAGCCCATGCCGAGCGTGCACACGACGAGTACGGCGACGTACGGGATGAGGCCGGCCTCGCCGATGAGGCCCGGGTCGTCGCCACCGAGCTCGAACACGCCGTAGGCGACGAGGAAGCCGATCCACACGACGCTGAGGACGGCGACCAGGACGAGGAAGTACTGCCAGGTCTTGACCAGCCACCACCAGCGGGGCACCACGTTGAACGAGGGCAGGGCCGCCTTGAGCGACTCGCCCAGGTCCTCCGGGATCTCTGTGGCGTGCGACCGCGCGGCCGTGCGGACGGAGCGTCCCCAGTGCGTGGGCAGTTCCTGGGACAGGCTCTCGGTGACGCTCTGGAGCGCGTTGTCCACATCGCCCTGCTGGGCGCCGATCGGGCCGGTGAAGGCGTTGCGGAGTTCCTCGCGCAGCTCGGTGAGGCGCATCCGGCGCAGCGGGTCGGAGCGCAGCCGGGCGGCGATCGCCGCCACGGGCCAGCCGACGAAGTCGGCGGCGCGCAGCTCGTAGGCGCTCTCCATGGCCTCGGCGACGGCGGGCGCGCCGGCGGCGTCGGTGAAGGCCTGGACGAGGTCGGCGCGGCGGCCGTCGTCGACGGTGGTGGGAGGCTCGGCGTCGAAGCGGTAGTCGGCGAACCGCTCGGCGACCCGGTCCACGTCGGCGGAGAGGCGCTCGGTGCGGGCGCGGCGCGCGGCGACGGTGTCGACGAGGACGTCGCGGAAGCCGTAGGTGCCGTCCTCGGCGACGGCGGAGGTGGTCACGATCCGCGGGTCGGCGAGGCCCTCGGCCTCCAGCAGCCGGCGCAGGTCGGCGACGCAGTCGTCGATCTCGTGCGGGGCGAGCCGGTCGACCTGGTTGAGGACGATGAGGGTGACCCCGGCGTGCCGGGCGAACGGGACGATGTAGTTGCGGTGCAGGGCCGCGTCGGCGTACTTCTGCGGGTCGACGACCCAGACGAGCAGGTCGGCGATGGCGACGAACCGGTCGACCTCGGCGCGGTGCACGGCCTGGATGGAGTCGTGGTCGGGCAGGTCGATGAGGACGAGGCCCTGCAGGGAGTGGTCGGCGCGCTCCAGGTCGAGGGCGCTGGCGCGGGCGTAGCGGTGCCGCTTGTCGACCTCCAGCCAGTCGAGCAGGGGGCCCGCGCCGTCCAGGCCCCAGACGCACGCGTGAGCCTGGGACGTCATCGGCCGGCGCATGCCGGTCGGCGACAGTTCGAGGCCGCAGATGGCGTTGAACAGCGACGACTTTCCGCTGCCGGTGCCGCCCGCGAGGGTGACCACGGTGTGGTCGCCGGACAGCCGCAGCCGCTGCCCGGCCCGGCCGAGGAGCGCGGCGGCGTCGTCCAGGACGGGCTGGTCGAGCCGGCCGACGCCCGCCTGGACGAGCCGGTCGAGGCCGTTGAGGCGATCGGTCAGCCCGGGTGGGCCGGCGGGAGCGCCGGTGTCGGGCAGGCCCGCGGGGACGACCGGGATCCCGCCGGTTCCGGCGGGCGAGTTCGCGGGGATGGCCGAGGTGGTCATCGGGCAACCTCGAGGTTGTAGGTGGCCTGGTAGAGCTGGACGGGGACGGTCTCGTCGGGGATGCCGGCGGAATCGAGAACCTGCCCGAACCGGATGGCCTCCTCGTCGAACAGCATCCCGATGCGGCTGCGCAGGTCGGCGCGGGCCTTGGCGCCCATCCCGCGCAGGGACTCGGCGCCGAACAGCGCCTTGAGCAGCCGCTGCGGGACGGCGCTGTTGCCGCCCTCGACGGCGACGTCGGACGTGCCGTACCCGAGCAGGCCGATCATCAGGACGAGGGACACCGCCTCGGAGTCGAACGAGACCAGTTTGGCGACCGAGCGCTTGGTGACGCCCTCGGTGCGGATCAGCTCCTGGACGTGGTCCTGCCACGAGCTGACGGCCCGGGTGACGCGGCGCGACAGTTCCGGGGAGACGTGCCCGAGGTCGGCGTCGGTGCCGGCGAGGACCTGGCGTCCCGACGGGTGGTCGCGCCAGCGGGCGACGACCTGTTCGGCGCCGTGCTCGGCCGACGCCATGATCAGCGATTCGAGGCCGGCGCGCAGCGCCGCCTTGAGGGCGCGCACCCGGGCGGGGCTGCGCCGGTTGCGCCGTCCGGCCGCGCGACCGCGGCGGCCCCGCTGGGTGTGCAGGGAGCGCAGCAGGTCGCCGGTGCCGGCGAAGTCCTGCCAGCGGGCCAGCACCTCGCCGCGCAGCAGGGAGCCGTTGCGGGTGGCCTCGTCCAGCTCGGCGAGGGCGGTGCCGTAGCCGGCCTCGACTTGCGCGGCCAGCTCGGTGCGCTGCTCGACCTGCGCCTCGACCTGGCGGGCCAGCTCCGGCACGCGGGTACGGAAGCTGTCCAGGACGGCGGCGAGGGTGTCGCCGACGACGATCTCGCGGTCGTCGGCGTCGTCGGCGACCCCGGTCAGCCAGGCGCGGATGTCCTCGACGGTCTCCTCGGGGAGGCGGCTGTCCTCGATCCGGGTCTCGGGGACGGTGAAGCGGCGGGCGTCGCCGACCTCGTGCTCGTCCAGCATCTCGCCGAAGTGCTCGACGATCTCGGCGCCCTGCGGCCCGGCGCCCTGCGGGACGCGGGACAGCACGACGCCGATCGTGGCGCCGTTCTCCTTGGCGCGCTGGAGCATCTGCCACACCTGGGCGTCGGCGTAGCGGGCCGCGGTGGTGACGCACAGCCACAGGTCGGCGGCGGCCATGAGCTTGGTCGCGAACTCGTAGTGGTCTTCGAAGACCGAGTCGAAGTCGGGGCTGTCGAGCAGGGCGAGGCCGGGCGGGAGGACGTCGCTGGCGATGATGACCAGCTGGTCGCCCGCGATGGCGTCGGGGGCCGGGCCGCGGACCCGTCCCATGCCGGGCAGCAGCGGCCCCTCCATGAACCACTGCACGTGGTCGGGGTGGCACACCAGGATGGGGCTGCTGGTGGTGGGCCGCAGCACCCCGGTGGCGCTGACGCGGGTGCCGACGAGCGTGTTGACCAGCGTGGACTTGCCCGCGCCGGTCGACCCCCCGAGCACCACGAGCATCGGCGCCCCGGCGGCCTGGATGCGCGGGAGAACGTAGTCCTCCAGCTGGCCGCGCAGTTCGTCGCGGGCCTCGCGGGCCTCCTGCACGCCGGGGACGTCCAGCAGGAAGTCGAACGCGCCGAGCTGCTCGCGCAGCGTGGTCAGCGCCCGGGTCAGCTCGCCCTGCCGCGCCGTCCCGCCGATGGGCTTGGGCGCGGCCCGCCTGCGCCCTCGCCGGGCCTTGGTGCCCTTCGCGCCGCCGGAGCCCTGGGCTCCGGCGGCGTCCTTGACGCCGCCGGAGTGCTTCGCGCCGCCGGACTCCTGCTCGGCCCCGCCGCGGGCGCCCTCGGGGCCGGTGCCCTCCCCGGTCCGGCTCTCCTTCTCGCGCACCTCGTCCTTCTCGCGCGCGTCCTGTCCGCGCGCTTGTCCGCCGGGCGCGGCGTCCTCGCCGGGGGTCGCGGAGTCCTCGAATCCGCGTCCCGGCCCGGAGCCGGCCTCCTCGTCGTGGACCGCGCTTCGCTCTGCCGGGGGTGTCACGGATCCCGTCCCATGTCGGCTCGAATCATGTCGATCTCTCGTGCCACGTTGACCACGTCGCCCACGACCACGATCGCCGGCGGCCGGACGTCACCGGCGGCCATCGCGCCGGCCACCGTCCCCAGCGTCGCGGTCAGCGACCGCTGGCCCGGGAGGGTGCCGTCCTGGATCACGGCGACCGGCGTGTCGGACGACCGACCATAGCGCATGAGGGCCGCTGCGATGGGCGTCATCCGCTCCACGGCCATGAGCAGGACGAGCGTGCCTTCCGCGCGTCCCAGCGCCTCCCAGTCGACGGTCGAGCCCTCGTGCCCCGGGGGGACGTGCGCGGACACGACGTGGAACTCCTGCGCGACGCCCCGGTGGGTCACCGGGATGCCCGCGGCGGACGGGACGGCGACCGCGCTGGTGATGCCGGGGACGACCGTGACCGAGACGCCGTGGCGGGCGCAGTACAGGGCCTCCTCGCCGCCGCGCCCGAACACGAACGGGTCCCCGCCCTTGAGTCGGACGACGAACCTGCCCTTGCGCGCGTGCTCCACCAGGTACTCGTTGATGCGGTCCTGCGCGACCGTCCGGCCGTAGGGGATCTTGGCGGCGTCGATCACCTCGACGTCGGCGGGCAGCTCGTCCAGCAGCGCGCCGGGGACGAGCCGGTCGGTGACGACGACGTCGGCCATGGCGAGGAGCCGCCGCCCGCGGACGGTGATCAGCCCGGGGTCGCCGGGGCCGCCGCCGACGAGGGCGACTCCGGCGGGCTTGCGCCGGGAGTGCCGCGATTCCAGGGCGCCGTCGCGCAGGCCCTCGACGACGGCGTCGCGGATGCCCGCGGCCCGCCGGGGGTCGCCGCCGAGCAGGACGCCGACGGTCGCGTCGCCCGCGTGTCCGCTCGCCGGGGTCCAGGCGGGCGACGAATCGGCGTCGTCGGCCCGGACGGCCCAGATCCGCAGGGAGTCGGCCTCCGCGACCACGTCGCCGTTGGCCTTGGGGTCGTCGGTGACGGCCTGCACCAGCCAGGCGCCGTCGCAGTCGCCCGGCTCGTAGGGGCGGCGATGCCAGGTGATCTTCCCGCGCTCGGCCAGGCCCTCCAGGGAGGGGGTGACCTCGGGCGAGACCAGCACGACCGAGGCGCCCGCGTCCAGGAGCGCGGGCACGCGGCGCTGGGCGACCCGCCCCCCGCCGACGACGAGGACGCGTCGCCCGCCGAGTCGCAGGCCTAGCAGGTACGGGGGCACGTGGTGGTTCTCTCGATCGGGTGTGCTGTCTCGTTGACGTGCGGGTAGCTTGCGGGCACCGGTGACGGACACGTGTCTCGTTGAACAAAGGTACTCGGGTTCACGAGTGCATGGAGAGTGGCTCCCTCCGTTCGATAGCCGAGCGTGACTCATTCCGTGATCATTTGGTTACGGGGACCGGCGTCCTTTTCGCTGACGCCCGCGGAGTCGAAGGTGGCGACCTCGTGCAGCACCCGCACCGCGCCCTGGACCAGCGGCAACGCCAGAAGCGCCCCGGTTCCCTCGCCGAGCCGCAGCTCCAGGTCGACGAGCGGCCGCAGCCCCAGCGCGCCGAGGGCCGCGCCGTGGCCCGGCTCGGCGGAGCGGTGTCCCGCGACGCACGCGCCGAGGGCCCGCGGGCACATCGCGGCGGCCGCCAGGGCGGCGGATCCGGCGATCACCCCGTCGAGGACGACCGGGACCCGCAGCGAGGCCGCCCCGAGGACGAACCCCGCGATCGCGGCGTGCTCCAGCCCGCCGACCGCCGCGAGGACGCCGAGCGGCTCCGCGCCGTCCCCGGCGGGCAGGCCGTGCAGTGCCAGGGCCGACCGGACGACCTCGACCTTGCGGGCGTGGGTGGCGTCGTCGATGCCGGTGCCGCGCCCGGTGACCCGCTCGGGCGGCAGGCCGGTGAACGCGGCGACCAGCGCGGCGGACGCGGTGGTGTTGGCGATCCCCATGTCCCCGGTGATCAGGCAGCGATGACCGGAGGCGACCAGATCGCGGGCGACCTCGATGCCGGTGGCCACGGCGCGGCGGGCCTCGTCCGCGGTCATCGCGGGTCCGCGCGTCATGTCGGCGGTGCCGGGCGCGACCTTGCGCGAGATCAGCCCGGGAGCCGGGTCCATGTCGGCGGCGACGCCGATGTCGACGACGCTGACCGCGGCGCCGACCTGCGCGGCGAACGCGTTGACCACGGCGCCGCCGGCCAGGAAGTTGGCCACCATCTGCGCGGTGACCTCCTGCGGCCACGGCGTGACACCCTGGGCGTGGACGCCGTGGTCGGCGGCGAACACGGCGACGGCGGCGGGCTCGGGCAGCGGCGGCGGGCACTGCCCGGCGAGCCCGGCGAGCTTGACCGACACCTCCTCCAGGACGCCGAGCGACCCGGGCGGCTTGGTGAGGCGGGCCTGGTGGTCGCGGGCGTCCCGCATGGCGGCCTCGTCCGGCGCCGCGATGGAGGCGATGGTCTGCTCGATCAGGTTCACGGTGTCCTCTCCGTCTGGTGGCCCTGGTTCAGATGCCCAGGTCACTGAGCACGTCCAGCAATGCGTCGTTGGACGACCGGTCGCGCACGGCGATGCGCAGCCAGTCGGTGCCGAGCCCTGGGAACGTGTCGCCGCGCCGGACGGCGTAGCCGCGCTGCCGGAGCAGGGCCCGCAGGCCGAGGGCGTCGGGCACGCACAGGCACAGGAAGGACGCCCTCGCCTCTGGCACGACGTAGAGGCCGCGCGCGCTCAGTTCCGCGGCCAGCCTGTCGCGCTCGGCGGCGAGTTCGACGGCCCACGCCCCGGCTTCGGCGACGGCCTCCGGTGCGGAGCACGCTTCGACGGCGACGAGCGCGGGTGTGGAGACGGCCCAGAGAGGCTGCGCTTCTGCGAGCCGTTCGACCAGGTGGGGATCGGCCAGGACATATCCGGCGCGCAGCCCTGCCAGGCCCCACGTCTTCGTGAGGGAGCGGACGACCACGATCCCGGCGGGCAGCCGGGAGGCCAGGGTCTCCGGCTCGCCGGGGACGCAGTCCATGAACGCCTCGTCGACCACGACCGTCCGGCCGGGCCTGGCCAGCGCGGCGACGGCGCCCGCCGGATGCAGCACGGAGGTCGGATTGGTCGGGTTGCCGATCACGACGAGGTCGGCGTCGGCGGGCACGGCCCCCGGGTCGAGGGTGAAGTCCTTGGTGAGGACCACCCGTTCCACCTCGTGCCCGGCCGCCCTCAGCGCGGCCTCGGGCTCGGTGAACTGCGGATGCACGACCACCGCCCGGCGCGGCGCGAGGACCCGGGCGAGCAGGACGAACGCCTCCGCGGCACCGGCGGTGAGCAGCACCTCGTCCGCGGACCTGCCGTGCCGCCGCGCGACCGCCCGGCGGGCGGGGCGCGGGTCGGGATAGGCGGCGAGGTCCGCGACGGACGCCCGGATCCGCTCGGCCAGCCACCGCGGGGGCGTACCGGTCCGGACGTTCACCGCGAAGTCGGCGAGCCCGCCGCCGATCTCCGCGTCGCCGTGGTGGCGCAGGTCGACCTCGCTCGGCTCGGGGGGCACCGGGGTCACCGGAACTCCGCCTCGTCCTGGTACAGCAGCGCGTTGACGGCCGCGGCGGCGACCACGGAACCGCCCTTCTCCGAGGCGTTGCTGAGCTGCGGCAGCCCGCTGGCGCGCAGCGCCTCCTTCGCCTCGCGGGCACCGACGAAGCCGACCGGCATGCCGATGACCAGCGCCGGGTCCACGCCGCGGGCGATGATCTCGGCGATGGCCTCCGGGGAGGAGCCGACCGCCCACACCGCGCCCGGCCCGACCTCGGCGTAGGAGAGCCGGACCGCGGCGGCCGACCGGGTGATGCCCGCGGCACGCGCCATCCGGGCGGCGGCGGGGTCGGCGGCGTGGCAGATCGTCTCCCGGGCCGTGATCCCGGCCGCGACCATCCCCTCGTCGGTGACGATCGGCGCGCCGTCGCGGAGCGCGGCCCAGCCCCGCCGGAGGAACTCCTCCCTGGTGACCAGGTCCACCGCGTACTCCAGGTCGGCGGTGGCGTGGATCACCCGCTCGGCGACCGCCCGCCACAGCGGGGGCATCGGAGACAGGTCGACGCGGGACCGCAAGATCTCGTACGACCGGACCTCGATCGGGTGGGGCTGACGGACGGTCAACTGCGCCTCCTGCTTCGCTTCAGGCCAGGGCACCAGGGTTTCATGGCTTTCGGGGGGTTATGCGCGTGCAGGGCCTCATCGCCTATGCGGGCACGTCCGGCCCGCCGGGGAGGCCGGGGATGGTCTCGATGGGACGGGCCGTCCGGGACGGCCGCCGGCCGGGGACCTGGGCGTCGCGCTCACCCCAGACGACGATCACGGGGTCCTCCGGCGGTTCCTGCGCGTCCAGCGGCGTCGCCTGGAGCTGGACGGCGTCGGCCGTGAAGCCCTGTCCGGCCAGGACGTCCAGCATCGTCCCGGCGTCGTCGGCGGAGGCGACGGCGACCAGGCGGGCGGGGGCCGGGTCGAGGCCGGTGCAGGTGCGGACGGCCTCCGGCCCGCCCCGTCCGGCGAAGCCGGGGCCCAGGAACACGGCGTCGGGCTGGGGCAGGTGAGCGGCGGTGGACCGCACGTCCCCGGACGCCATCGCGACCTTGACGCCGTGCAGGCGGACGCTCTCCCGGATTCGCTCGCACGTCGCGTAGTCGCGGTCGACGGCGACGACGGCGGCGCCGAAGCGTGCGCATTCGATGCCCACGGAGCCGTCGCCGGACTCCACGTCCCACACCATGTCGCCGACCCTCGGACCGAGCTTGGCCAGGACGAAGGCGCGGACATCCGGCCTCAGCCCCGGGCCGTCACCGAAGGACTCGGAGGGGAGCGCCCAGCCGCCGGGGGCGGGGACGGGCCCTGAAATCCAGCGTGACTCCCCCAGCGCGTGACGGTTGTCCAGCACGAGCACCACAGCCGGGTTGTTCCAAGGACGAGTGGTGGCCTCAGCCGGACGAACGTAGACGACGCGCTCCTTGGGCCCGTCCAGGTCCTCGCAGACCACGAACGACCTCGGTGTAACGGGGAACAGCGCGCGCGCCAGCTCCGCCGGTCCCGCGCCGGGCCCGGTCAGCACGGCCACCTTGGGGTGGGCTCGGCAAGCGTTGACGGCCTGCCTCAGGTGCCCGCCCCGGGCCGAGACGACCAGTGCGTCCTCCCAGGGCATCCCCGCATGGGCGAAAGCCCGCGTGACCAGGGGCGCGGCAGGCAGGGCCTCCGGCGCGTGGCCTTGTTCGAGGAGCATGCGGAGAACGCCGAAGTAGCCGGGGTCTCCGTCCACGACGAGCACGACGTCCTGGCCGGACACGTCGACGCCTTTCAGCGCCTCGGCGACGTCCTTGGTGGCGACCTTGCGGGTGCCGGGCGCCAATGGGAGGTCGTCCAGGCGGCCGGGTTCCCCCACCACGAGCGAAGCACGTCCCAAAGCGGCGCGGGCCGCCTCCGTGAGCGGCGAACCGTCGCGACCGACGAGCGTCAGCATCGCCTCGACCCCGTCACCTACCGGGCCATTCGCCCGTACATGCCGACCATCCGCTCCCCCGCCGCGTCGACCAGGACCACCTGCGCGGCGACCGGGCTCGTGGCCGATCCGGCCGCCTCGGCGGCGAGGCGCTCCAGCTCGCCGGCGGTCCGGCGGCACAGCTCCCGGCCGCAGGGCCCGAGCCTCCCGGCGGCCTCCCACAGCTCGTAGGCGACCCGGGGCGTCGATGCCGCGGCCACCTCGGCGGCCAGCGCGGCGCCCCCGTCCATGTCGAGGGTGATCGACTCCAGGGTCCGGGCGCCGTCCGCGGTGCCTTCCGCGGCGCCGTCCAGGAAGTCGACCTGCTCGTCCATGCCGGCGACCAGGACGACCTGCGCCAGCCCGCGCTCGACCGCCTCGCGCAGCCTGCCCGCGCCGGCCGGGGCGAAACACGCCTCCGGCAGCTTCGGGAGCATCCGGCGGGCGGCGTCGCGCACTCCGTCCCCGTACATCACGAGCGTTCTGTCTTCGGTGGTCACCGGGGCCGTCCCCCATCCGTCCTGGCCTCGTCCTGGGCGACGAGCCTTCCGGAGGCTCCGCCGCCGCACCGGCGCGGCACGCCGGTCGGCCGCGATCCGGGCCGCATATCGGTCGCGTTCACGCACGCTCCCCACCGAGACGAGGGACTAGACGAGGGACTATCGGCACGCCCGGACAGCATAGGCTGTCGCGGTGAGCTACCAGCGCCTGTCCCCGGACGAGCGGCGTGCCCAGATTCTGGACGTCGCGCGGCGGATGTTCACCGAGTTGCCCTACGCCGAGGTGTCCACCGCCGCGATCGCGCGCGAGACCGGGGTCCAGCGCGGCCTGATCCACTACTACTTCGGGACGAAGCGGGAGCTGTTCCTCAAGGTCGTCCAGGGGCTGACGGCGTCGGCCGCGCTCAAGGCGCCGCCGCCGGACGAGCGGATGGCGCTTCCCGAGGCGGTGGAGCTGTGCGTGAACCTGTTCCTCGACGCGGCGGAGCGGAACGCCACCACCTGGTTCGCGGCGCTCGACGCCGAGGGGTTCGGGCAGGACCCGGAGCTGCTGCGGATCGTCAACCGGTTCCGCGACCAGACGGTCGAGCACATGCTCGCCGTCCTGGGGGTCCCGGAGCCGACCGAGACGCTGCGCGCCGTCCTGCGCACCTACTCCGGCCTGGCGGACGCGGCGACGCGGCAGTGGCTCCAGGAGAAGACGCTCGACCGCGAGCAGGTGCACACCCTGCTCGCACGGTCACTGCACACCCTGGTCAGCGAGATAGGCCCGGCCCTCGAAGAGGGCTGAGCGGGGAAGCCGGGAGGCGTCAGGGGAAGGCCGCGACCGATCCGGGCACGGCGAACCAGACGGCCTTGCCGCGGACGGGCGGCCCGAGCCGCGACACCGTCCGCCGCGTGCCCCACTGCCCCTCCGACAGCTCGTGGACGATGCCGAGCCCGCGACCGCAGTCCCCGGACGTCCACGAATAGCCGGGAAGGGACGCGTCGACGAGCGCGTCGAAGACGGCGCACCGGACCTCGCCGACGGCGTCGCCCCCGCCGGCGCAGGGTTCGTCCCCCGCCGCGTAGAGCCACAGTTCGTGGGGGCCGTGCTCGCCGGCATGCTGGTGCGCGTTCGTCGCCAGTTCGCTGACCATGAGCTGCGCGTCCGCGATCACGTCGCGCGACACGCCCAGCGAGGGGAGCGCGACGCGCAGGACCGCGCGGGCGTGGCCCGCGCATCCGGGGCCGCCCGGGAGGGCCCAGACCCAGCCGGGCCTGCTGCCCGCGGGGGCACGCGCGTCGTCGGGGGCGTCGTCGTCCATGGCGTCGGCCATGGTCTGCGCTGACAGGTCGGCTGGAGTGGTCTGCACGGGTTCCTCCCGCGGTCTACGTGCCCGGGCACGCGACCGGCCGGATGGTCACGGTGGGTCCCCGGACGGTCACGGAAGTAAGCGTGTCGTGAGATTCTCACGAGCGCAACCGCCTCCGCAGAATTGCTCACCCCTTCCTGCCGGGTTCGTCAATCGCGTTGTGGCGCGCGTCGAGAGTGGTCAGACTCCACTCCCATGACCTACCGCCCCACCGTCCGTGGCCGCCGTCTGGCGCGGGAGCTCCGCAAACTGCGAGAGGAGCAGGGCCTGACCCTGCAGGAGGTGGCGGATCGGCTCGACTGGTCGCGAGCCACCGTCTCCCGCCTCGAAACCAGCCAGACGCGCCCCAAACCCGGCGACATCGCCGACATCCTCGACCTCTACGGCGTCCCGAGCCCGGCCCGCGACGCCCTCATCACCCTCGCCCGGCAGGCCGGCCAGCGCGGCTGGTGGACGGCCTACCAGGACGTCTTCGCCGGCAGCTACGTGGCGCTGGAGGACGAGGCGTCGCACATCCGCACCTGGGACCCCCAGCTCGTGCACGGGCTCCTGCAGACCGAGCCGTACTCCCGCGCCGTGATCACCGCCGGCCGGCTGCTGCCCGGCCCGGAGGACATCGAGCGCCGCATCGCCGCCCGCAAGATCCGCCAGGCCCTGCTCGACCGGACGGACGCGCCGCGCCTGCAGGTCGTGTTCGACGAGGCGGTCCTGCACCGTCAGATCGGCGGCACGGAGGTGATGCGCGCCCAGTTGGACGCCCTCGCGACCGCCGCGGCGACCCGCCCATCCGTGTCGATTCAAGTACTTCCATACACGGCGGAGGAACATGCGGGCCTAGACGGACGATTCACCATATTGTCGTATCCGGACCCCGCAGACCCAGATATCGCCTATGTAGAGGGCACCATGGGTGACGTTTACCTTGAGAGTGCGGAGGCAATAGCAAAACATAGGGACCGCTTCGAGAGGATCGAGGCGGCCGCACTGTCCCCCGAGGATTCCGCGCACCTCATCGCCGAGGCAGCAAGGAGCAGCCCGTGACCAACCTGCAGCGCGAACTCACCGGAGCCCCCTGGCGCACGTCGTCCCACAGCGGGAGCGGCGACCAGTGCGTCGAGGTGGCGCCACTGTCCGACGACCTTCGCGCGGTGCGCGACTCCAAGGACCCCGACGGACCGGCGCTGGTGCTGACGCCGCGCGCCTGGCGGGCCCTGCTGGTCGCGATCAGGAACGACTAGCGAGACCGACCGGTCCGGGGCCGCGGCGCCCCCCGCCGCGGCCCCGGCCTTCCCGGAAAATAGAACCTGTTCTAGTATCGCGGTGCGTCGACAACCGGAGGGTGCAACGTGACCGCGGAACTCAAGCTCGGCATCAACGTCGGCTACTGGCAGCGCGACGTCGACGACCAGACCGAGACCGTGCTGGCCGCCGAACGGTGCGGGTACGACTCGGTGTTCACCGCGGAGGCCTACGGGTCGGACGCGTTCACCCCGCTGGCCTGGTACGCGGCACGTACCTCTCGGATCAGGCTCGGTACGGCCGTCGTCCAGATCTCCGCGCGCACGCCCGCGGCGACCGCGATGCACGCGCTCACGCTGGACGCGCTGTCGGGCGGGCGGATGATCCTCGGGCTCGGCGCGTCCGGGCCGCAGGTCGTCGAGGGGTGGTACGGGCAGCCGTTCCCGAAACCGCTCGCCCGCACCCGCGAGTACCTCGACATCGTCCGGCAGGTGTGGCGCCGCGACACGCCCGTCACCAGCGAGGGCCCGCACTACCCGCTGCCCTGCCCGGGCGGCGCGGGCCTCGGCAAGCCGCTGAAGTCGATCGTGCACCCCGTCCGCCCGGAGATCCCCGTCTACCTGGGCGCCGAGGGGCCGAAGAACGTCGCGATGTCGGCCGAGATCGCGCAGGGGTGGCTGCCGCTGTTCGTCGACCCGCAGCAGATCGACGCGGTGTTCGGCGAATCCCTGGCGGGCCGCCCGGACGGCTTCGAGATCGCCGCGACCGTCACCACGATCGTCACCGACGACCTGGAGTCCGCGCTCCAGTTCGCCAAGATCCCGCTCGCGTTCTACATCGGCGGGATGGGCGCCCGCGACCGCAACTTCCACCTCGACCTGATCGGCCGGCTCGGCTACGCGGAGCAGGCCGCCCGCGTCCAGGAACTTTTCCTCGACGGCCGCCGCGACGAGGCGGTCAAGGCGGTGCCGGACGAGCTGGCCGACTCGATCTCCCTGCTCGGCCCCATCGGACGGATCAAGGAGCGGCTCCAGCTGTGGCGCGACAGCCCGGTCAGCACCGTGCTGATCGCCGGCGTGAAGGACGAGCCCACACTGCGCGCGATCAAGGATCTGGCCGACTCCTGACGAGAGCGATTCCACATCGGCGGGCGGAATGGGAGGCGCGACCCGGGTGCTGCACCGGACAAGCACCCAGCGCCACGCATTCAGGAGATGGGACACACGATGTCCACGCAGGACGCCGCCCGGCTGCTCGTCAGGACCCTTGAGGCGGAGGGCGTCGAATACGTCTTCGGCATTCCGGGCGAGGAGAACATCCATTTCGTCCACGCTCTGAAGGACTCCTCGATCCGCTACGTCCTCGTCCGGCACGAGCAGGCCGCCGCGTTCATGGCGGAGATCTACGGACGCCTCACCGGCAGGGCCGGCGTGGCGTCGGCGACGCTCGGGCCCGGCGCGATCAACCTGCAGCTCGGCGTCGCGGACGCCACCACCAACAGCACGCCCGTCGTCGCGATCTCCGCGCAGGTCGGCCTGGACCGCATCTACAAGGAGTCGCACCAGATCGTCGACCTGGTCTCCCTCTTCCGCCCGATCACCAAGTGGTCGGAACTGGCGCCGAGGGCCGAGGCTCTGCCCGAGATGGTGCGCAAGGCGTTCAAGACCGCGCAGACCGAGCGTCCGGGCGCGGTGTACCTGGCGATCCCCGAGGACGTCGAGTCCGCCAAGGTCTCCTCCGAGCTGGGGCCGCTGCCGGTCAACGTGGTGCGCGCGCAGGAGCCGTCGCCCGCGCAGATCGCCCGCGCCGCCGACGTCCTCGCCACCGCCCGGCGGCCGATCGTCCTGGCCGGCCACGGCGCGACCCGCGCGGGCGCGAGCGCCGCACTGCGGTACTTCTCCGAGCATCTCGGCCTGCCGGTCGCGACGACGTTCAACGGCAAGGGCGTGTTCCCGGACGACCACCGCAACGCCCTCGGCGCGGTCGGCTTCATGCGCCACGACTACGTCAACTTCGGCTTCGACGAGGCGGACGTCCTCATCGCCGTGGGCTACGAGCTCCAGGAGTTCGATCCCGTCAAGGTCAACCCGACCGCCGACAAGAAGATCATTCACATCCACCAGTTCCCCGCCGAGGTCGACGACCACTACCCCGTCGAAGTCGGGATCCAGGGCGACATATCCAGTTCCCTCCACACCCTCGCCGGCAGCGTCCACCGCCGCTTCGACGTCAACGGCACCGGTGAGCGGATCCGGCAGATGCTCCGGGAGGAGCTGGCCGAAGGCGCCACCGAGGACGGCCACCCGCTCTCGCCCCGCCGCATCGTCGCCGACATCCGCGCCGCCATGGGACGCGGCGACATCGTCCTCGCCGACACCGGGGCGGTGAAGATGTGGATGGCGCGCATGTACCCGACCTACGAGCCGAACACGCTGCTGGTCTCCAACGGCCTGTCGTCCATGGGCTTCTCCGTTCCGGGCGCGATCGCCGCGAAGCTCGCCCACCCGAACCGCAAGGTCCTGGCCGCGACCGGCGACGGCGCGTTCCTGATGAACTCCCAGGAGCTGGAGACCGCGGTCCGCGAGAACATTCCGATCACCGTCCTGATCTGGGACGACTCCGCCTACGGCCTGATCGAGTGGAAGATGGACCTCGATCTCGGCGAAAGCTCCCACATCAGGTTCGGCAACCCGGACTTCGTGAAGTACGCGGAGAGCTTCGGCGCCCGCGGCTACCGCGTCGGTTCCGCCGGCGAGCTGCTCCCGACGCTCCGCAAGGCCCTGGCCGACGACGCGGTCTCGGTCGTCACGGTCCCGGTCGACTACTCCCACAACCTCCAACTGACCGACAAGCTGGGCGAGCTGACCGACCCCTTCTGAGCGCCACGGCCCCGCGCCCCGGGCCGCGCCTCCGAGCGGTTGGGGGGCGGGCTCGGGGGTAGGTGCGGCGCGTGACGTCCGGCAAGGGGTTCGACGCCGTTCCGACCGCGTTGCGCAACACCGCGGCGGTGGCCGCGTGCTTCCTCGTCATCGTGGCGGCCATCGGCGTCCTGGTCTACCTCGCCCTGAAGGTCGCGTCGCTGGTGATGGCCGTGATCTCCGCGCTGCTGCTGACCGCGCTGGTGTCGCCGGTCGCGCGGCAGGTGCGGCGGCTGCGGGCTCCCTCCTGGGTGGCCGCGCTCGCCGGGCTGCTGACCGTCCTCGTCGCCGTCGGCGGGTCGATCGCACTGGTCGGCAACCAGGTGGCCGACCAGTGGGACGAGATGCGCGAGAGCATGACCGAGGGGCTGGAGCGGGCCCAGGAGCAGATCGTGAACACGCTGCCGATCAGCGATCGGCAGCTCGACAACGTGATCGACGGCCTGCTCGGCGCCCTCCGGCGGGGATCGCCCGACCCGGTGGCGAGTGCGAGCATGGCGACGCGGGTGGGCGCCGCGGTGCTGATCGCGCTGTTCCTGCTGTTCTTCATGCTCAAGGACGGAAGGAGCATGTGGGCGTGGGTGCTGCGCCTCGTGCCCGAGCGGCGCCGCCCGAAGGTCGATGTCGCGGGGCGTGCGGGCTGGCGGGCGCTCGGGCAGTACGTGCACGGGATCGTCCTGGTCGCGCTGGCGGACGCCATCGGCATCGGGGTGGCGCTCGTGCTGATCGGGGTCCCGTTCGCGCTGCCGCTGACGCTGCTGACGTTCATCGCCGCGTTCGTGCCGATCATCGGGGCGGTCCTCGCGGGCGCCGCCGCCATCCTCATCGCGTTCGTCAGCGGCGGGCTGACGGACGCGCTGCTCGTGCTGGCGGCGGTCGTCGCCGTCCAGCAGGCCGAGAGCCACCTGCTGCAACCCCTGATCATGGGCCGGACGCTGCACCTGCACCCGGTGGTGGTCGTGGTCGCCGTCGCCGCCGGAACGCTGGCGGCGGGCATCGCCGGGGCCGTCGTCGCCGTTCCCCTCGTCGCGGTCGTGTACCGCGTCGCGTCCGTGCTGGCCGGGGAACGCGGCCCCCCGGAGGCGATGGAAGCGGCGGATACGGCGGCGCCGGCGGGCTCCTAGCGCTCAGGCGCGGCAGATGATCTCGCCGTGGGTGACCGAGTACCAGCCGTCCTCGGCGGCGGCCCATCGCTTCCAGCCCTCGTAGACGCGCTGGAGTTCCTCGCGGGTCGCGTGGCCGCCCGCCACGGCCTGGTCGGCGACGGACGACCTGACCATGCGGCCGCCCCATGACTCGCTCCACCACTCGCGCTCTTCCGGGGGCGGCGAAGCACCAGGTCGAAGAGGTGGCGGTGACGTCGGTGAATCCGGCGGCGCGGGCCCAGGAGACCAGGCGGCGGCCGGCGTCGGGTTCGCCTCCGTTGCCGCGGGCGACCCTGGAGTAGATCGGCAGCCAGGCGTCCATGCCGGGCGGCTCCGGGTACCAGATCATGGCGCCGAAGTCGGCGTCGCGTGCGGCGACGATGCCGCCCGCCCTGGCGACGCGGCGCATCTCGCGGAGAGCCTGGACGGGGCGGAGTTGTCGACCGTGCGCCACCGGTGGGCGCTCAAGACGCTGGCGTGGTGGCCGTGGGTGTAGGCCGGGGCCATCGGATCACCTCTCTCTGTCCGGTGACCCCGACCGTAGAGCGCTTCTCATATTTCGGGAATCATATATCAGTATTTGAGACGCTGTCGCAAGAGAAAGGGGACCGAGGCTCTCGGTCCCCTTGAGTTCGTTTAGATCGTCGTGTTCGCCCGGGTGTCTTCTCGTCGCCGGTCAGGCCGCCACGGCGATCCGGGCGGGCGCGGGCCGGACGGACGGGGCCGACCGCAGTGGCAGGGCCTCGACCGGTGCCAGCGCGGGCGCCGTCTCGGTGTAGGCGTTCAGCGTCGCATGGGGAAGTCCGGTGAGCCACGGCTCGACGACGGTCCGCTCGGCGGGCCCGTCCAGCCGCGGGTGGGAGAGATGGAACGTGCCGGTCGCTGCGCTCACTGCCAACACCCCTTCCTTAGCCCGGTGGGCCGCTCCGTCGCGGAAGCCACCGTCTGTCACATACCCCTAGGTACGTCATAACAAGCCACCCGGTTCGACTCCTGTTCCCGGGTGTCGCCCGAATCACAAGGTCAACGCTACGCGGCGCCTCTGACATTCTCGAACCTTTATTCGACCGGGCCGCCCTCGCCGCGAAGCCCCGCCATGTGATCTGGACCATGTTCCCTAGTTAATAGGTAGGTTTAGTTCTAAGATGACGTCCGTCTTGTCCCGATTCATCACGGAGAACCGACCCCATGCGCCCTTACGCAGCCGCACTCATCAGCGCCCTCCTCCTGCTCGGCGCCGCGCTCGCCGGCTGCGGCGACGGCGACGAGGCCGGCGCCGACACCGGAGAGCTCCGGGTCGGCTACCAGCGGTTCGCCGCGCTGACCCTGGTCAAGTCCCGGCAGGTCGCCGCTCCGGGGACGACCTGGTCGCTGTTCGAGAGCGGACCGGCCCTGGCGGAGGGGATCAAGGCGGGCGCGGTCGACATCGGCGAGGTCGGCGAGGCACCGCCGATCTTCGCCGCCGCCGGGAAGATCGACTTCAGGATCGTCGCGACCTCGAAGCCGGTCCCGAAGGGCGAGGCCGTCCTGGTGAAGGAGAAGAGCGGCTTCACGTCCTTCAAGGACCTCAAAGGCAAGAAGGTCGGGCTCAACAAGGGCTCCAACGTGCATTGGCTCCTGCTCAGGCTGCTGGAGGCCAACGGCATGACGATCGACGACATCGACGTCACCTACCTCAAGCCCGCCGAGGCCCGCCCGGCCTTCGACAACGACCAGATCGACGCGTGGATCATCTGGGACCCCTACTTCGCGCTCGCCGAGAGGCCCGGCGTCGAGATCCTCGCCGACGCGACAGGGCTGGCCGACAACCGCGAGTACGTGCTGGTCTCGCCGGAGGCGCTGGAGAACAAGCCCGAGAAGATCAGGGCGTTCCTGAAGACGCTGCGCGCGACCACCGAGTGGGGCATCGAGCACCCGCGGGAGCGCGGCGAACTCCTCGCGCCCGAGCTGAAGATCCCGCTGGACACGACCCTGCGTGCGCAGGAGCGCAGCGCGCAGCCGATCATGCCGGTGAACGCCGAGATCGGCGCCGAGCTCCAGGAGATCGCCGACGGGTTCACCGAACTGGGGCTGATCCCCGGCGAGGTCGACATCAAGGGCCGCGTCGACGACCGCTTCACGGACGTCCTCCGATGAGCGTGACGCAGACGGAGCGCGCGGACCCGGCCGTCGGCAGGCCCTCCGCGAAGAAGCCGGCCGCCAGGGCGAAGCGGGCCCGGTTCCGCACGAGGCGCCTGATCACCCCGGTCGCGCTGCTGGTCCTGGGGCAGGTCCTGGCGCAGACGGGCGTCCTCGACCCGGACAAGCTGCCGCCGCCCAGCGACGTGCTGGCGGCGGGATGGCGGCTCGCCGCCGACGGCACGCTCGACGGCTACCTCCTCGACTCGCTGCGGCGCGCGGTGGCCGGGCTGCTCATCGGCGGCCTGCTCGCCCTCGCGCTCGGCACGCTGGCGGGCCTGCTGCGGAGCGGGGACGACCTCATCGACCCGACCGTCCAGATGGCCCGGATGCTGCCGCACCTCGGGCTCGTGCCGCTGCTCATCATCTGGCTCGGCATCGGCGAGTCCACGAAGATCACGCTGGTCGCGCTCGGCGCGTTCTTCCCGATCTACCTCAACACCTACGCCGGCATCCGCGGCATCGACGAGCGGCTCGTCGAGGCCGCCAGGACGTGCGGGCTGACGGCACCGGAGCGCATCCGGGACGTCGTGCTGCCCGGCGCGCTGCCGTCGGTGTTCATCGGCGTGCGGCTGGCGTTCGCCGCCGGCTGGCTCAGCCTCGTCGTCGGCGAGCAGGTCAACGGCGACGGCGGGCTCGGATTCATGATGATGGAGGCGCGGGAGTTCAGCCAGACCGACGTCGTGGTGCTCGGCCTGGTCGTGTACGCGGCGCTCGGCCTGCTGTCCGACCTGGCCCTCCGGGCCGGAGAAAGGAGGCTGCTGTCATGGCGGCGCGGACTGCGGGCCACGTAGCGGAGGCGTCCGGGGTGCACCGGGCCTTCGGCGACACGGTCGTCCTCGACGGGGTCGACCTGAGCATCGAGCGCGGCGAGGTGGTCGCCCTCCTCGGCGCGAGCGGCTCGGGCAAGAGCACCCTGCTGCGCATCCTGGCCGGGCTGGACGACCAGGCCACCGGCGAGTTCGCCACCACGCCCTCGCAGGCCGTCGTGTTCCAGGAGCACCGGCTGCTGCCGTGGAAGCGGGTGGCCGGCAACGTGGCGCTCGGCGTGCGTACCCCCGACGCGGCGGAGCGCACGGCGAAGGCGCTCGCGGAGGTCGGCCTGGCCGACCGCGGCGGCGCGTGGCCCGCCGAGCTGTCCGGCGGCCAGTCGCAGCGCGTGGCGATCGCCCGCGCGCTCATCCGGGAGCCGGAGCTGCTGCTGATGGACGAGCCGTTCGGCGCCCTGGACGCGCTGAACCGGCTGCGGATGCAGGCCCTGTTCGGGCGGCTCCGGTCCGCGCACGGCTTCGCGGCGCTGCTGGTGACGCACGACGTCGACGAGGCGATCCTGCTCGCCGACCGGCTGCTCGTCCTGGACGGCGGCCGGATCGCCGAGACCGTCGAGGTCGGGCTCGGCCGTCCGCGCGCCGTCGACGCGCCGGGCTTCGGCGACCTGCGCCGCCGCCTGCTCGGGCTGCTCCACGTCCCCGCGGGCCGCGGCGAGCGGTAGGCCGCCGCCCCGGACGAGCGGAGGCGGGACCGGAGCAGCGATAGCGGGCCCGCGGGGATCTATGGCCGGGAATGCTGACAGAATTCACCTCGTGACCATCCGTCGGTGAACGGGGGGAAGGACGAGGCACTGGCACCGGAGTCGCTGAACGGCCTGCCCGTCACGGTGCTCGCCGTCTGGGTGCTGTGCGCCATCGGATGGGGCGCCGTCCTCGCGGGTCTGCGCAGGGGCGTCCACGGCCCGGCCCGCGGCCCGTCCCTGTTCGCGCACACCGCGGCGGGCGCGGGCACCGTCCTGCTGTTCTCGCTGATCGGCTTCGGGTCGCTGCACGCGACGATCGCGGTGGCCGCCGAATGGTGGGCGCTGCTGCTCGTGACCGGTTTCCGGCCGGAGCGGCTGCTGTCCACCGGCGGGCTCGGCCGCCTCGCCGCCTGGGGCGCCGTCACCGCGGTCGCGACGCTCGCCGCCACCCGGCTCGTCTTCCAGATCTGATCCCGCCGCGGAGGGGCCCGGCGGGCGCGAACCCGAGTTGGGCCGCGCAAGTCAAAGGTACGTAGTATCCAAGACAGCGACCAGCAAAGCCGTCGGAGGTGAACCATGCCGTGTGCGCTGTGCGGCGACATCATCCCGACCGAGGTCGCCCGGTGCCCCGCGTGCGGCGCCTGGGCGAGGCGGCGCGACTTCCGCGCCGTCGGCGTCGCGGTGTTCATGCTCCTCGGCTTCAACGCGTTCGTCGCGCTCGGCTCCGGATTCAGCCTGCTCCGGTTCTCCGACCCGCTCCGCGACGCGACGCACGGCACCTATGACGCGGCGGCCACCGGCAGGGCGCTAGGCCCCTACACGGAGCTGTTCACGGTCAGCATGATCATGGGCGCGGTCACCGGCGTGCTGTATCTCGTGTGGCTGTGGCGCGCCTTCGCGCAGTCGCCGGGCCCGCACCAGTACCACCGGGGCTGGGTCCTGTTCGGCTGGTTCTGCCCGATCGTCAACCTGTGGCTCCCACCGCGGCTGGTCTACGAGATCTGGGTGAACAGCGGCCGGTACCGGACGGCCGAACGCCAGGTCGCGGGCCTCGTCGTCGCCGGCTGGTGGGCCTGCGGGCTGCTCGGCGTCCTGCTCGCCTACGCGTTCGCCCACGGCAACGTCGACACCCTCGCCGACGCCCGCTTCGACATCCACGTCGGCGTCGCCGCCACGGCCTTCCAGGCCATCGCCGCCACCCTGTGCATGGCGACCGTCTTCCAGATCACCAGGCTCCAGGTGGCCCCCGGTGAGCTAGCCCGGGGCTGGGCCTGAGCTGCCCTGGCCGGTGTGCCAGAGGGCGGCTCTCGGGGGGCGCTTGACGGCCGGGCCGGCGTGGCCGATGTCCGAGTACGGGGACATCGCGAAGCCGGTGGGGTGGACGACGCGGTGCCCGACCGGGCCGCCTCGCGGGCCGGGGGCCGCCATCGCGGCGCGGACGGCGTCCGGGCCGCCTCGGCGCCATTCCTCGTGCAGGGTGTTCAGGTCCCAGCAGGCGTTCGCGGTGATCGAGACGGCGCGGGACCCGGCGCGGCGGACGCGGCCGCGGGCGACGAGGAGCCAGGAGCCGAAGACGGTGGCGGCGCACCTGTCCTGGACCGACTCGAAGAACGTGAGGTCGACGGGGCCGGTCGCGTCGTCCAGCGTGGCGAAGATGACGCGCTGGCCGGACCGGACCGCCGGGGTCTGCGTGGCGACCTTCACGCCGGCGACCAGGACCTCGCTTCCGTCCGGGCGGCCCGCGAGGTCGGCGGCCCGGACGACGCCCAGGACGGCGAGGATCCCGGCGTAGAAGGTCAGGACGTGGCGGCTGACGTCCATGCCGAGGATGTCCAGCTCCGCCTCGACGACCTCGGCGGGCGTCATCGGCGGAAGCTCGCCCGGCGGGATGTCGTCGGCGAGTTCGAGTTCCAGGGCGCCGTCGCCGTCCTCGTGGCCCCCGTGGTCGAAGGTCAGCGGGAGCTGGCCTTCGACCACGGGGGCGCGGGCGGTGGCACGGTCCAGGGCGCCCACCCGGCAGAGCAGGTCGCGGCGGGGCACCCCGTCCGGGGCGTAGACGGCGTCGAACGCCCCGGCCAGGACCAGGCGCTCGGTGGTCGGCCGGGAGACCCTGGCGCGGCGCCAGAAGTCGGTCAGCGACACGTACGGGCGCCCGCCGACGATCGCGGCGATCTCGGCGTCGTTGATCCCTCTGACCTCGCTCAACGCGACCCGGACACCGGCGGGTCCCCCCGCCGAGACGGGCTCGGCGTGCCAGCCGGCGGCGGAGCGGTTGACGTCCAGGGGAAGGATCGGGACGCCGAAATGCCGCGCGTCGTCGAGAATGACCCGCTTGGGATACATGCCGGGGTCATGGGTGAGGACGCCGGCGTAGAACGCGGCCGTGTGGTGCCGCTTCAGCCAGGCCGACTGGTAGGTGGGCAGCGCGAACGACGCGGCGTGCGCCTTGCAGAATCCGAACGCGCCGAACGCCGTCAGCATCCGCCAGACCCGCCCGACGGTGGGCTCGTCGTAGCCCCGGGCCAGGGCCTGCTCGCGGAACCAGGCGCCGACCACCGCCTGCCCCCGCTCGTGGTTCAGGCTCCGCCGCGCCGCCTCCGCCTTCGAGAGGCCGCAGCCGGTCATCACGTCGAAGACGCGCAGCACCTGCTCGTGGAAGACGATCACGCCGAGGCTCTCCCGCAGCGCCGGTTCGAGGTCGGGATGCGGGTAGGCGGGCTCCCTCGTCCCGGCCCGCGACTCCAGGAACGGCGTCACCATGTCGGAGTTGACCGGGCCCGGACGGAACAGCGAGATGTCGATGACCAGGTCGTCCAGGTCGCGCGGCTGGAGCCTGCCGATCAGCTCCCGCTGGCCCGGCGACTCGATCTGGAAGCAGCCGAGCGTCCGGGACGTGCGGACCAGCTCGTAGGTCGCGGGATCGTCGCGCGGGACGTCCTCCAGCGCGATCCGCTCCCCCGTCGCCCGTGCCACCTCCGCCACCGCGTGCGCCATCGCCGACTGCATCCGGACGCCGATGACGTCGAGCTTGAGCAGCCCCATCGCCTCGACGTCGTCCTTGTCGAACTGGCTCATCGGAAATCCGGTCGCGGCGCGCTCGACCGGCGTCCGGTCGCGCAGCGACGGGTTGGACAGCAGGACGCCGCACGGGTGCATGGCGATGTGGCGGGGCAGCCCGTCCAGCCGCTCGGCGACGCGGAACAGCACCTCCAGCCGCCCGGCGGCCAGGTTGCTCTGCCGCAGCTCGGGCAGGTCGTGCAGCGCGGTGCGGATCTGGCTCGCCCTGATCTGCGGGAACGCCTTGGCGATCGCGTCGATCTCCAGCGGCGGCAGCCCGACCGCGTTGCCGACGTCGCGGATCGCGCTGCGCGCCCGGTAGGTCTCCATCATCGACACGCACGCCGTGCCGTCGGCGCCGAACCGGTCGAACAGCGCCTCGTAGGCCTCCAGCCGGCGGGCTGACTCGACGTCCAGGTCGATGTCGGGCAGCCCCTCGCGGCTGTCGGCCAGGAAGCGCTCCATGAGCAGGTCGTGCCGCAGCGGGTCGAGGTCGCCGATGCCGAGCAGGTAGTTGACCAGGCTGCCGGCGCCCGAGCCGCGGATCGCGCACCGGATGCCGCGCGCCCTGATCAGCGCGGCGGCGTCGGCGACCGTGAGGAAGTAGGAGGCCAGCCCCTTGCGGGCGATCACGCCGAGCTCGTCCTCGAGGCGGACGGCCGCCCGCCACGAGGTGCCCAGCCCCCGCCGGGTCATCCCGGCCGCGCAGCGGGCGACGAGCCGGGCGTACGGGTCGCCCGGGACGGCCGGCAGGTGGACGTCGTCCATGCCGAGGTCGCGGCCCGGGTCCAGGACGCAGCGTTCGGAGAGCCGCCGGGTGGCGGCCAGCAGCGCGTCCGCCTCGTCCGGGCCGCAGCTCAGCTCCGCGACCCGGCGCATCTCGGGGACGGGCTTCAGGTAGGCGTGCCCCGTCAGATCGTCGAGGTGCCGCCGGTCCAGCGGGACGAGCCGGCGCGTCACGTCCAGCACCTGCGCGACGGGGTGATCGGCCGGCTCCAGGTACCGGACCGCGTTGCCCAGCACCGCGGGCACGCCGGCCTCGCGGGCGAGGGCGAGCAGCCGGGCCGCCCGGTGGCCCTCGCCCTTTCCGTGGTGGTCGACGATCTCGACCACGGTCTCGGCCGTCGCGCGCCACGCGGCCAGGAGCCGCGCCGCGACGTCCGGCCTCCGCCCGGCGACGGCCCGGCCGACGTCCGACCACGGCCCCAGCAGCACGACGAGGCCCTCGGCGTGCGCACCGACCATCTGCCGCGTCACGACCGGGCTCCCGCGCTCGCCCGCCGCGTGCGCCGCCGTCACCAGGCGGCAGAGCGACCGCCACCCGGCGCGGCCCTCGGCGAGCACCACGATCCGTTCCTCGCCCGTGGACGCGACCCTGAGGTCGGCGCCGACGACGGCCCCGATCCCCGCGTCCTGACATGACCGAACGTGACGGACCGCGCCGTACAGGCCGTCGCGGTCGGTCAGCGCGAGCGTCTCCATGCCGAGGTCCGCCGCCCGCTCGGCCAGGGCGGCCGGCGGCGAGACTCCGTATCGGAGCGAAAAGCCCGAAGCGACATGAATATGCACGTCAGTCCCATACCCGGGAAAGCAGCCAGCTGTCATCGGCCACGTCGTAACGCAGCTCGTAGACGCCGATCTCCCTGTCCGGGGTCGCCTCGACCCGCCAGAACTCCCGCTCGCCGGTGGCCTCGCCGTCGGGCTCCTGCTCCCGCCACCAGTCACGGGTCGTGACCCAGTGCTCCAGCACCCGCCGGACGCTGTAGAGCCGGCCACGCCAGACGAACCGGACGGGACGTCCATCGCTCACCCAGACGTCCACCGGGTCGCCGAACACGCGTGTCATCTGCCTCCCCCTCGTGCGCACCGCACGGGGGAAGAGCATGCGGACGTTCGAACAAACGTTCGCACCCGAGTCTAGAGACCAGGCCGACGGGAGGGCAAGGCGGGGCGGCTACCCCAGCAACCGGGTCAGGCGGTCGGCCACGCCGGGGGCCTCGGCGACGTCGGCCATGCCGCCCCCCGGCCAGAGGTAGAACCAGCCTTCGCCGGTCAGCGTCGCGACCACCATGATCTGGCGCCCGGACCGCGGTCCCGTCACGCTCAGCAGGGACTCCTCGGGACCGGCGAACCGCCACGCGAGGCCCCGCGCCCCGACCTCGTTCGCGAGTGCCACGAGGTGACGCCGGCGCTCCTCGGCGATCTCCCGCCCACGCACTACAGACACAACAGCCGCCTTCAGCCTGGTCCGGATCACCGGCGACCACCTTGGGCGATCATCCGGCGACAACTGGTGACCGGCCTTCAGCATGACCCGATATCCGCGGCGGCGCAGCGAGAATCCACAGAGTGGGACGACTGTTCGGCGATCCGCCGGGGATGGTCCGGTGAGCCGGGACCGGCACGCCGCGCTCATGTGCGCCAATCACCGGCCGATCGCCGTCCGGCCTCCGCGGTCCGGGGCGCATACGGAGGTCCCGTCCGTGATAAAAGCCTCTATGAGACGGGCGTTCAGCGCCCGCGTCACGCGGACAGAAGGAGCGAGCCGATGAGCGCCGTCCCCGCCGGCGACCCGTCAGGCCCCTCGCACGAAAGGGCCCCTGCCCCGCCGCGCGCCCTGGCCGGGCTCCGCGAACGCAAGAAGCAGCGGACCCGGACGGCGCTCGTCGACGCGGCGCTGGACCTGTTCCTCTCCCAGGGGTACGAGGCGACGACGATCGACGAGATCGTGGCGGCCGTGGAGGTTTCGCAGCGGACGTTCTTCCGCTACTTCGCCACCAAGGAGGACGTCGTCACCGGCTTCCTCGCCGAGCACGACGCGATCCTGAAGGAGGCGCTGGCGGAGCGCCCGTCCGGGGAGCGGCCGTTCACCGCGCTGCTGGAGTCGATGCGCGCGGTGCTGCGGACGATCGCCGAGGGCGACCCGGCCGACAGCGTGCGGTTCCGCCGCGTCCGGAAGGTGATCGAGAGGACGCCGTCGCTGATGGCGGCGCAGATGGCGCGGCACTCGGCGTCGGCGGAGGCGCTCGCGTCCGAGATCGCGCGGCGCGAGGACGTGGACCTCGACCACGACCTGCGCCCGCGGATCGTGGTCGCGTTCTTCCTGTCGGCCTCCAAGGTCGCGTTCGAGGAGTGCGCCCGGAAGGACATCTGGGACGCCGGGACGGTCGCGTCCCGCGTGGACGAGGCCATAGCCCAGGTCGCCCGGACCATGCGCGACTGGGTCTGAGCCTCTCGCCGGTGGTGGAGTGCTCGTGGTGGAGTGCTCGTGGTGGAGCGCTCGCAGTGGAATGCCCGCGAGGGCACCGAAGTTCCCCTATCAGCATCCGACCGCAGAGAGGACGACATGCGCGCGATCGTCATCACCGAGAACGGCGGCCCCGAGGTCATGGCGGCCGGGGAGCGTCCCGACCCTCGGCCCGGACCCGGGGAGGTGCTGATCGACGTCGCGGCGGCGGGCGTCAACTTCATCGACGTCTACTTCCGGACGGGCGCCTACCGGCAGGACCTCCCGTACACGCCGGGTGTGGAGGCGGCGGGAACGGTCGCGGCGGTGGGCGAAGGCGTCACGGACTTCTCCGTCGGCGACCGCGTGGCCTGGGCCAACGTGCAGGGCGCCTACGCGGAGCGGGCCGCCGTCCCCGCGGGCAAGGTCGTCCCTGTCCCGGACGGCGTCGCGCTGGAGGACGCGGCGGCGTCGCTCTTGCAGGGCATGACCGCCCACTACCTGACGCGGTCGACGTATCCGGTCCAGGCGGGCGACACCGTCCTCGTGCACGCGGCGGCGGGCGGGATGGGCCTGCTGCTCACCCAGGCGGCCACGTCGCTCGGCGCCAGGGTCCTGGGGACGGCCTCCACGCCGGAGAAGGAGAAGCTGGCCAAGGACGCGGGCGCGGACGTCACGATGGGCTACGACGGCTTCCCCGAGAAGGTGCGCGAACTCACCGGCGGCGAGGGCGTCGCCGCCGTGTACGACGGCGTCGGAGCGCCCACGTTCGACGGGAGCCTGGCGAGCCTGCGCCGGCGCGGCACCCTCGCGCTGTACGGGGCGGCCGGCGGGCCGGTGCCGCCCTTCGACCCGCAGCGCCTCAACGCGGCCGGTTCGGTGTACCTCACGCGCCCGTCGCTCAACCACTTCACCGAGGTCCGCGAGGAACTGCTGGAGCGTGCCGCAGCCGCCTACGGATGGGTGGAATCGGGCGCCGTGCGGATCCATGTCGGGCACCGCTACGACCTCGCCGAAGCCCGGACGGCGCACGCCGACCTGGAGGCGAGGCGGAGCACGGGCAAGCTCCTGCTGATCCCCTGATCGGCGCGCCGGTGCTCCCCGGCTCCCCTTAGGGTGGGCCACGACCGACGATCACCGAGGAGCGCCGCCCCCCATGACGACGACCGCAGCCGTACCGCTGGAGCAGGACGAACCCCGCGTCCTCGGGCCCTACCGCCTGCTCGGACGCCTGGGCCGCGGAGGCATGGGCACCGTCTACCTCGGCGCCGAGCCGGACGGGCGCCGGGTCGCGGTGAAGGTCGTCAACCGGGAGCTGGCCGGGGAGGCCGCGTTCCTCGCCCGGTTCCGCCGCGAGGTGACCGCCGCGCGGCGCGTCCACCGGTTCTGCACCGCGCCCGTCCTGGACGCCGAACTCGACCAGGACCCGCCCTACATCGTCACCGAGTACATCGACGGGCCGAGCCTGGAGAAGGCCGTCCAGGACAAGGGGCCGCTGCCCGGGTCCGACCTCGAGGGGCTCGCGGTCGGCGTCGCCACCGCGCTCGCCGCCATCCACGGCGCCGGGATCGTGCACCGCGACCTCAAGCCCGCCAACGTGCTGCTGTCCTCCACCGGACCGCGCGTCATCGACTTCGGCATCGCCCGCGCCCTCGACGCCCCCGGCGGCCCCACCCGCACCGGCCAGTTCGTCGGGACGCCGGCCTACATCGCGCCCGAGGTGCTCCGGGGCGAGCCGGTCGAGCAGGCGTCGGACGTGTTCTCGTGGGGCTGCGTCGTCGCCTACGCCGGGACGGGACGATCCCCGTTCCAGGGCGAGACGGTAGCGGAGACGTTCAACCGCATCGGCGCCGAGGAGCCGGACCTCACCGGCCTCGACCCGCGGCTCCGCGAGATCGTCGCCGCGGCGCTCGGCAAGGATCCGCGCGGCCGGCCGACGGCGCGGCAGCTCCTCACCCGCCTCGTCGGCCAGGAGAAGGCCGACCCGGAGCGCGCCGCGGAGACGATCTCGGCTTCCTGGCGGGGACCCGATCCGGTCTCCGAGCCCGCTCCGGCCGCCGGCCGGCCGGCGGCGGCCTCGAACACGGACGTGCCGCAGCCCAGGCCCGCGCCCGAGGAGGCACCCGCCGGGACCGCGGCCCCGGGCGACACCGGGGCCGCCGAGGCCGCGGCCCCTGAGGCCACGGAGGCGCCGGACCGGCGGGAACCCGTCCGGCGCGAGGCCGCCGGGCAGGTGGAGACCGTCGTGGTCGACCTGCCGTTCCCGGCGGAATGGCAGGGTCCGCGGCGCTGGCTCACCCTGCTCCGCGGACTGCTGGTGATCCCCCACCTGATCCTGATGCTGCTCATGTACACCGCGCTGGTGGTCGTGATGCTGCTCAGCTGGCTGGTCATCCCGTTCACCGGCCGCTACCCCCGCGCCCTGTACGGCGTCGTCGTCGGCTGCCAGCGCTGGTCCGGACGCGTCGTGGCGTACGCGTTCGGGCTCACGGGCGAGAAGCTCCCCCCGTTCCGCACTCTCCCCCGGGCACGCCGAACGCGGTGACGCCCCCGTGCGTCCCACTACCCAGAGCCCGCCGCCTGGTTTATGGGGGGCCGCTAGGGTTCTACGGAAAGATTCCCGCCTTCCAGTTCAGGATCACCGATGACCACGCACGCAGGAGAGAACGGCGAGGCCCTGCGCCCGGGAGACCCCCGGCAGCTGGGCCCCTACCGGCTGGTCGGCCGGCTCGGACGCGGCGGCATGGGGACGGTCTACCTGGGTGCGGACAGCGCAGGACGCCGCGTCGCGGTCAAGGTGATCAACCGGGAACTGGCCGGGGAGGCCACGTTCCGCGACCGGTTCCGGCGCGAGGTGACCGCCGCACGGCAGGTCCGCCGTTTCTGCACGGCGCCCGTGATGGACGCGGAGCTGGACACCGACCCCCTGTACGTCGTCACCGAGTACATCGAGGGCCCCAGCCTGGAGACCGCCGTCGCCGAGCGCGGCCCGCTGCCGGGGTCCGACCTCGAGGGGCTCGCGGTCGGCGTCGCCACCGCGCTCGCCGCCATCCACGGCGCCGGGATCGTGCACCGCGACCTCAAGCCCGCCAACGTGCTGCTGTCCTCCACCGGACCGCGCGTCATCGACTTCGGCATCGCCCGCGCCCTCGACGCC
>NZ_SMKH01000359.1 GCF_004348515.1 Actinomadura sp. KC345 | reverse complement strand
CTTCTTCTCTACGTGCTCCGGGAGCCAGCGGGTGAAGGACGTCAGCATCTGGCGGAACGCCAGGCGCATGAGGGGGCCGGTGCCGGGGATCAGCGGCTCCAGTTCGGCCTCCCAGCGGATCTTCGTGCCGGAGTCGCTTGGCTCCAGGTGCACGTCGGAGCGGTAGCGCTTGACGGGGAGGCCGGACAGGGCCTTGTAGGCGAAACGCGAGTAGGGCTCGTAGGCGACGGTCTGCTCGCTGGCGGGCCAGATCTTCTTGACGGTCCCGACGCCGTAGGTCGTCGTGTCACCCTTGCGGGTCTGCTTGGCGGCTATGGGGAACTTGCCCCACGCGCCCCACGCCTCGGGAACCGCCAGGTGCCGGAACAGTTCCTCGGGCGTGGCGGTGGACGTGGCGGCGACCTTGATCTCGTACGGCATGGACCTCTCCCGGAGTGGTTACCGAACGCTATTCAGTCGGGTGCCGCCGGCACAAGGCCGCTGACCGGCCGCCGCGGCGGCGGCCGGTCAGCGGGCGGCGAGGGCCGGGAAGTCGAGGACGCGGGCGCCGGGGGCGGAGCCGGTGTCCGGTCCGCCCCGCCCGCCGCCCGCGCCGTCGCGCCGGGCCGCGCGGCCGGTGAGGATGTGGCCGCGGAAGGCCGCGCCCTTCGCGGTGACCTTGATGGCCTGGAAGTCGCGCGGCCGCAGGGCGCAGAACCCCGTCCGGACGACGTCCTCGAACAGCGAGTCCGAGACGACGTAGGCCAGGTCGCGGTCCGCGTCGGAGGCCAGCAGGCGCCGCAGCGGCGCGGCGTCCAGCAGCCGCTGGACGACGATCGGCGCGTCGCCGGCGGGCCCGAACGGCCCGGCGGTCAGCGTGCCGTGGTGCAGGGAGAGCCGCACCCGCAGCGGGAAGCGGCCCGCGTCCCCGTTGACCTCCCGCAGCGCCTCGGCGAGGCCGATGACGAAGTCGCCGGCCACCGGGGCGGGGTCGATCCCGTCCGGCAGCGTGGCCAGCTCGCCGTCCCCGCCGACCTGCTTGTCCCAGCGGGCGCGGTCGAGGCCGACGCCGTGCGCGGCGCGGTCCAGCGCGTCCGACAGCCGCCGCTGCGCGATCAGCTGCTCGCGCGTGTCGCGCTTGCTGTACCCCTGGATGTCCACCGCCAGCAGCAGGCGGTAGATGAGCTGTGTGTTCCCGTTCCCTTCCATACCGATCCCGCCCTCGGTCCTCGATGGGCAAATGGGCCCGATGCCCGCATTCGCTCCAAGGCGTGGAGTGAGCGTTGCCCGGCGGAGGTCCGCCCCGGTGGGTCCGGTTGTACGGCACTCGGTCTCGTACGGCATTCGGTTTTTTACGGCACTAGGACGCGGCACGCGGACGGCGGGCGCCATGGGTAAGGAAACGGTGTCGAACTAGTAAGGGTCGTTCTGGAAAATCCCGGCAATCCGGGCTGGCCGGATCTGAACCGCCGGGCGCCGGGCTTGCGTACTGCCTCCCAACGTGACACCAGGCTCACGGTCACCGCGTCGCCCCGCCCTCGCACCAGCCGGAGACCCCGATGGCCCACAGATCACCGACCGCCGTGTCGGCCCCCCGAGAGAGCCCCGCAGGACCGTGGAGCTGGTTCCGCGGCCCGCAGCCCTCGGGAGACGTGGACGACCAGGTGATCGTGACCGAGCTGTACCGGGTGTACGGCCGTCCGCTGCTGTCGTTCGTGCTCCGCCTCACCGGCGGCGACCGGCACTGGGCCGAGGACGTCGTGCAGGAGACCATGATCCGCGCGTGGCGCAGCGCGCACCAGCTCGACGAGAACGCGACGTCCCTGCTGCCGTGGCTGGCGACGGTCGCCCGCCGGATCGTCATCGACGACCAGCGCCGCAAGAACGCCCGGCCGCAGGAGGCGGGCGAGGGCCCGCTGGAGAACATGCGCGTCCCCGACGGGTTGGAGGATCTGCTGCGCTCCGTCGTCGTGTCCGAAGCCCTCCTCGCGCTGTCCCCGGCCCACCGCGAGATCCTCAACGAGACGTTCTTCCGGGACCGCTCGGTGAACGAGGCGGCCAGGCAACTCGGCATCCCCGTGGGCACGGTCAAGTCCCGGGTCTACTACGCGCTCCGGGCGCTACGCGTCGCCCTGGAGGAGAGGGGTGTGACGCCATGAGCGCGGACATGCTGCACGTCGACGTCGGCGCCTACGCCCTGGGCCTCCTGGAGGAGCCCGACCGGCGCGCGTTCGAGTCGCACCTGTCGACGTGCACGGCGTGCCACGAGGAGCTCGGCGAGCTGCGCGGCATCGCGCAGACGCTGGACGGCATCGGGCCGATCGCCGAGCCGGCGGACGCGATGCCGGTGCCGCCGGAGGCGTCGGTGGTCACCGACCTGCTGCGGCACCGGGCCCGCCGGGAGCGGCGGACCCGCGTGGCGCGGGGGCTGGCCGCGGCGGCGGCCGGGGTCGTCCTGATCGGCGGGGCGCTCGGCACCGGGTTCACGCTCGGCGCCGACCGGGAGCAGGCCGCTCCCCCGCCCCGGCCCGACACCGGGACGGCCGCGCTGATGCGCGACGGGCGGAAGGTCTCCGCCACCGACACGGGGACCGGTGTGACCGGGACGGTCGCCATGCAGGGCAAGGCGTGGGGCAGCCGGGTCGGGCTGCGGCTCGGCAAGGTCCGGGGGCCGCTCACGTGCGAGCTGATCGCCGTGGACGCCCGGGGCAACGCGCACACGGTCGCCGGCTGGTCCGTCCCCGCCAAGGGCTACGGATTCCCCGAGTCCGCGCAGCCGGAGCTGGCGGTGCAGGGCGCGACGGCACTGGACCCCCCGGAGATCAGCCGGTTCGAGGTCCGGACGATCGGCGAGGGCCGCACGCTGCTGACCGTCCCCGCCTGACCGGCCCGTCCGGCGTCTCGGCGCCGCGTGTCTCATAGGCTGAAGTCGTGAGTACGACCCGATCGTCCGCGGGCCCGGAGCTGATGCTGCCGGGGCTCCGCGAGGTGTACGCGGCCTACGTCCGGGAGACCGGCGTCCTGCCGTCGCTGCCCGGCCCGCTGGAGGCGGAGGTGTGGGTGTCCGCGCGGCTCGGGAGCCTGGAGTCCGCGGCCCCGCACGCGCAGGGGCGGCGCGCCGCGCTCGGCGATCTGATCACCTGCCTGCGCGCGGCGGCGACGCCGGGCGCGCGGGCGTTCCTGCGGGCGCTCGCCGCGATCGGCCCCCTGGAGGGACGCAAGGCGGCGGGCCGCGCGGCCGCCGGGCTCGGCGGGGTCCCGGCGGCCCCCTGGGAGGAGTCGCTCGGGCGGGTCGTCCCGGGCCAGGTGTGGCTGATCCAGGAGGGGCCGCTGGACGGCGACCGCCTCGTCTGCGAGTTCCGCTACGAGGGCGCCGGCACGCGCGGCATGCACGCCCTGGCCGTGCGTCTGTCGCACGGCGACGCCCCAGCCGAGGTCGTGATCGTCGGGGACGTCCCGGCGCTGATGGGGGCGGCGCGGCAGGCGATGCAGGCCGAGCTGTGCGTCGTCCAGCCCTACGACCCGGCGGCCGTCGGCCCGCGGCTCCGTGCCGCGCTGGACGGCACGGAGCCGCCCGAGGACTGCTACCCGGCGCTGGCGCTGGCCCGCCACCGCGCCGCCCTCCTGCCCGGCTAGCCGCCCATGGCGCGGTAGCGGCGCACCGACAGCGGGATGAACACCGCCGCGATCACCAGCGGCCACACCACCGCCATCAGGACGCCGTGCTGCGCGACCCACGAGGTTCCCGCCGTGTGCGAGGGGTCGCCGAACAGCTCCCGGCACGCGGTCACGGTCGCCGACATCGGGTTCCATTCGGCGATGGCACCCAGCCACCCCGGCATGGTGCTCGGCGCGATCACGGCGCTGGACAGGAAGCCGATCGGCCACACCAGCGTCTGGACGACGACCACCGACTCGGGCCCCTTGGCGACCAGGCCGAGGTAGATCCCGACCCACACCAGCGAGAGGCGCAGGAGCAGCAGGAGCCCGAACGCGGCGGCGGCGCCCGCGGCGCCGTCGTGGACCCGCCAGCCGATCAGGGCGCCGCAGACGGCCATGACGGCCAGGGCGGCGACCGAGTGCAGCATGTCGGCGGTGGCGCGTCCCACCACGACGGCGGACGCCGCCATCGGCATCGCGCGGAACCGGTCGGTCACCCCTTTGGCGGCGTCGCCGGCGACGGCGGCGAACGTCGTCTCGACGCCGAACACCATCGTCATCGCGAAGACGCCGGGAACGATGAACTCGCGGTAGCTTCCGCCGCCGGGCACGTCCATCTGGCCGCCGAACAGGTAGCCCATCATCAGGACGAGCATCACGGGGAACAGCAGCGCGGCGGCGACCTCGCCGGGCCGCCGCGCCCAGTGGGTCAGTGCCCGCCCGGTCAGGGTCCGGCCGTCGGCGACGGCCCATCGCACGGTCTGGACGCTCATGAGCGCACCCCTTCCTTCTCGTCGGCCTCGTTTCCGGCAGCGGACCCGGTGAGGTGCAGGAACACCTCGTCGAGCGTGGGGCGGCGCAGGCCGATGTCGGCGACGGCGATCGCCGCCTCGTCCAGTGCCCGGACGGCCTCGGTCAGCGTCGCGGCCCGTCCGGTCACCGGGGCGCCGACGCGCAGGGCGTCGGCGTCCACGTCCACCTCGCCGGACGCGACACGCCCGACGATCCCGGCGGCGGCGGTGAGCGAAGCGGGGTCGTCCAGGACGACCTCGATCCGGTCGCCGCCGAGCCGCGCCTTCAGCGCGTCGGGGGCGCCCTCGGCGATGACCCGGCCGTGGTCGATCACCGAGATGCCGGTGGCGAGCCGGTCGGCCTCCTCCAGGTACTGGGTGGTGAGCAGGACGGTCGTGCCGCCGTCCACCAGGGTGCGGACCGCGTCCCACACCTCGTTCCGGCCGCGCGGGTCGAGACCCGTGGTGGGCTCGTCCAGGAACAGCACGGGCGGGGCGAGGATCATGGACGCGGCCAGGTCGAGGCGGCGCCGCATCCCGCCGGAGTACTCGCCCGCCGGCCGGCCCGCGGCGCCGGTGAGCCGGAACCGCTCCAGCAGCTCGTCGGCCCGCCGCCGCGCCGCCTTGGCGCCGAGGTGGTAGAGGCGGCCGAACATCACGAGATTCTGGCGACCGCCGAGCACCTCGTCGACCGCCGCGTGCTGCCCGACGAGCCCGATCCCGGTGCGTACCTCGGTGGCCTCGCGCACGACGTCGTGCCCGGCGACGCGGGCGCTCCCCCCGTCCGGCCTGGTCAGGGTGGTCAGGATCCGGACGGCGGTGGTCTTGCCGGCGCCGTTCGGACCGAGCAGCCCGTGCACGGTGCCCGCGGGCACGCGCAGGTCGAGCCCCGCGAGCGCCTCGGTGTCGCCGTAGCTCTTGCGCAGCCCCTCGGCGGCGACCGCGATCGGTGGTTCGGCCACGCGTCCTCCCAAACTATATACGCGGTACGGATTTACCATCGTGGACAATATAACGTACGACGTACAGAGATTCATCCCTGGAAGTATGGAGTGGGTGACGACCGAGTACAGCGGGGCGGGCGATCCCCGGCGCAGCCTGGAGCTTCTCTGGGGGATCAAGGAGCCGCCGCGGCGCGGGCCCAAGCCCCGCCTCACCGCCGAGAAGATCGTCCGCACCGCGATCGCGGTGGCGGACGCCGAGGGACTGGACGCCCTGTCGATGCGGCACATCGCCGACGAGCTCGGCGTGTCCGCCATGTCGATCTACACCTACGTCCCGGGCAAGGCCGAGCTGATCGACGTGATGGTGGACCGCGCGTTCGGCGAGCTGACGCCGCCGTCCCACGACTCCTGGCGGGCCCGGCTGGACCACATCGCCCGCGACAACTGGGCGCTGTTCCACCGCCATCCGTGGCTGCTGCACGTCACCACCGCGCGCCCGCCGATGGGGCCCAACACGTTCGCCAAGTACGAGTACGAGCTGCGCGCCGTGGACGGGCTCGGCCTCACCGACCTGGAGATGGACTCGGTCGTCGCCCTCGTCACGGGCTTCGCCGAGAGCGCCGCGCGCGTCTCGGTCAACGCCGCCGAGGCCGAGCGCCGCAGCGGCATCAGCGACCTGGAGTGGTGGCAGGCCACCGCGCCGGTGCTCGACACGCTCATCGACGAGTCCGACTACCCGCTCGGTACCCGCGTCGGCGGCGCCTCCGGGCAGGAGTACGGCTCGGCCGTCGCGCCGGGCCGCGCCTTCGAGTTCGGCCTGGCCCGCGTCCTGGACGGCATCGAGGTGCTGGTCAGCTCCCGCTAGCGCGCTTGGTCCGCTTCGTCGGGACCGCCCGCGCCGGGTCCTCGGGCCACGGATGCCTGGGGTAGCGTCCGCGCAGTTCGGCCCGGACCGCCTTGTAGCCCTCGCGCCAGAAGGAGGCCAGGTCCGCGGTGACGGCCGCCGGGCGCCCGGCCGGGGAGAGCAGGTGCACGACCAGAGGCACCCGCCCGCCCGCGAGCCGCGGCGCGGCGTCCCACCCGAACAGCTCCTGCAGCTTCACCGCCAGGACGGGTCTCCCCTGCGAGTAGTCCACCCGTATCCGCGACCCGGACGGGACCTCGACCCGCTCGGGCGCGTACTCGTCGAGCCGCCTGGCCTGCTCCCACGCCGGCAGCCCGCGCAGCATCGCCACCACGTCGACGCGCCGCAGATCGGCCCGCCGCCGCGCGCCCGCCGCCCATTCCGGGACGCGCTCCAGCAGCGCCGCGTCGTCGACCGCCGGCCACGGCCCGCCCAGCGCCTCGTGAAGGAAAGCCAGCCGCTCGCGCAGCGCGACGGCCGCGCCCGTCCAGTTCAGCAGGCCGAGCCCCTCGGCGCGCACCCCGTCCAGCAACGCGGCCCGCACCCGCTCCGGATCGGGGTCCCGCAGCGGCGCCGCGGACAGCTCGACCACGCCGAGCCGCTCGACGCGCCGCGCCACCACGTCCCCGTCCCGCCAGGCGATCTCCTCGGCCACCTCCAGCAGCGGCGCCGCCGCGAACCGCGCCACCTCCTCGTCGATCACCACGGCCTGCCGCACCCGCGCCGAGGCCGCCCCGGCGGGCCGGTCGGCCGCCGCGACCGCGAGCCACTCCGCCCGCGCCCCGCCCAGCGCCGACCCGTCACCGAGCGCGGCCCCCGTACCG
>NZ_SMKH01000358.1 GCF_004348515.1 Actinomadura sp. KC345 | reverse complement strand
CCTCCCCGCTATGATCGCGCTTGCCGTGGCGGCGGTCGCGTTCGTCGCCGTGCAGGCGGCCGCGCAGATGGTCGCGTTCCGGGTCGGCGGCGCCACCGCCCGCGCCCTGCACGAACGCCTCGGCGAGCACCTGGCCGACCTGCCTCTGGGCTGGTTCACCCCCGCCCGGCAGGCGGGCATCATCGACACCGGCACGACCGGCGTCCCGCAGCTCATGTCCTACCCGGCCATCCTGCTGCGTCCCGCGATCACCGCCCTCGTCACACCTCCGGCCGCCGCGCTCACCCTCGCCCTGCTGGACTGGCGCTTCACGATCACCGTGCTCGCCGCCACCGCCGTCGCGGCGGCCGCCGGCCGCTACAGCGGCGGGCTCGCCCGTGCCGTCGACGCCCGCCGCCACCGCACCACCGCCGAGGCGACGGACCGCGTGCTGGAATACGCGGACCGGCAGCCGCTCATCCGCACCGATCAGCGCCCCGGCGATTCCGAAGCCCTCGACCGGGCGCTCCACGACGTTCGCGCCGCGTCGCTGCGCTCGGCCGGTACCGTCATTCCTGGCCTCGTGCTGTTCGGCCTCACGCTCAACGCCCTCTTCGCCGCCCTCATCGCCGCCGGGGCGGGCTGGACGGCCGGCGCCACCCTGACCGCCCCCGTCTTCGTCGGCGTCCTCGTCGTCATCGCGCGCCTCACCGCGGTCGCCTCCGCCGGCGCGGATCTGGCCGCGGGGCTGCGCCTGCAACGCGGCGTCCTCACCCGGCTCGTGCAGATCATCGACACGCCTCCACTGCCCGTCATCGACGCATCACCCGAACCCGCCGCCTCGGACGGCGGGGATCCGGACGGCGGGGACATGGTCCGCGCGGAGCACGCCTCGTTCCGCTACGACGACCGGCCCGTGATCGAGGACGTGTCGTTCGCGCTGCCCCGCCGCGGGCTCACCGCGCTCGTCGGGCCCTCGGGCGCCGGGAAGACCACCCTCCTCCGGCTGCTCACCCGGTTCTGGGATGCCACCGGCGGGCGCATCGCCCTCGACGGCGCCGATCTCCGCGCCCTGCGACCGGAGGACCTCTACACACGCATCGGCACCGTGCTTCAGGACGACCACCTCCTCGACACCACCATCCGCGAGAACATCCGCATCGCGCGCCCCGACGCGCCTGACACCGACCTGGACGCCGCCGTCCGCGCCGCGGGCCTTGAGCGCACCATCGCCGGACTGCCCGACGGAATCGACAGCCCGGCCGGGCCCGGGGGAAGCCGCCTCTCGGGCGGTGAACGCCAGCGCGTCTGCGTCGCCCGCGCCCTGCTCAAGGCCGCGCCGCTCACCGTGATGGACGAGGCCACCTCGGCCCTCGACCCCGAGAACGCCCGTCTCATCGGCGAAGCCGCCCACCGCCTCGCCGCCGGCGGGAGCGTGCTCGTCATCGCCCACAACCTCGAAACCGTCCGCCGCGCCGACCAGATCCTCGTCCTCGACCACGGCCGCATCGTCCAGCGCGGCACCCACGACGGACTCGCCGCCGAAAACGGCCTGTACAACAAGCTCATCCTTGCCCAGGAGCCTCGCCTTTGAGGAGCCCTAGATCGGTTCCTGCGGTCGATGTAGGTCATGCCGTGCAGCGTTCAGGGGCGCAGCAGTCCGCGGCGGTAGGCGCTGACGAGGTGGCGTGGGACCAGGATCCGCCGGCCCTCGATGGTGAGGGGGACCAGGTCGGGCCTGGACGCCTTCCATTGGGCGCGGCGCTTGCGCGTGTTGCTGCGGGACTTCTTGCGCTTGGGGACGGCCATGGGGATCCTTACCAGCTCGACTTGGTGACGCCGGGGAGTTCGCCGCGGTGCGCCATGTCGCGGACCCGGATGCGGGACAGGCCGAACTTGCGCAGGTGCCCGCGCGGGCGTCCGTCGACGGCGTCGCGGTTGCGCACGCGGGTCGGGCTGGCGTCGCGCGGCTGGCGCCGCAGTTCGGCCGCGGCCGCCGCGCGGACCTCCTCGGCGGTGTGCGGGCTGCGGACGATCCGCTTGAGCTCGGCGCGGCGGGCGGCGTAGCGCGCGGCGGTGGCCTTGCGGCGCTCGTTGGCGGCGATCTTGCTCTTCTTGGCCATCAGATCTTCTCTCCTCGTGCGCGGATGCGGGCGACGGCGGCCTCGATGCCGATCTTGTCGATCGTCTTGATCGCGCGGGCGGACAGCCGCAGCCGCACGTACCGTCCCTCGCTGGGCAGCCAGTACCGCTTGTTCTGGATGTTCGGGTCGAACCGGCGCGAGGTGCGCCGGTGCGAGTGCGACACCGTCCTGCCGAAACCCGGCTGGGCTCCGGTGAGCTGGCAACGCCTGGACATCAACCACTCCCTTCTCTCCTCCGGCATGGCATGATAGCGATAATCGTTTTCATTCGTGAGAGAGGGGTCCTCGATGTCCGTTCCCGTCGTGCTGGTGGCCGGGCTGCACGGCGTCGCCCGCGCCGCCGTGGTCGACCGGCTGCTGCGCGAGCACCCCGGCGCCCTGGCGATCCACCACGACCTGCGCCAGGTCACCGGCGGCCTGGTGGTGCGCACCGTGCGGGACGCCGACGTGGTGCGCGAGCGGGTCGCCGTCCGGCTGAAGCACGGCTGCGTGAGCTGCACCGTCCGCCTCGACCTGATTCCCCAGCTGCTGCGGTACGCGGGCCGGGCCTCCCTGCTGGTGGTGGACCTGTGGGACACCGTGGAGCCCCGGTCGGTCGCCGAAGCGGTCGGCGACCCCGAGACGGCTCCCGGCCTCCGGCTCACCGGCGTGCTGACCGCACTGGACGCCGAGCTGATGCCCACCGACGTCTGCCGGGGCGAGCTGCTCTCCGAGATCGGAAAGCAGGCCGCCGCCGGTGACGAGCGCTACCTGGCCGAGGTGCTGGTCCACCAGATCGAGTACGCCACCGCGCTGGTCGTCCCGGACACCATGCCGGTCCCGCTGCCTCCGGCCGACGAGGACGACATCGAGCTGTGCCGCGAGGTGCTCGGCCATCTGGCCCCGATGACGCCGGCCGCCATGCCCGGGGAGCCGCTGCCGGCCGTGGACGGGCCGGGCCTGTGCGTCCACGAGCTGGCCGCGCGCGTCGACCCCGCCAGCGCGCAACTGCCCTGCACGGCACGCACCCCCGCGGTGGACACCGTGGTCTGGCATCGCACCCGGCCGCTGCATCCGGGACGGTTCTTCGAGGCCATGGACGACATCGCCACCCGGTCGGTGCGCAGCCGCGGGCGGTTCTGGCTGGCCAACCGCCCGGACCGGCTGCTGGCCTGGGACGCGGTCGCGGGCGTCGTCAGCGTCGAGGACACCGGCCCCTGGCTGGCCGCGCTCCCCGAACCGGCCCGGGGGACCGAACCGCCCGCGCGCCGCCTGGCCGCCTCCCTCGACTGGACACCCGAGCACGGCGACCGCGTCCAGCACCTGGTCCTCACCGGCCCCGGGCTCGACCACGACGAGATCCACGCCCTGCTGGACGCCTGCCTGCTGGCTCCCGGCGAACCGGCGACCGTGCTGGACGACCCCTTCGCCGACCTCCTCGACCTCGACGCCGCCGGCTGAACGAGCGGAGAGGCGGACGCGCGGCGGCGGGGGTCAGCCGCGTCGGCGGACGCAGGAGGGGCAGGTGCCGAAGATCTCCACGGTGTGGTCGATGTCGGTGAAACCGGCCTGTTCGGCGACGCGTTCCGCCCAGCGTTCGACCACGCCGCCCTCGACCTCGATGCTGGTGCCGCAGGAGCGGCAGGTCACGTGGTGGTGATGGCCGCTGCTCTCGCAGCGCCGGTAGAGGGTCTCGCCGCTCCGGTCCTGGATGGCGTCCACCGTGCCGTCCTGCCGGAGGGCCTGAAGGTGGCGGTAGACCGTGGCGAGCCCGATGCGCTCGCCGCGGCCTCGCAGCTCACCATGGATGTCCTGGGCGCTGCGGAACTCCGGGAGTTCGGCCAGGACCTGACCGATGATCGCTCCCTGCCGGGTCCCGCGAACGCGTGTTCCTCCGCCCGCCGGGGGCGTCCGCTGCGCGGAACCGCGAGATGGACCTGCCGTCATGATGCACGCCCCGTCCGATCGGAGTCGACTGAGTGGCTGACCTGCCCTGGATCAGTCACTGGCACGGTACCTTTACGACGCCGATCCCGTCGGTGAACTCCACCACCGCCGCGTTGATGCCTGCCAGGACCCTCCCGTACTCCTCCATCTTGGCCATGCCGCCGCTCATCATGCGCGCGTAGAGTTCGACGAGCACCAGCAGCGGCACCAGCATCGTCAGCGCGAGCCGCCAGTCCACGACGAGCAGGTACGCGTACACCACCACCGGTGTGACCGCCGCCGCCGTGATCGCCGTGTAGGAAGTGGGCGACCAGGTGATGCAGCGCCTTCACGACCTTCGGGGAGACGGGGCGCGCCTCCACGGCGTATCGCGCCTCGGTGTCCCGGTTCACGACCTTCTTTCTCGACTGGGCGGGCCCGATGATCCGTCCTCAGACGATCGCCCAGCAGGTGATCGGTCCGGTCGCCCTGCTCGTGGTGAACCTGGGGGTCGGAGCCCTGTTCGTCAGCCGCGGGTGGAGCGACGCGGTCGCGGTGCTGACTTTCGCGCTGGTCGGCCTGGGCCTGTCGGCCCCCATCACCGCGCTCATGGCCGACATCCAGGCGACGCACAGCACACCTGGCCGGACTTCCGCGGACCGTGGCGGGACCTGCTCCACCGGCACGCCACGGCCCTGTGGGACCTGCTCGCCGAGCATCCGGGCGCCGTCACCGAACTGTCCGGCATCATGTCGGCGCGCATGGTCGGCCTCTACGACGACCTCGCGACCGCCCTCACCGGTCACGGGTTCACGGCCTTCGACGCGGTCCTCGCCACCGACAGCGTCATCGACCTGGCCATCGACCACCGCCGTGGCGTCGAGAACCTCGCGTGCGCCACCGAAGGCGACGCCGACACCTCCCTCCACGACCAGATCAGCCGGCAATGGGCGCCCGAGCCCACGGACACCCGCGAGCGGCAAGCGATCCGCACGACGATGAGCCACGTGATCATGATGCCGCCGCGAGAATGGTTCGCACACAAGCTCGACCTCGTCCTCGACGGACTCACGACCCGCCACCGCCCCGGCCCGCAGCACGATGCACCGGTGCCGCGTCGACCGCGCCGCGCGTCAGACGTTGCGGACCACTGAGACGACGATGCCGAGCACGACGGCCTCGTCGCCGTCGATCACGTCGTAGGCGGGGTTGCGTGGTTCGAGCCGGACGTGGCCGTCGCGGCGCCGGTACACCTTCACGGTGGCCTCGTCGTCGATCATGGCGGCGACGATCTGGCCGGAGTGGGCCTCCTGCTGCCGGCGGACCACGACGATGTCGCCGTCGCAGATCGCGGCGTCGGTCATCGAGTCCCCGCGCACGCGCAGGCCGAAGACGGCGCCGCGCCCGGTGAGCTCGCGGGGGAGCATCAGCGTGTCGTCGGCGTGCTCCTCGGCCGTGATGGGCGTACCGGCGGCGATGTGCCCGACCACGGGGACGGTCACCGGGCCCTCGGAGGACTCCCGCGCCGGAGGCCGCAGGAACACGCGCGTGTCGACCGGTCGCGACATCGCGCTGCCGCGCCGCAGGAAACCCCCTTCCTCCAGGCTCGCCAGGTGCCGCGACACCGACGACGATGACCGCAGGCCGACGGCGTCGCCGATCTGGCGCGTGCTCGGCGCATACCCGTACCTGACCACCCAGTCTTGAATCACGGCCAGGATCCGCTGCTGGCGCGGGGGCAGAGCGGAGGCGTCCAGGTCGCCGAACGCATCAAGATCACTGTAGGTGGTCACCCACGGGATTCTAGGGGTGCGGCGGTGAGGATCACGCTCGGAGACGTACCAGTAGTACGACGCCCAGCGCCGCGGCCAGGGCGCCGGCCGCGAAAACGATCAGCCAGCCGGCAGGCATACCCAGGAATCGGACGACCTCCTCCCTGTGGACGACCTGCCGGTAGGGCTCGTTGCCCGCCGCGGTGAAGCGGTAGTCGTCGACGATCTCCTCGGGATCGATCCCGCCGTCGATGAGTTCGGTCATGAACAGGCCGTCCCCGAGGAGTTCCCGCAGTTCCGGGGAACGCACCTGCTCGGGCGCCACCTGTCCGGCGAAGGCCAGCCGCATCCTCGCCCCGGTCGACTGCTCCACGCGATGCTCGCCGAGCACGTAGAGATGCAGCCGCTGTGTCTCCTTCGCGAGGCGGGAGAGCCTCATCGGGTAGACGAGCTCGTCGGAGGAGAACGAGACGCGCAGGGGGGCGAGGTCGCCGTTGAGAGCGGCGCCGGAACTCGGCCGCAGCTTCACCGCGACGTACTTCCATCCCTGCTCGACGTACGGGCCGAGCGCCTGCTCAAGGTCGGGGCGCAGACGGTAGCCGTTCGCGGTGAGCCAGTCGGCCAGTGCGCCCGGGTCGCGGGCCTCGAGCGTCGCCACACGGAACGGTCCGAGGTCGCGCTCGCCGAGGACCCCGACGCTTCCGTCGCGCCCCGGAGCCGTGGCTCCGCCGGCCGCTCCCTCACCGCCGCCCAGGTCGGGGAACCAGACCTTCCGGGTGACCACGCGTGGTTCGGTGAGCGCGTCGAGCTGCTCGAACCAGCCGCGTTCGCCGAGCCGGACCGAAGCCTCGGACGGCGTGGGGAAGAGCCAGGCCGCGTCCGTCGCCGACGATTCGGCCGACAGCCTCATCACGATCTCCTCGGTACGCGCCGCCGCGTCGTAGCGGACGATCGACGTCTCCTCGGAGATCCGGACCGAGCTGTCGGCGATCACCGCTCCGCAGCCGCACGCCCATGCCGGTCGCGCCACGGCGAACGCCGACGAGGCGAGCAACAGTCCCAGCACGCTCGCCACACGCATGAAGGTACGCACCCGGTACTCCTCGCTCGTCGTCCCGAAGGGCTTTGACTGCCGGCACCGCAGCCCGGTTCCCGGCCTGGATCGAAACCCGGTGTCCGCTCGCCCGTTCCTTCCCACCCGCCAATTCCCGTCAGGCCGCGATCGGCCTGCGCGAACGCGTGGGGAGCGGTCCGGCGTCCGGGGCGGGGCGCCTAGATGATCGCCACGTCGTAGAGGATTCGTTTCATCGAGGGTTCGGGG
>NZ_SMKH01000357.1 GCF_004348515.1 Actinomadura sp. KC345 | reverse complement strand
CCCCGTACACGATCAAGGAGGCCACCGCGACGGACACGACGAAGGCGGCGGCGACGATGCCGATGCGCCTGCCCCGGGGCGCGGCCCCGCCCACCTCGTCTTCGGCAGCCCCGCCCTTGGGCTGCCCGCGATGCCGACCGGTCACGGCACCGAAGCGTACCCATCAGGACCCCACCCGGCCTAGAGGCTCCATAACCGGGAGCGCGCACCGCGCCCGTTCCCCTACCCTGTAGATGCCGTCCGCTACGCTCTTGTCCGCGAGCGACGACATGCCTCCGTAGCTCAGGGGATAGAGCACCGCTCTCCTAAAGCGGGTGTCGCAGGTTCGAATCCTGCCGGAGGCGCCCTGGTAGAGGCCCGGTTGCGATCTGGGCGGCTGGGCCTTCGCGCTATGTCCGGCGCTAGATCTTGGTTCCGAAACCCGGGAGGCCCCGGGAGGGCTCCGGAGCCGTCCGCGCGCTGCCCTCCGTTGAGAGGCGCGAGTGACACCCCGGATTTGAGAGCAGCGCTATGGAAGGCCAGACGGCCCTGGGCGCCATCCAGGGAATACGGGGCGACCGCGCAGCCGAGCAGGCGGCGACCAATCGGCTCATGGAGTCGAAGGGTTGTCCTGCTCGGCTTTTGCGTTCAGGGCTCTTCCCCCGGGCAACCGCGTGTCCCGTGCCGCCGCTTCCCGAGCGCCGTGTTGTTCTGTCCTTCCGGTAGCTGTGAGTGCGCCCGGCCGCACGGCCCCTTATGTCTTCCCAGGCGTCACACCGGCCGGACCAGCAGCGGCAGCGCGGTCATGCCGTGCTTCTTCAGCCGCGAGCGCACGAAGCTGTGGAAACTCGGGCGTGCCAGTTGTCCCAGCAGGAAGGAAGGCGCGTTCCCGGGTATGCGGGCGTAGTTGATGAACGCATAGGGCGACTCCTCCAGAGGGCGCAGAGGAATTGAGTTGTCGACCCCGGCTTTCTCCGTGTACCAGCCGGCAACGGATTTCCATCCGTCGACCGCCGTCTCGCTGTCGGGGGCGAGGAAATGGTTGAACAGGTAGATGCCGGTCGATGGATTCTCGGTGTCGCCCAGCCTGACCGGGTTGTCGGCCGGGATGACCAGTTCCGCGTCGATCTCCTGGAACGGCGCGGAGGTGCGCACGTCCGCGATGGCCTCGGGTGCGGCGGTCTCCACCAGCATCGTGACGTCGAAGCACGGCATGCCTTTCAGCGGCGGGATCAGGACCGCCTGGAACAGGCGCGCTTGGACCACGTCCGAGCGCGCGCCGAGCCGTTCGGCCACTGCGCGGAGCCGCTCGACCTCCTTGTCTCGCTTGCCGCTGTGGTGGACGGGAGGTACCCGGGGCGGATCAATCGACAGCCCCAGGTAAATGAAGCCGGAAGGTGCGGGATCCCGAAACCGGGGCCGTGAATACTTGTCGGCTATAGCAGCCATTCTGCTGCCTCCCTTCTGAACTCACCCGAGCTGTACGGATCCATGTGAACCGCCGACCGCGCATTCACACTGCCGGCGCGTGCGAACGAGGCCGCAAACTGGGTGAGGGTGGTGGCATCGGTAATGCCAAAGGCCATTGTGCACCCGAACTCCACGTGCAGGACACGCGGCACCGCCACCTTGCTCATTCGCGCGAAACCTCTCCGTTCCTTCACGAGAACCGGCGGCCGTGCTCTCGTGGCAGCGTGGCCCTACGCCTGTGATACTAAACTATACCAAGTATTTAGTGGAGTATCATGAGGCCCATGCAACCGGAGACCCGCATACCTGACGATCTTGTTCGGGCGGCGATACGCCTCGCCCGCGAGCGTGGCGTCGATGTGGCGGACGTGCCCATAGGCCATATAGCGGCCGCCGCCGGGATGTCACGCAGCACACTGGTTCGCCGCTTGAAGGGAACCAGGCGGACGCTCGACGACGCCGTCCGCGCCGCCGGCGTGGATCCCGGCGGCCGTCCCGTCCGCGAACGTGCCATCTCCGCAGCGGCTTCGCTCATCAGCGAACGCGGCCTTGCCGCGGTGACCCTGGAGGACGTCGCAACGGCGGCCGGCTGCTCGGCGCCCAGCCTGTACCTGGCCTTCGAGAGCCGCGATGGTCTGCTGGCGGCGGTCTTCACGGCGCACCTGCCCCTGGCCGACCTGGAGAACTTCTTGGCCGCCCCTCCCGGCACCCGCGACACTGTACGGACCATCCACGGGATCCTCATTCACGGGCTCAGCAGTGAGCCTCGCGTGTTCCCCGCCATCCTCGCCGACCTTCTTGCCCGTCCCACCGGACCAGGGCAGCGCATCTGGAGCCAACAGGTGCTGCCGCGCCTGACCGGCAGCGTCGGCACATGGCTCGCCGAAGAGGTCCGGTCAGGACGCTTCAAGCCGCTCCCGCTGCCGGTCCTGGCCCATCTGCTCATCGGCCCGCCCATGACGCACATGCTGTTCCGCCCCACGCTGGTGCCGATGCTCGGGACCGATCTCCCGACCGTCGACCAGGCCATCGACGCCTTCACCGACGCCTTCCTCAGCGCCGTCACCGCCGAGAACCCGGCCCCCGACTCGGCATAGCGATGCCGGTTCAGTCCCGGAGGAAGGCGTGCGCCTCTTCGGTGCTAGCCCGCCCATGAGGCGTTCGATGAGACCCGCCTCTGTCAATGGCCAATCGAAATCGTGGGCACAGATCGACACAGAAAGACGCGTGAATACGGAGGGCCATCCCGGTGTGGAGTGACCGCGCGAAGGACCCGGTCCACACGATCCGGGGTGCCACACCGTCGCGATCTGGCGCGTGCCCCACCGGGGCCGTCCTGGTAGAGGCCCGGTTGCGATCTTGGCGGTTGGGCCTTCGCGCTCTCTCGGCGTCGGGCCGAAGATGTGCTGGAGCCCGAAGTGGTGCAACTACCCGCATGGCGGCCCGGCCCCGGAGTCGACGCCACCCGCCGGAAGGGCTGACCGGACGGCAAGGCCGGTGCCACCGTCCGCGGGATCGGGGCGAGTGGTGACGGCGGTCAGAAGGTCACCAGGGGGTCGCCGATGAAGTCGGCGATGAAGTTGACGAAGAAGAATCCGAAGAACAGGAAGTTCAGCAGCAGGACGACGTGGTGCCACAGGCGCGGCCGGGCCGGGCGCGGGAGCCTGCTGTTGAGGTAGATGAGCATGAACGGGAAGATCAGCGCGCCCAGGTTGGACATGTTCGCCGACCACTGCACCAGGCTGACCGGCAGCGCCAGGTGCAGAATGACCCCGATCACCACCAGCAGCAGGAGCATGAACGGGTAGTAGAAGCGGCGCGGGTCGCCCTCCAGCAGCGTGCGGAGCCGGGGGCTGGTGGCGTGCGCGGCGTCGGTGGTCACGCGCACCATCGCCTCGAAGATGCCGAGCTGGGTGGTGAACAGCACCAGCACGCCGACGATCAGCGCGACGTAGAACAGGAAGCGGCCGTACTCGGCGTCCAGGGCGCCGGCCACGAAGGTCGGGACGTTCTCCTGGGTGACCTCCTGGCCGGAGATCTCGACCGCGTGGGCCATCAGGATGGTCGGCAGCAGCATGCCGATGATCGCGCCCGCGAAGAAGACGGCCCACATGTCGGTGAGCAGCAGGCGGTACCAGCGCTTCCACAGGCCTTGGTTCTTCTCGTCGTCGGGGAAGGTCACGCCGCTGGGCAGCACCTCGACGCGCCGTCCCCGCAGCCCCGCGATGAACCCGGCCCGGTGGCCCATGCCGTAGCCCTTGTCCCGGTAGTGGCCCATCACGTACCAGTTCAGCCCGGACGCCAGCGCGGTGAAACCGGCCAGCCCGCCGATCTGGGTGGCGGTGATGCCCTCGGGCGGCGCCGCGGGGGTGACGAAGCCGGAGATACCGTCCCACCAGATCCCGGGCGGGACCAGGAAGACGCAGAGCAGCAGCAGCGTGACCAGGATCGCGCCGATGAGGACCCAGTTGACCAGCTCCAGGGTCCGGGAGACCCGGCGGGCGGCGGCGGCCATCACGAACACGACCGCCAACAGCGCGATCGCCCAGATCCGCGGTTCCTCCGCGCCTTCGGGCGGGATCTCGGCGTGGACGAGGGCGTACAGCCCCTCCCCCGCGGAGGCGGCCCAGCCGCCGGCGATGAACGCGAAGAGGATGATGAACACCGATACCGGCACCCACAGGAACCAGCCGGGCGGGACGCGGCCCCAGCCCACCACCGGCACCTCGCCGGTCGCGACCACGTACCGTGAGCACTCGATGTTGTAGAGCGTCTGCAGCACCGCGGAGACGAGGATGATCCAGCCGACGCCCTCGAACCCGAACTGCCCGACCGCCTGAGGGCCCAGCAGCCACTCACCGCTGCCGATGGAGATGCCGAGCGCGATCAGGCTCGGGCCGAGCGCGTACTTGACCAGCTCCTTCGGACCGATCCGCCGGACGCCGAAGACCTCCTCGGGGGTGGGCAGATCGGTGACCGGCAGGTCGGGGCGGCTCACTCCCAGCTTGTACTCCGCGGTCGCGCGGGCCTTCGCCGGCCCGTCCCCGGGCGCCGTGCCAGGGTCTTCGGGACTTCTGCCAGTCGGTTCCGGGGGCTCGCTCATGGGACGCCTCACAGTGGAATGTGGCCCCCGACTTCAACGGCTGCCCGCATAATCCGGCCGGGAGGCGTCCTCGGCAAGAGCCCGCAAGCGCCGAATGCGGCCACGCCGGCCGATTTGCCCTCCGGGACGGGCTCATGTTCGATCATTGCCGGGTGGTGTGGATGCGAGCGAAGGGCCGAGCGTCAGGTGTCTGAGCGGGTGCTCGCCGGCCGGTACCGGCTGGAGGGGCGGATCGGCAGCGGCGGGATGGGGACGGTCTGGTCCGCCGTGGACGAGACGCTGCGCCGTACCGTGGCGGTCAAGGAGATCGTCTTTCCGGACGTGCTCACCCCGGAGGAGCGCCGGGTGGCGACCGGCAGGGCGCAGCGGGAGGCGCGGGCGGCGGCACTGATCGACCATCCCGGCGTCATCACCGTGCACGACGTGGTGATCGAGGACGAGCGGCCGTGGATCGTGATGGAGCTGGTGAGGGGGACGTCCCTCGCCGAGGTGCTCCGGCGGGGCGGCCCGCGCCCGCCGGCGGTGGCCGCCCAGATCGGCCTGGAGGTGCTGGACGCGCTCGACGCCGCACACGCCAAGGGGATCCTGCACCGGGACGTCAAGCCCGGCAACGTGCTGCTCGCCGAGGACGGCCGGGTCGTCCTGACCGACTTCGGGGTCGCGAGCATCGAGGCGGACCCGGCTCTCACCCGCACCGGGACGTTCGTCGGCTCCCCCGGGTACATCGCCCCGGAGTGGCTGCGGGAGCGACCGGGCGGCCCCGGATCCGACCTCTGGTCGCTCGCCGCCACCCTCTATACGGCGGTCGAAGGACGGCCGCCGTTCGAACGGGACGGCCCGATGGCGGTGCTGGGGGCCGTTCTGGCCGAGGAGCCGCTGCCGCCGCGGCAGGCCGGGTCCCTCGCGCCGCTGCTGTGGTACCTGCTGCAGAAGGAGCCGTCAGCGCGGCCGGAGAGCGAGGACGTGCGGCGGGTTCTGCGGAACGTGTCCGCCGGGAGGCCGTCCGGACTGCCCGGTGCGATGCCGGTTCCGCGGCCTGCCCCGCCGCGGAGGGGGCCGCGCCGGGTGTGGGTTCCCGTCGCGGCGGGCGTCGCCGTGGTCGCGCTCGGCGGCATGGTCGCCGGTGCGGTGGCCGTCAGCGCCTCCGATGGCGAGGACGGGACCCGGGTGACCACTGATTCGGCGCCGGGGAGCCCGTCCCCGCCCCCGGCGACGCCGTCGCCCAGCGCGTCCCCAAGCGCGTCGCCCCTCCTCGAACTGTGCGGTCTGCTCACGCCGAAGCAGGTAGACCGACTACTCCCCCAGGGGAAACCCCAGGTCGAGGAGGACGAGAAGTCCTGCGGATGGGCCGCGCCCAAACGCGGATTCTTGATTCGGGACGTGAGCCACAACACCAGCGCCCCGCCCCCGCAGTCGCCCGCAGAGGCGCACAACGAGTTTGTGAGCGCCAAGAACGCGTCCACCGGCGGGATCCATCACTGGGGATGGCCCGAGATCAAGGTCGACCATGTGAAGGCGCGCCAGACCGGGGCGCGCACCATCGCCGGGATCGGGGACGAAGCCTTCACCTACACCTCCACGGGCCTGTCGAAGAACATGGACAAGTCCGGTGTCGTGTTCCGGGTGAAGAAGACGGTGCTGGAGATCGAGCACAGCTATGTGCGCGGTACCGCGTCCGCGAACGAGGCCCATGAGGCGGCGCGCTGGGTCGCCCGAGCGGTGGCGAAGCGATCATGACCGCGCCGGCCCGGACGCTCGCCGGCCGCTACCGGCTCGTCCGGCGGCTCGGCAAGGGCGGCATGGGCGTGGTCTGGCTCGCGCGCGACGACGTCCTCGGCCGGGACGTGGCGGTCAAGGAGCTCCTGCTCCCCGACCATCTCAGCCCGGGCCAGCGCGACCATGCCGCCCGGCGCGCGATGCGGGAGGCCAGGGCGGCCGCCCTGCTCCAGCACAAGTCGATCATCACCGTGCACGATGTCGTCGCCGAGGAGGGCAGGCCGTGCATCGTCATGGACCTGCTCCCCGGCCGCTCCCTGGACACGGTGCTCAGCGACGACGGGCCCCTGCCGCCCGACCGGGTGGCGCGCATCGGCCTGGAGATCGTGGGGGCGCTCCGCACCGCCCACGCCCAAGGCGTCCTGCACAGGGACGTCAAGCCCGCCAACATCTTCCTCCGCGAGGACGGGGTGGCCGTCCTCACCGATTTCGGCATCGCCACGCTGGAGGGCGAGGCCACGCTCACGCAGCAGGGCTCGCTGATCGGGTCCCCGGCCTACATGGCGCCGGAGCGCGTGCAGCACGACCCCAGCGGCCCCGCCTCCGACCTGTGGTCGCTGGGCGCGACGCTGTACGCCCTCACCGAGGGCCGTCCGCCCTTCGCCCGCGGCACCATGATGGGCACGCTCGCGGCCGTCCTGGCCGAGGAGCCGGATCCGCCCCGCGCCGCCGGCGCGCTCGGCCCGCTGCTGCGGCGGCTGCTGGTCAAGGACCCCGAGGCGCGCCTCAGCGCGGAGGCGGTCGAGACGTACCTGCGCTCCCTGGTGACGGGCGAGCGCGCCGCCCTCCCGCC
>NZ_SMKH01000356.1 GCF_004348515.1 Actinomadura sp. KC345 | reverse complement strand
CCCCGACCCCCGCGCCCCGAGACCCGGCTCTATGAACAGGTGCGGGGGACGACGACGGCCCCGCACGGGTCACGAGGCCGTCGGTTGATCGAGTGATAGGCGTCCGCCCACGGCCGGACCACCGCGCGACGAGCAAGCCCGGCCCTCGGGGGACAGGTGCGGGAATGACGAAGGCCCCGCCGGGGTGACGGGGCCTTCGGTCGCTTTCGGGAGGGGCGGGCGGAGTCAGATGGTCGCTTCCGCCTCGGCCGGCCAGCTCATCCGTATCTGGACTCCCTTGGGCGTCGTGGCGATCTCCACGTCGTCGGCGAGGCCGGCGATGACGGCCAGGCCCAGTTCCGCGGTGCCCTCGCCCAGGCCGTACTCGAACTCCTCCGTGTCCAGGGGTGTGGGGAGGCCCCCCGTCGCGTCCTCTCCGGGGACGGTGTCGCTGACGGTCACCTCGAAGCGCCGGTCGGCGCCGCTCAGTTCGAGGCGGACGGGCTCGTCCGGGCAGTGGCGGCGATGCGCCTCCACGGCTCGCGAGCACGCCTCACCCACCGCGAGCCTGACCTCGTCCAGAAGCGGCTCCGCGACGCCGCTGCGGCGGGCCACGGCGGTCACGATCAGCCGGGCGGTCCGGACATGGACGGGCAGCGCACTGAAGGACAGTTCAACGGTCGACATCTCAGCTACAGGCCGCCTACTTGGCGCCCTTGCGCTTCTCCTCGGCCTCGGCGATCGAGTCGTGGATGCCGAAGACCTTGGTCAGTCCCGTGATCCGGAAGATCTTGAGGATGCGCTCCTGGGTGCACACCAGTTCCAGCGATCCGTCGTGGGCGCGCACCCGCTTCAGTCCGCCGACGAGGACACCGAGGCCGGTGGAGTCCAGGAACTCGACCTTCTCCATGTCCACCAGCAGGTGGAACTTGCCCTTGTTGACCAGATCGATGAGCTTCTCGCGAAGCTTCGGCGCCGTGTAGACGTCGATCTCGCCTTCCACGTTGATGACGGTGAGGCCATCGTCGGTGGTGTAGTCGTTCACCTTCAGGTCCACAGATCCTCCAGCGCACCGTGCAGCACTATCTGATCCCGATCCTCGAACCTGCCAGAGCGGGCGGTTCGGCCATCGAGACTTCGCCGTGATTCAACCACGCTCCGGCGTCGTACACGCACGTTATCGCCCACACGGACGAAAGTTAGCGCCATCCTGTCTGACCTGCTGATCCAGTGGCCAGAACAGGGGGACGGGCTCACCGGCGCCGGGGCGTTCCCGTTGTTTTGCCCCGGCTGGCAAACTGAAAACCTGATGGGCGCCCAAAGATCTTCACCCCCTCTCGACCGGCTGCTCGCCGACCCCACGCGACGCGAACGCATCACCCATGTGGAGAGCGTTCCCGCACGTCAGGGCCGTCGTGCCGACTGGCCGGCCTGGTCACCGCCGCTTCTGGTCGAGCGGCTGGCCGGCGCCGGCATCGAGGCGCCGTGGGCGCACCAGGCCGCCGCGGCCGAACACGCCCGAGCGGGCCGCTCTGTGATCATCGCCACAGGGACGGCGTCCGGGAAATCCCTCGCCTACCTGCTGCCTTCCGTCGAGGCGATCTACTCAGGGGACGAGAACCCCCGCCGCGAGGGGACGGTCCTCTACCTGGCCCCCACCAAGGCCCTCGCCGCCGACCAGCTCCGCGCGCTGCGCTCCCTTCGCCTCACGCGCGTGCGGGCGGCGACCTACGACGGCGACACACCACCGGACGAACGGACGTGGGTCCGGCAGCACGCGAACTACGTGCTGACGAACCCGGACATGCTGCACCGGTCGATACTGCCCGGCCATACCCGCTGGTCATCGTTCCTGCGCCGTCTCCGCTACGTCGTCATCGACGAGGCGCACGGCTACCGGGGCGTCTTCGGATCCCACGTCGCGCACGTCCTGCGCCGCCTGCGCCGGCTGTGCGCCCGCTACCACTCCAGCCCGACCTTCATCCTGGCCTCGGCCACCACGTCCGAGCCCGCCACCACTGCGTCTCGCCTCACCGGACTGGACGTCGTCGCCGTCGACGACGATGCCTCCCCACGCGGCCCGGCGACTTTCGCGCTGTGGGAGCCGCCCCTCACCGAACTCCGGGGCGAGCACGGCGCCCCCGTGCGCCGCACCGCCACCGCTGAGGCAGGTGACCTCCTCGCGGATCTCGTTGTAGAAGGCGTCCAGACGCTCGCGTTCGTCCGCTCCAGGCGCGGCGCAGAGTCGGTGGCACTCAGCGCCAAGCGCGCTCTGCACGAAGTCACTCCCGCTCTGGCCGAGCAGGTCGCCGCCTACCGCGCCGGTTACCTCCCCGAGGAACGACGTGCCCTGGAAGCCGCCTTGCGCTCCCGTTCGATCATCGGCCTGGCGAGCACGAACGCCCTGGAGCTCGGCGTGGACGTCTCCGGCCTCGACGCCGTCCTCGTCTGCGGCTGGCCCGGCACGCGCGCGTCCCTGTGGCAGCAGGCCGGACGCGCCGGACGTTCCGGCCAGGCGGCCCTCTCGGTCCTGGTGGCCCGGGACGATCCGCTCGACACGTTCCTCGTCCACCACCCCGAGGCGATCTTCGGGACGCCGGTCGAGGCCACCGTGCTCGACCCCGACAACCCGTACGTCCTCGAACCTCACCTCTGCGCCGCGGCGTCCGAGATGGCACTCACCGAGGCCGACCTTCCGCTCTTCGGCCCCTCGACCGCCGACCTGCTGCCCGACCTCGTCCGCCGGGGTTTCCTCCGCCGCCGCCCCGCCGGCTGGTACTGGACACGCCGCGACCGGGCCGCCGGCCTGGCCGACATCCGGGGCGCCGGGGGCGACCCCATCCAGGTCGTGGAACTGGGCACCGGACGCCTCCTCGGCACCGTCGACGAAGCGTCCGCGCACACCACCGTCCACGAAGGCGCCGTCTACATCCACCAAGGCGACTCGTTCATCGTCCACACCCTCGACCTGGACGACTCCGTAGCGCTCGTCGAATCGGCCGACCCCGACTACTCGACGACCGCCCGCGACGTCACCGACATCTCCATCGTGGAACGGCTCCGCTCCGTCTCCTGGGGCGAGGCCACGCTCTGCTTCGGAACCGTCGAAGTCACCCGCCAGGTGGTCGCCTACCAGATGCGCCGCTTGCAAACGGGCGAGATGCTCGGCGAGAAGCCCCTGGAGCTCCCGCCCCGCACCCTCCGCACCCGCGCCGTCTGGTGGACGCTCTCCGACACCCAGATCTCCACCCTGGACGACCAGGACCTCGACCTCGCCGGCGCCGCACACGCCGCCGAACACGCCTCGATCGGCCTGCTTCCCCTGTTCGCCACCTGCGACCGCTGGGACATCGGCGGCGTGTCCACCGCCGTCCATCCCGACACCGGCCTCCTGACCGTCTTCGTCTACGACGGCCACGAGGGCGGCGCGGGCTTCGCCGAACGCGGTTACGCCGACGCCGGCGCCTGGCTCCACGCCACCCGGGACGCGATCGCCTCCTGCGAATGCGACTCCGGCTGCCCGTCCTGCATCCAGTCCCCCAAATGCGGAAACGGCAACGACCCCCTCGACAAGCGCGGCGCCCTGACCCTCCTGGCCACCCTCCTGGCCCAGGCTCCGACCTGACCCCACCAGGCGATTCGCTCAAGCGGCACGGAGCGCGTCGAGCATCCGGGCCAGTGCGGAGCGGACATCGGGCAGGTTCTCCTCGGGCTCACCCGATGCGGCGAGCCACAGCGCGGCCTCGTTCATGGCGCCCGACAGCAGATGGGTCAGCGGCGCGACCGGCTGAGGGGCGATCATGCCCGCACCGATCAACTCGGTGATCACGTCGGCCAGATGGCTCGCCGAGCCGGCCTCGTCCAGTGCCCGCCACTCGTTCCAGCCGAGGACCGCCGGACCGTCCACGAGCATGATCCGCTGGACGTCCGGGGCCGTGCTGGCGGTGAGGAACGCCTGGCAGCCCTCCGTGAAACGCGTCCACGGGTCGTCTTCGGCGTCGGCCGTCCGCGCCACGGTCGCGGCCACCTCCCGTTGGACCTGCTCCAGGACGGCACGGAAGAGCTCGGCCTTGCTCTCGTACAGGTGATAGAGCGCGCCCTTGGTGACGCCCGCCGCGCCGACGATCTCGGAGAGGCTCACCTCGGCGTACCCGCGCGTGGCGAACAACCGCCTGCTCTCACGCAGGAGCAGCTCGCGCGTCCGCTCCCGCCGCAGTGCCCTGCCGTTCACACGAACCCTCCTTGACATACCGCCGGTACGCCAGTGTAGCGTCACATACCAACGGTATGCGAAAGGAGATCCTCATGCGCCTGACCAGCTTCTACCCCGTGATCTGCACACCCCGGCCGGCGGAGTCCCACCGCTTCTACACCGGACTGCTGGGCTTCGAGACGACGTTCGAGGCCGACTGGTACGTCAGCCTGCGCCGCCCCGGAACGTCCCCCTACGAACTCGCCCTGCTCGACTACACGCACCCGACTCTGCCGGAGGCGTACCGCAAGCCCGTCCAGGGCCTTCTGCTGAACTTCGAGGTGGAGGACGTGGACGCCGAGTGGGGACGGCTCGTCCTCCATGAGGGCCTGCACCCCGAGCTCGACCTGCGCAGCGAGGACTTCGGACAGCGCCACTTCATCGTGGCCGACCCCAACGGCGTCCTCATCGACGTCATCACGCCCATCACCCCGTCCGAGGCCTACGAGGACCAGTACGCGACGCCGTGAGTCAGTTCGGAGCGATCCGCTGAGCGGGCACGGACGGGCGATCGTCAACCCCGCGCCGCGCCTGAGCCAGTGCCTGCTGCAGCTTCCGCCGCTCCATCTCCAGCGTCTGGAGGGACTCCTCGTGCTCGTCCCGCAGATCCCTCAACTCCCGGCGCATGCTCACCGCACGCTTGAACCCGAGCGCCGCGACCACCATCCCCGCCATGAACACGATGGCCACCACGGCCCCGGCCATGAAGACGTGCCACTGCTCCGTGATCCCCGGTACGGCGTCGCCGAACATGCTCAGCTGGGCCTCGCCCGCGTTGTCCAGCACCACGACGACACCGACCACGATGGCGGCGAGCGCGAGGACCAGCCCCAGGAAGATCATGCGGAGGGTCTCCTCTCCATCAGGCCCTCTGACACCCCCGAACGGGCTGGGCCGAAGCCGCGGACGATCCAGCAGCCTAACTCCTCCCAACCCCCCAAACCAGAACCCCATCACACAACCCCAAACACCCCAAACCACCACCGCCACGTCGCGCTCCGCCCTACCTTGCCTGCGAACCGCTGCCCACCGACCGAGCCACCAAAGCACCGACCAAGCCGTACCGCACCCACGACTGAACCGACCAAAGCGCACCACGACATGCCGACTGGCCGAGCAGGCAAAAGCACCTGCCCCGCCCCCGAAGCCACCCAGCCGAAGCCGGACGGCGGAGGTACGTGACCCGAACACCCCCACGCCGCCGCGGCGCACCGCCCCCGGACGACCAGACCGGCGGGCCGGCGGGGCTACCGACGCCGACGACGCTTGGGATCAGACTTGGCAATGCTGACGTCCACGCCGCTGGCGACCTTGCCGAGCGTCGCAGGACGGCGCACGGGCCTCGGCTTCCCCTGCGGCCGGTTCAGCACCTGCGTGTCGCCCAGGCGCGCGGGCCTCGAACTCCTGCCGCCCTTGTTGGCTTTGCCGATCGCCATGACCGGGGCCGTCTTGGCGAGAGCCTCGGCGCGGGCGATCTGCTCGCGGGACTTGCTGACCCGCTTGCGGCCTGTGCCGCCGCTCGCGATGCGGGCGGCCATGCCCTTGCTGCTCGTCCCCGCCTGGGTGGCGCGCAGCCGGCGCGTCCAGGTTCCGAGGTGCCCGGCGACGATCAGCAGGATCATCGCAATGCCCACGCTCTTGCCCCACTGGAGCCGGTCGGTCGCCGCGACGTTCTGGGCCTTCGGCGAGTCGGTGGCGATCTCGGGGGCGGGGTAGGTGATCCCGGGCGCCGCACCATCGGGCTGGACGGACGGGAGGGTCACCGGCGACTCGTTGTTGAACGGAGTCAGCGGGGTCCCGGCGCTGGGCGCGTCGCCGGCCGAGGGCAGGGACGGAGCGGAGCCTCCGGGCAGTGACGCGGAGCCTCCGCTCACCATGGCGCTCGCGGTGGAGGTGCTCGAGTACAGCGATCCGCCCGTCCCGGTGGGACGCCGCGCCCGGACGCCGACGGAGACCGGCCCGCTCGACCGGGTCAGCGTAACGCTCGTGGAGCAGCTCGTGCCCTGGCAGAGCGAGTTCAGCGAGCCGGACTTGGACTTGATCCCGGAACCCGAAAGCGCGTAGCCGTTGAGGTCGTCCTCAAGGCCGCGGTTCCACTTCACGACGAGCTTGTTGCCGGACGCCTTGGCGGACACACCGGTGGGCGCCGCGGGGGCGATGCGCACGATGAAGCTGTTGGAGTCGTAGATGTGACCGGTCTGCTTGCCCTTGAGGTAGACCTTGTAGCTGCCGTTCCGACGGATCGGGAACGTCCCGCTCATGTCGCCGGTGAAGCCCTTCTGCTGCAGGAAGGTGTCGCCGATCCCGGGCCCGGTCACCCACAACTGCATGGTGACCGCGAAGTCGAAGTGCGCCTTGGCGGTCAGCTCCGAGCCGCTCCTCACGACCGTGCCGTCGGCGGGGCTGATGACGCTTGTCGCGGCGGCCTGCGCGGGTTGTGCGGCGAGTACCGGGAAGCTCATCGCAAGGGGGGCCGCAAGCGCGACTGCACCGATCCTGCGGATGATGGTCACGGCCTCAATCCCTTCGACGCGTCCTGCTCGCCTCATCCCGCTGAGGGCCTCGCGGGGCACATGTGCCGACTGATAACTACGCGCTTACAGCAGCGTAACGTACCACCGGGTAGTAGAAGTCACAGGACGATGACAAAGAGGCGCGCTTTCCCATCCTCCGACCCCCTCCCCGGTCTATTGACACTCAGTGCAACGAGTTCTGCCGCGCCAGATTACTTCCTCCTGCGTCACAGGACCAGCCCTTGCCCGCGACAGGACCTTGACCGCCCCTATCCCCATCGGCACCATCACGTCCACCGCCACCGAAACCTCGACGACGTCCCCCTGAACCTGGCACCGCGCGAGCCGCGCCCCCGAGTCACCCGCGATCGCCTTCGCCTTTTCGCACGCGTCCCCCGCCGCGCCCTCCGCC
>NZ_SMKH01000355.1 GCF_004348515.1 Actinomadura sp. KC345 | reverse complement strand
GTTCTGGCTCTACGGCATGCGCGACTACGCCGCCGGCTGGCGCATCGCCGACTGGTACGCCGAACGCCGCGCCCAGCTGGCGAGCGAACTGGACCCCACCGGAGCCATAACCCCCCACGACCGCGCCACCCTGGCCTTGGCCCTCGACTTCGGCCTGGCCTTCCAACACCTCCTGGACCCGTCCCGAGTCCCCGCCGACCTATACAAAACCGGCAAGAACCTGATGCTCGGCCACAACCCATGACCACCGCACGCGACGACCTGCCCCCGGTGCGCGGCCCGGATTCGTGTGGCCACCGGGCCCCGCACGGACGGAAGCGTCAGCGTTTCATCAAGGCGAAGACTCCCCCAAGATCGTTCTCAGCGCCAACGGCAGTCCGCCGCGATCAGTCGAAGTAGTGGCCTGGTGTGACGCCGACGGTGCGGTGGAAGGCGGCGACGAAGGCCGAAGGTGTGGAGTAGCCGACCCGGGATGCGACTCGATGGACGGGCGCCCCGGCGGCCAGCTGGGACAGGGCGGCGGCGATGCGCAGATGGGTTCGCCACATCGGGAACGTCATGCCGGTGTCGTGTTTGAAGGCGCGGGCCAGGGTGCGGCCGCTGGCCCCGACCACCCGGCCCCATTGCGTGAGTGTGCGCTGGTCAGCGGGGTCACAGGTGAGCAGGTCGGCGACGCGGCGGGCGCGGTCGTCGGTGGGAAGCGGCACGTGAACGGTGGTGGCGGGCAGTGGCGAGACCAGATCGAACATGACGGCCTCGGCACGGGCACGGGCATCCGGAGGAAGACCGGTGGCGATGTGCTCGATGAGCTGTCCGAGGAGGCCGGAGGTGTCGATGACGGTCGGCTCGGAGAACTCGATCGGGCACATGTCAGGGGCGAGATAGAGGCTGACCAGGCTGGTCGACCCGCCGGCGAGCACGTCGTGGTCGACGCCGGCGGGGATCCACAGTGCGCGGGCGCGCGGCAGCACCCACGTCCGTTCGCCTGCACCCATGGTCAGCACGCCGCGCGATGCCCAGGCGAGTTGATGGAACGGATGAGCGTGGGTGGGGAACCGTGCGCCGTCACCGAGCGAATCCGCTCGGACGGCCACGACACCCGACTGTCCTGTTGGCGACATCGATTGTCATGCTACGCCGTTGTGGACATCCTCGACCGATCCCTACGGTGGTCGGAATGAACCGGAACCACCTCACGCTCCTGGCCAGCGAGGATTGGCGCAACGTCCTTCGGGACCTGGTCCTCCCGTTCGCGTTCGACGGCGGCACGCCGGGCGATCTCGGTGACGACCCGCTCGAAGTGGGCCCGGGGCCGGGCCTGACCACCGATATCCTCCTCGCGCACGTCCCCCGCCTGACGGCGATCGAGCTCGATCCAGCGCTCGCGGACGCGCTGGCGGCGCGCACCGACCCTGCTCGCCTGACGGTCGTCCACGGCGATGCCTTTCGAGCGCGGGCGCTTCAGCGGCGCCGCCGGATTCACGATGCTGCACCACGTTCCCGACGCGGTCGATCAAGACCGGCTTTTCACGGAGGTTTGCCGTGTGCTGCGGCCCGGCGGGGTGTTCATCGCCACCGACGGTCTCGCCAGCGATGACATGGAGGCATTCCACGACGGTGACATCTACAACCCGATCGAGCCGGCGACGTTGGAGACGCGCCTGCTCGAAGCCGGCTTCGACCACGTCGAGGTACGCGTCGTCCCCGACCGCGCTTGGGCGGCTCGGGCTCTCAAGCCGACCTAGTGAAGGCACCACGCCCATAGGGAAGCCGGGACACGCCCACCCGCACCCACTACACCACCGTCCTCAGCCACCACCGCAACCACGCGACAACGCCAACAGTCGCGATCGCGTCCGAAGGCAGGTTTCGAGCCTGCGAGAAACCTGATCGCGCAGCGAGCCGCTAGGCGAGACGGAGCGATGCAGCGATCGCACCGTGGTTCCCGCCGAAGGCGCGCCAGCGCCTGACGCCAAGGGGAACTACAAACTACGCAGTAGGAACGATGTCGGGGGCGCCTCGGCGGTGGGCGTCGGCTTCCTGGTCGCCGTCCTGGGATTGGGAGGCGCGTTCGGCTTCCACGCGCTTGCGGTAGTACTCGATCTCGCGGTCGCGCTGCTTCTTGGACCAGCCGAGGACGGGGGCCAGGAGGTCGGCGGCCTCCTGGGCCACGCCGACACCGCGGTCCCAGGTTTCGATGGAGATGCGGGTGCGGCGAGCGAGGACGTCGTTGAGGTGGCGGGCGCCCTCGTGGCTGGCGGCGTAGACGATCTCCGCACGGAGGTAGTCGTCGGCGCCGGTGAGGGGTTTGGCGAGGTCGGACTTCTCGGAGATCAGTTCCAGGAGGTCGTCCACGAGCGTGCCGTAGCGGCGCAGGAGGTGTTCGATGCGGGCGACGTGGAGGCCGGAGCGGGACGCCAGGCGGTGGCGCGAGTTCCACATGGCCTGGAAGCCGTCGCCACCGACGAGGGGGATGCGGTCGGTGCAGGACTCGGGGATCTTGCCGTCGAGACCGTGGGCGACGGCGTCGATGGCGTCCTGGGCCATGACGCGGTAGGTGGTGTACTTGCCGCCCGCGACGAGGACGAGGCCCGGGACGGGGTGGGCGACGACGTGCTCGCGGGACAGCTTGGAGGTCTGGTCGGTCTCGCCGGTGAGCAGGGGACGCAGGCCCGCGTAGACGCCTTCCACGTCGTCGTGGGTGAGAGGTGTGGTGAGGACCCGGTTGACCTGGTCCAAGACGTAGTCGATGTCGGCCTTGGAGGCGGCGGGGTGGGCCTTGTCGAGGTCCCAGGCGGTGTCGGTGGTGCCGACGATCCAGTGGCGGCCCCACGGGATCACGAAAAGGACGGACGTCGCGGTACGCAGGAGGATCCCGGTCGCGGAGTGGATGCGGTCCTTCGGGACGACGAGGTGGATGCCCTTGGACGACTTCACGTGGATCTGCCCGCGGCCGCCGACGAGCTCCTGGATGTCGTCGGTCCACACGCCGGTGGCGTTGACGACCTGCTTGGCGCGGACCTCGCTGGTCGTGTTGCCCTCAAGGTCGCGGATGCGCAGGCCGGTGACGCGTTCCCCCTCGCGCAGGAAGCCCAGGACCTGGGTCCGGGACGCGATCTGCGCGCCGTACTCGGCGGCCGTCCGCAACGCCATCATGACGAAGCGGGCGTCGTCGACCTGCGCGTCCCACAGCTGGATGGCGCCGGTGAAGGAGTCCTTGCGCAGGGACGGGGCGAGCCGCAGCGCGCCGCGCCGCGTCAGGTGCTTGTGGTGCGGCACGCCGCGGGTGCTGCCCATCTGGAACGCGAGTGCGTCGTACAGCGCCACGCCGGCGCCGAGGTACGCGCGCTCCCACACGCGGTGCGTGGTGGGCAGCAGGAACGGGACGGGCTTCACCAGGTGCGGGGCGATCTGCTGCAGCAGCAGTCCCCGTTCGGTGAGCGCCTCCCGGACGAGGTCGAAGTTGTACTGCTCCAGGTACCGCAGGCCGCCGTGGATCAGCTTGGACGAGCGCGACGACGTCCCGGAGGCGAAGTCGCGGGCCTCGACCACCGCCACCGACAGCCCCCGGGTGGCCGCGTCGAGCGCCGCGCCGGCGCCGACGATGCCGCCGCCGACCACGACGACGTCGAACTCCTCGCGGGCCATCCGGTCCAGCGCCGCGGCCCGCTCGGCCGGACCGAGCCGGGAGCTGCCCAGGCCCGTCACAGGTGATCCCGTCATCGCGATTCCCCCCATAGCGGTTACGTTTCCGAGCTTTCCTACCCAAGGGTAGGGATGGGTCCACCCCGGAAACGAACGATTCCGCGTGGCTTCGCTCGCAATGAGCGACCCGACCGGGGTTCGCGGGCCCCGCGGACGAAGATCAGTCGTTGGACCGGCGGGGGGCCACCACGACCTGTACCCGCTGGAACTCCTTCAACTCCGTGTAGCCGGACGTGGCCATCGCGCGGCGCAGGGCCCCGATCAGGTTCATCGACCCGTCCGCGACATGGGACGGCCCGTGCAAAATCTGCTCCATGGTCCCGATGCTCCCGAGCTCGATGCGCGAGCCGCGGGGGACGTCGCCGTGGTGGGCCTCGCTGCCCCAGTGGTAGCCGCGCCCCGGTGCCTCGGTGGAGCGGGCGAACGGCGACCCGACCATGACGGCGTCGGAGCCGCAGGCGAACGCCTTGGCGATGTCGCCGCTGTTGACCATGCCGCCGTCGGCGATCACGTGCACGTAGCGTCCGCCGGACTCGTCCATGTAGTCGCGGCGGGCGGCGGCCACGTCCGCGACCGCGGTCGCCATCGGGACCGCCACGCCGAGGACGGTCCGCGTGGTGTGCCCGGACCCGCCGCCGAACCCGACCAGCACGCCCGCCGCGCCGGTGCGCATCAGGTGCAGCGCCGCCGTGTAGGTGGAGCAGCCGCCGACGATGACGGGGACGTCCAGGTCGTAGATGAACTGCTTGAGGTTCAGCGGCTCGGCGCGCCCCGACACGTGCTCGGCGGACACGGTGGTGCCGCGGATCACGAACAGGTCGACGCCCGCGTCGATGACGGCCTTGTGGAACTGGGCGGTGCGCTGCGGCGACAGCCGGGCCGCCACGGTGACGCCCGCCTCGCGGATCTCCTCGATCCGGCGGCCGATCAGCTCCTCCTTGATCGGCTCGGTGTAGATCTCCTGGAGCCGCTGCGTGGCGCGCACGCCGTCCAGCGAGGCGATCTCGGCGAGCAGCGACTCGGGGTTCTCGTAGCGCGTCCACAGCCCTTCGAGATCGAGGACCGCGAGCCCGCCGAGCCGTCCGACCGCGATCGCGGTGGCGGGGCTGACCACGCTGTCCATCGGCGCCACGACCAGCGGCATCTCGAAGCGGTAGGCGTCGATCTGCCAGGCGACGCTGACCTCCTCGGGATCGCGCGTCCGGCGGGACGGCACGATGCCGATGTCGTCGAAGGCGTACGCCCGGCGGCCGCTCTTGCCACGGCCGATCTCCACCTCAGCAGCCACTGCGCCCTTCCTCTTCCTTGCCCCGGCCTTCACCCGTCGGCGGGTGAGACCCCTGCGCCACGTTCCCGCCCGCTGCGGAAACAAGCCCAGAAGAGCTTACGTCAGCCGCCCGGCGCCCACGCCACACACCTCGCTCCCGACCCGGTGGCCGGGCGGAGGTCAGCGGCCCTGGTAGTTGGGGGCCTCCACGGTCATCTGGATGTCGTGGGGGTGACTTTCGCGGAGGCCGGCGGAACTGATCCGCATGAGCCGGCCGCGTTCCTGAAGCTCGGGGATCGTGCGCGTCCCGGCGTACCACATGGACTGGTGGAGGCCGCCGATGAGCTGGTGCGCGACGTTGGCGAGGGGGCCGCGGTAGGGCACCTGGCCCTCCACGCCCTCGGGGATCAGCTTCTCCTCGCTGTTGACGTCGGCCTGGGCGTAGCGGTCCTTGGAGAACGAGGCGCCGCGCTCCCGGTTGCGCATGGCGCCGAGCGAGCCCATCCCGCGGTACGACTTGTACTGCTTGCCGTGGACGAAGATCAGCTCGCCGGGGGACTCCTCGACGCCGGCGAGCAGGCTGCCGAGCATGACCGTGTCGGCGCCGGCGACCAGGGCCTTGGCGATGTCGCCGGAGTACTGGACGCCGCCGTCGCCGATCACCGGGACGCCGGCCTCCTTCGCGGCGCGGGCCGCCTCGGCGATCGCGGTGATCTGCGGGACGCCGACACCGGCGACGATGCGGGTCGTGCAGATGGAGCCGGGGCCCACGCCGACCTTGACGGCGTCGGCGCCCGCGTCGGCCAGGAGTTTCGCGCCCGCGTACGTGGCGACGTTGCCGCCGACGACCTGGACCGCCGCGTGGCCCTTGATGGCGGCGATCGTGTCGGCGACGCCCTTGGAGTGGCCGTGCGCGGTGTCCACGACGATCACGTCGGTCCCGGCCTCGATCAGGGCGCGGGCGCGGCGGATCGCGTCCTCGCCGACTCCGACGGCGGCGGCGACGAGCAGCCGTCCGTCCGCGTCCTTGGTGGAGTCGGGGTACTGCTCGCTCTTGGTGAAGTCCTTGGTGGTGATCAGGCCCTTGAGGCGGCCGTCGGGGTCCACGAGCGGGAGCTTCTCGACCTTGTTGCCCCGCAGCAGGCGGAACGCCTCGTCCCGCGACACGTCGACCGGCGCCGTGACCAGCGGCATCGGCGTCATGACCTCGCGCACCGAACGGGAGAGGTCGGATTCGAAGCGCATGTCCCGGTTGGTCACGATGCCGACCAGGACGCCCCGGACGTCGGTGACCGGCACGCCCGAGATCCGGTACAGGGAGCACAGTTCCTCGACGTCGGCGAGCGTCGCGTCCGGCAGGCAGGTCACCGGATTGGTGATCATTCCGGCCTCGGAGCGCTTGACCCGGTCCGCCTTCTCCGCCTGCTCCTCGATCGACATGTTGCGGTGCAGGACGCCGATGCCGCCCTGCCGCGCCATCGCGACCGCCGTGCGGGCCTCGGTCACCGTGTCCATCGCCGCCGAGGCGAGGGGAATGCGCAGCGAGATCTCGCGGGTCAGGCGGGTCGTGGTGTCGGCCTCGCCGGGCTGCAGGTCGGAGTAGCCCGGCAGCAGCAGCACGTCGTCGAAGGTCAGGCCCTGCGGGAGGATCTTGTCAGGCTCTGCGGCGGGGTTCATGACAACCTTCCCGGTAGTGGTGGCGACATCGGGCCAGGTCACGGCGACCCTGTCCCCATGGTAGGGCGTGGATCCGCGCCGGGACGGCGGGTTGCGCACGGCGGGCACGTGGTCTTGATGACATCTCGCAACAATCGGGGCGGCGCCGGGCATTCCCACTTTGCGTGATCGTTCGCGTACGGAGAAGACCGGGGGGTGCACCTCGCGGGGCGTCAAGCAGTAGCGTGGTGGATGTGCACGACGATGCTCCGCTCGACCCGTTCGCCGGGGACCCGGAGGACCCGGCGGCGTCGCTCGGCGACCCCGGCGACGAGAGCGCTCCGCTCAGCGTGACGGAGCGCGAGGACGTGCTGGCCGACCTCGCCGACCTGGAGGTCTTCCGCGCCCTGTTGGAGCCGCTCGGAGTGCGCGGCCTCACCGTCGACTGCGGCGACTGCGGCAAGCTCCACTACATCGACTGGGACCTGCTGCACGGCAACCTGCGCCACCTCCTGGACGAGGGGCTCCCC
>NZ_SMKH01000354.1 GCF_004348515.1 Actinomadura sp. KC345 | reverse complement strand
TAGCCGGGCTGGGCCGGGGGCTGCTGCTGGCCGTAACCCGGCTGCGCCGGAGGCTGGCCGTAACCCGGCTGCGCGGGAGGCTGGCCGTAGCCCGGCTGCGCCGGGGGCTGGCCGTACCCGGGCTGGGCAGGGGGTTGCTGGCCGTACCCGGGCTGTTGCTGCCCGTAGCCCGGCTGCTGGCCGTACGGGTCGTAGGGGTTACCCACACTTGCTCCTTATAGATTGACCCTGTGGTTGTGTGACGCCCGCCGGACCCGGTGGGCTCCGCAAGTCTGACCGAGGATCGACCGCGGCTCAAACGCGCAGAACACCGAACCGGACGAGCTGCCACAGCTCCGACCCCACGAGGGCGGTGCCGAGCATCCAGGCACGGGTCTTCGGCTGGAGTGCCCACCACCGGCCTCCCAGCCCCAGCGGAGCGACCGCGACGGCGATCGCGCCGAGAAGGACCACCGGGTTCGCCAGCACGGCCCGGGCCGGATGGCCCGCACCGAACTCGATGAACACGGTCGTCCCCCCGCACATGGGACACGGGATTCCGGTGAACGCCCTTAGCGGACAGAGCACGCCGGGGTCGTTGACACGGTGGATCCATGACGCGCCGACGGCCGCGCCGGCCATCGCCGCGACCCGCAGCACCACACCCAGTGGTCCGTGCCGCGCTGCGGTGAGGGTCCGGCTGACGACCCCGCCGAGCGCACCGTCCGGTGCACCGGTGGCCGCCGCCCCGGGCGCTTCCCCCACGAATCCTCCGCCTCGAATGACTAAGCAGTGAGTGACCCGTATACGGGTGCACCCGGAGGCAGGTCAACCCTGGGCAACGATCTGCGATCGGACCGTTACCCAGCGCTCCACTGACGCCACCTCCCGGCAAGAGTAGGACAAATCGCCACCTGCGTGAGCACACTTTTACTCGACGAGTTCCATGAATCGTCTGGAAATTCCCCGCGCACCCCCGCGAGGCCCCTCACCGGCGCGGTCGCGCGTCCCACGGAATCTTGGACGGTTCCAACTTCGGGCGTGGCGAAGAACACCCGACGCGCGGAAGCGGCGCGGACATGCGGGCTCGGGGCCTGCTTCACGCCTGGGCGGCGGCGGCGCCGACGACCATCGGGGCGTCGGCACGGGTGACGTGCTCGGACTCCAGGACGTCGGCGACGACGGCGGTGATGTTGTCGGGACCGCCGTTCTCGCGGGCCAGCTCGATCAACCGGTCGACGGCCCGCTGCGGGTCGGCCTCCGCGGAGAGCACCTCGTAGATCTTCTGCGCGTCGACCGGGCCGCTCAGGCCGTCCGAGCACAGCAGGTACCGGTCGCCCAGCTGGGCGTCGCGCAGGCGCAGGTCGGGCTCGCGGTCCTCTTTGCCGTCCAGGACCCGGTACAGCACGTGTGAGAGCCGCGAGGTCTCGGCCGGGTCGGGCTGCTGGCCCGCCTGCTCGGCCTCCGCCTTGAGCAGCTCGTCCATGGTGTGGTCCTGGGTCATCTGGTAGAGCTCGCCGTCGCGCAGCATGTAGCCGCGCGAGTCACCGACGTGCGCCAGCGCCACGGAGTCGCCGGACCAGAGCATCGCGGTGAGCGTGGTGCCCATCCGGCTCAGGTCGGGACGTTCCTCCCGGACGATGCGCAACTTCTCGTTCGCCTCGGCCACCGCGCGGCCCAGCATGTCGACAAGATCGTCTTTACTGGCGTCGATGTCCAGCGCGCGCAACGAGTCGATCACGGTGGAACTCGCGACCTCGCCGCCCGCGTAGCCGCCCATGCCGTCCGCGACGGCGATCAGCCGCGCACCGGCATACCCCGAGTCCTCGTTGTTCTCGCGGTTGCACCCGATGTCGCTGCCTGCTGCGTACCTGATTGCTACGTTCATACCAATTTCGATGACGATCCTGTCAGAGGAGTTGTATCACCCGCGGGCGGTGGCTTCCCCGGTTTCCCCGGTCGCGCCGGACGGGCCGACGCCGTGCCGGACGGCGTACAGCGCCGCCTGCGTCCGATCCTGGACTCCCAGTTTCATGAGCAGATTACTGACGTGCGTCTTGACCGTCTTCTCGGACACCACGAGCGCGCGGGCGATCTCCCGGTTGGACCTGCCCCGCGCGATGTGCACGAGCACCTCCCGTTCCCGTTCGGTCAGCGCGGCCATGCCGCGGTCGTCCTGCGACGCCGGCCCGTCCGCCAGCATCGCCTCGGCCGCGTCGGGCGCGAACAGCACGTGCCCGTCGTTGACCGCCCGGATCGCCTGCACGAGCGCCTGCGGGTCGACGTCCTTGTACAGGTACCCGGCCGCGCCCGCCTGGACCGCCGGCAGCACGTGCCCCCGCTCGGTGACGCTGGTGAGGACCAGCACCCGTGCCGCCACCCCACGAGCCCGCAACTCCGTCAGCGCGACCAGGCCGTCGGCACCGGGCATCTTGAGGTCCATGAGCACGATATCGGGCTCAAGCGATTCGGCCAGTGTCACGGCCGACACGCCGTCCTCGGCCTCGCCCACGACCTCGATGTCGTCCTGGATGCCGAGAAAGGTGCGCAGGCCCTGCCGGACGACGGGATGGTCGTCGGCGATGAGGACTCTGATCACCTTGCCCCGCGAGCCCGTGCCATTCGCGGTCACAACGGCACCTCCAGCCGGACGGTCGTACCGTTCGCCGGCGTGGCGTCGATCGTGAGGTCGCCGCCGATGGAGGTCGCCCGGTCCCGCATGGACGCGAGCCCCAGCCCACCCTGCGACTCCGCCGTGTCGGACGTGTCGAAGCCAGAGCCGTCGTCGGCGACCTCCAGCACGGCACGCCCGTCCTCCGTTCCCAAGCGCACCTCGACCGTCCGCGCCCCGGCGTGTCGCAGCGCGTTGTAGAGGGCCTCCTGGGTGATGCGGTAGGCGACGGCCTCGTGCTCCTCGGGCAGGACGACGGCCTCGTCGGCGGCGATGCGCACCTCGGCCTCGTGCGCCCGGTCGAGGACCTCGACATGCTTGCGCAGCGAGGAGACCAGCCCGTCCGCGAGATCCGCCGGGCGCAGTTCGAAGATCACGGCACGGAGTTCGTTGAGCGCCTCCGCCGCCAGCCGCTCGACCTGTTCGAGCTCCCTGACCGTACGGGCCGGGTCGCGCTCGGCCAGCGCGGACGCGGTGCGGGCGGTGAGGCGCAGCGAGAAGAGCTTCTGGGCGACCGCGTCGTGCAGCTCGCGGGCCATGCGGTTGCGCTCGGCGACGACCGTCAGCTCACGGTTGTGCTCGTGCAGGCGGGCGTTCGCGATGGCGATCGCGGCGTGCGCGGCGAACAGGGTGAGGAGTTCCTCGTCGTCCTCGGTGAAGCCGCCGGGACGCCGCCTGTTGGCCAGGAAGACGATGCCGAGGACGTCCTCGCCGTCCAGGATGGGCACGCCCAGGAAGTCCTTCAGCACGGGATGCGCGACCGGCCAGCCCTCGAACTCGGGCTCCTTGCGGATGTCGGCGAGCCGCTTGGGCGTGTCGCCGTGCAGCATCGCCGCGAGCATGCCGTGCTGGCGGGGCAGCGGCCCGATCCGCTCCCACTCCTCCTCCGAGACGCCCTCGACGACGAACTCGGCGAACGAGCCCTCGTCGTCGGGCACGCCGAGCGCCGCGTACTTGGCGTCCAGGAGCTGCGCCGCCGCCCGGACGATCACCTGGAGCACCTCGTGGACCGACAGATGGCGGGTCACCGCGAGCACGGCGGAGCTCACGGCGTGCAGGGTCGCGCCCTGGTCGCCGCCGCCGCCGTCCTCGGTCACCATCCCGGCCTCTCGTCGCCCGTGGCCGAACGCCTCCCGGCGTTCGCATGTGAAGACCGTACTCGGTGCCCGGGTCTTCTCGCTCTCCCCCTGAAAGGCGACCCCGTGGCCGCTTCGCACGAGCCCTCGGAGGGAGGGCCCGGACTCCGGTCCTAGGACCATCCGACGACCGCCCGGGGGCCCGGCGGCCGATGTCGTGAGCTGCGCGGATTCCTAGCGTCGGAGACATGAGGAAAGCACTGATCACCGGAGCCTCCCGGGGGCTCGGCCGGGCCCTCGCCCGCGAACTCGCCCGGGACGGCTGGCACCTCGCCGTCGACGCGCGCGACGCGGACGCGCTCTCGGCCGCCGTTCAGGAGATCGGCGGGAACATCACGGCCATCGCCGGGGACGTCACCGACCCGGCGCACCGCGAACGCCTCGTCCGGGCGGTGGACGGCGGGCTCGACCTGCTCGTCAACAACGCGAGCACCCTCGGCCCGACGCCGATGCCCCGCCTCGCCGACCTGCCCGTCACCGATCTCGCGGCGACGTTCGCGACGAACGTCCTGGCGCCGCTCGCGCTGATCCAGGACGTCCTGCCGGGCCTCCGGGAGCGGCGGGGCGCGATCCTCAACATCACCTCGGACGCGGCCACGGAGAACTACGAGACGTGGGGCGGCTACGGAACGACCAAGGCCGCCCTGGAACAGCTCTCCAACATCCTGGCCGCCGAGGAGCCCGGCGTGGCCGTGTGGTGGGCCGACCCGGGCGAGATGAACACCGTCATGCTGCGCGACGCCGGCGAGGACGCCGACGCGGCCCCGCCGCCCGAGGAGGCCGCGGCCGCGCTCCACCGCCTCGTGACCGCGCGGCCCGCCAGCGGGCGCTACCGGGCCGCCGACCTGACCGCCCCACGATGACCGCCCAGGCCGGAGGTCCCCAGATGTCCGTCGACTTCACCCTCCCTCCCACGCTGGAGGCCCACGAGCCGCCCGAGGAGCGGGGCCGGGCCCGCGACGGCGTCCGGCTCCTCGTCTCCCGGCGCGCCACCGGGGAGGTCGCCCACCACGAGTTCCGGGACCTGCCGCGGCTGCTCGACCCGGGCGACCTGCTCGTCGTCAACACCTCGTCCACGCTGCCCGCCGCCGTCCGGCTCGACCGGATCAGCGTCCACTTCTCCACCCCGGTGCCCGGCGCGGGCGACCGGCTGTGGATCGTCGAACTGCGGCGGCTGACCGGCAAGACCAGCAGCCCCTACCCGGGGGGCCGCGCAGGCGAATGGATACCGATGCCCGGCGGCGCGACCCTCACCCTCGTCGGACGGCACACGGCGCGCGGGGAGACCTCCGGCCGCCTCTGGCAGGCCCGGCTCAGCATGGACGTCGTCCCGTACCTGCGGCGTCACGGAACGCCGATCCGGTACGGGTACGTCCGCCGCGACCGGCCCGCCGCCGCGTACCAGACCGTGTTCGCGCACGACCGGACGACCGGCGGCGCCGAGATGCCCAGCGCCGGGCGCCCCTTCACCCCCGAACTCGTCACCCGGCTCGTCTCGCGCGGCGTCCACATCGCCCCGATCACCCTGCACACGGGCGTCGCGTCCCCCGAGGCCCACGAACCCCCGTACGCCGAGCGCTACGAGGTTCCCCCGTCGACGGCGGCGCTGGTCGAGCACGTCCGCTCCCGGGGCGGGCGGGTGATCGCCGTCGGCACCACCGCCGTCCGCGCCCTGGAGACGTCCGTGGACGCTTCGGGACGCGTCCGGGCATCGGAAGGGTGGACGGAGCACATCGTGACCCCGGAGCGCGGCGTTCATGCCGTCGACGGCCTCCTCACCGGCCTGCACGAGCCGAAGTCGTCCCACCTGCTGATGCTCACCGCCATCGCGGGCCACGACCTCCTCGCCTCCACCTACAAGGCCGCCCTGGCCGAACGCTACCTCTGGCACGAGTTCGGGGACGTCAACCTCCTGCTTCCCTGACCCTCCCTCGCCCATGCCGGACCCTCACGCACGAGCCCAACGTCGCGGCCGGTACCGTTGTGAACAGTTATGGACGGGTCAGAACAGCGCACGCTGCTCATCACACTCACCGGCCGCGACCGCCCCGGCGTGACGTCGCGCCTCTTCCGGACACTCGCGGAGTTCCCGCTCACCGTCGCCGACGTGGAACAGGTCGTCATCCGCGGCCGCCTAGTCCTCGGCGTCCTGCTCGCCTACAGCGAGGGCGCCGACATCGGACGGGTGTGGAACGCCGCCGAACGCGTCGCCAACGACCTCGACATGGAGATCGAGCTGTCGACGGGACGCAACAAGCGCATGCCGAAGCGACGAGGCCGCCTCCACGTCACGGTCCTGTGCGCGCCGCTGAAGCCCGCCGCCATGGCCGGGATCGCCGGGCGGATCTCCGCCCACGGCGCCAACATCGACCGTATCGAGCGGCTCGCGTCCAACCCGGTCACCTGCATCGAGATGGACGTCTCCGGCGCCGACCCCGAGGCGCTCCGCGCAGCCCTCACCGCCGAGGCCGCCGAGCAGGAGGTGGACGTCGCCGTTCAGGAGAGCGGCCTCCACCGGCGCGCCAAGCGGCTGATCGTCATGGACGTCGACTCCACCCTCATCCAGGGCGAGGTCATCGAACTGCTCGCCGAGCACGCCGACTGCCTCGACGAGGTCGCCAAGGTCACCGAGGCCGCCATGCGCGGCGAACTCGACTTCGAGGGCTCCCTGCGGGAACGGGTCGCGCTGCTGGCCGGGCTCGACGCGTCCGCCATCGACGACGTCCGCGACAAGCTCCGCCTCGCCGCCGGCGCCCGCACCATGGTCCGCACGCTCAAGCGCCTGGACTACAAGTTCGCCATCGTCAGCGGCGGCTTCACCCAGGTCACCGACGCCCTCGTCGACGACCTCGGCATCGACTACTCCGCCGCCAACACCCTGGAGATCGAGAACGGCAAGATCACCGGCCGTATCCAGGGCCCGGTCATCGACCGCGCCGGCAAGGCCGTCGCCCTCGAACGCTTCGCCCGCGAGGCCGGCGTCCCCATCAGCCAGACCGTCGCCATCGGCGACGGCGCCAACGACCTCGACATGCTCCAGGCCGCCGGCCTGGGCGTCGCCTACAACGCCAAACCGGTCGTCCGCCAGGCCGCCGACACCGCCGTCAACGTCCCCTACCTGGACACGATCGTCTTCCTCCTCGGTATCTCCCGCGAAGAAGTAGAAGCCGCAGACGCAGCGGACTCACTTGCAGTTCCCTTGGCGGTCGAGCCCTAGAGGGCTGTGCTTGCTTGCAGCTCCCTTGGAGTCGGGCCCCAGCGGGCCCTCCTTCAACGGGAACTGCGGTGCGATCGCTGCATCGCTCCGGCTCGCCTTGCGGCTCGCTTCGCGATCAGGTTTCTCGCTTCGCTCGAAACCTGCCTTCGGACGCGATCGCAGTGGTTTGGGTTGTCGCGGGGTTGCTGTGGTGGCTGGGGACCGTGCAGTAGTGGGAAGCCTCGGCTCCGGAGTCGATCGTGACCGTTCGGGTCGTTGCGTGGCTGATCCGGGAGTCGGTGGGGGCGTGGGAGTGTGGG
>NZ_SMKH01000353.1 GCF_004348515.1 Actinomadura sp. KC345 | reverse complement strand
GAAGAAGTGCCCGCCAACCTGCCCCGCCCGCCAAGCAGGCGACATCTAAGCCGCCCACAGACGGCGCCCCCGGCCCCCAATAACCCCGGCCACGCACGCGAGCGCGCGATCTGACCGGTGAGGCGACGCCGAAGGCGAGCCTCACCGGGAAGATCGCGAAGCGATTCGCGCTCGCACAGGCCAGGTCACGGAGCGAGCCGCAAAGGCGAGCGCAGTGGGCCGGGCCTGAAATAAATAGAGCCGGAGGCCGCGCGACCCCCCGCGCGACCTCCGGCGAAAAGGTGCAGGCCGAGAGCACCCCGCAGTTCCCTCGGCCTGCACGAACATGGGCCCCTCAGGCGAAGTCGGGGCCGTAGACCTCCCACAGCTCGCCGGCGAAGAACCTGCCGAAGCTGAGCAGCTTCTCCATCCCGTCCGGCCCGGACGTGCGGAACGTCGTGAGCTGCCGCGCGAAGTCCGTCAGCTGGATCTGCAGCACTCCCGCCGCGACGACCTCCGCGCCGTCCTCCTCGTCCTCGCCGACGTGACCGTCGAGCACCCGCACGTACAGCGTGGACGTCTCCGACCAGATCCGCGTCGCCGGGCCGTGCCGGACGTGCTTGACCCCGCTCAGCGTGCGCCGCTCTCCGGCGCCGTCGGTGTAGAACAGCCGGTACTTCATCAGCCGCCGCTCTTCGGCGCCGTCCCGGTCGTCCTCGGGCTCGACGAACAGGTTGAACGTGCCCTCCTCGACCGGGCGGCGGCCCCCGTGGCCGGACGCGTCGACCCACCCCTCGGCGCGCGCCTCGTGGTCCGGCTCGGCCAGGAACCCGTCGGTGTCCTCCGCGGTGATCGTCAGGCGGAACGACAGCCCCCGGCGGTCGCCGGCCAGCTCGCCGATCCGCGGATCGGTCTCGCCGTAGGTGACGAACCCCTTCATCTCCTCGGTGAACGACAGCGACGTACGGTCCGCCGCCACGGCGGACGGTCCCCGTGTCCCTCCGCGGCTCCCCGAATCCGGACCGTACGCCGAGCCGTTCCCCGCCCCGTCCGGCGAGCCGGCACCCCAGGCCGGCTCGGCCCCCGTGGTGGACGGGACGGTCGTGCCGGACCCGGCCGCACTCCGTTGTGCGGACGCGTCCTCCAGCAGCCGCGTGGCCAGCCGATCGGCCTGCGCGGCGATCGTGAGCGAGGGGTTCGGGCCCACCGCGCCCGGTATCGCCGCCCCATCGGCGATGTAGAGGCCCGGGAACCCGAACACCTCGCCGAAGGCGTCGCAGACGCCCTCACCCGGGTGGGTGCCCATGGGGGCGCCGCCCAGCGGGTGGACGGTGATGATGCGCTTGCGGAACCACATCGGGTTGTCGGCGTAGTCGGCGCCGAGCACGTCCGCGATGCGCTGCATGGTCTTGCGGACCCGGCTGAACAGCTCCTCGCTGGTCTCGGCCGTCCAGTCGGCGGCGAGCCGGCCGTCCTTCAGGTGCAGGCGCCCGTCGGCGGCGTCGCGGCCCATGCCGAGCAGCGGCAGCGAGCTGACCGTGAGGGCGCCGTCGCCGATCAGCTCCGAGATCTCCTTGGACAGGTTGGTGTCCGGAGCGTCCCGGAACAGGTCGGTGAACCGGTCCCACAGGAACTTCACCGCGCGCTCGAAGTCGCCGCCGACGTCGAGGCCGTCGACGATCCAGTCGGTGAACCCGGGGTAGCCGCCGTCCTGGATGTAGGCGCCGCGGCCCGCGTCGGGGACGCCGTCCAGTTCGTCCGGCAGCCGGATCGCGGTGGTGATCACCGGGCCGCGGCTGGCGTTCAGCGGCCGGACCCGGTTGCGGTCCCTGGCCCGCATCAGGAACGTCAGCAGGTCGCCGTTGCCGCTGAACCGCGTGCCGAGCGCGTCGCTCAGCCCCGGGAACGCGTCCCGCGACCTCAGCAGCAGGAACGTCGTGCCGTAGGTGCCGGCGCCGAGGATCAGCCGGTCGCAGGTGATCGTCCGCACGGCCGGGCGGCTCTTCCCGGCGGTCAGGTCCTCGTGGTGGACGTAGTCGACCTCGTACCCGCCGCCCGGCCTCGGCCGCAGCGCCTTCACCTCGTGGGACGTGCGGATGTCGGCGCCGTGGTGCGCCGCCGCGGACAGGTAGGTGTGGTCGAGGCTGTTCTTGGCGCCCTCGTTGCAGCCGATGTCGCACTCGCCGCACAGCCGGCACGTCCGCCGCGGGACGCCGTGCAGGTTGCCGTACCCGGCGTCCGCGATCGGCAGGCTCAGCGCGGGCGTGCCGCCGGGCTCGGAGGCGAAGCTGACCGCCAGGGGCGGCAGCGTGCTCTCCAGCCCCAGCTCCGCCGCCGCGTCCTGCATGGCGTGCGTCTTCGGGGTGTCGTCGAAGGGGACCTGGTCGAGCGGGTACGGCGTCGCGCCCAGCATCTTCTCGACCGCGTCGTAGTGCGGGTCGAGGTCGGCGCGCGAGACCGGCCAGCGCTCGTACCCGCCGCCGGGCAGCGGCCGGTCGTGGACGAACCAGTTCTCGTCCTTGCGCAGCAGCACGTTCGCGTAGATCAGCGAGCCTCCGCCGAGGCCCGCGGACACGACCGAGTCGCAGCCCTTGAACCGCCACACGTCGAACATCCCGTGCAGCCCGGCGTCCGGGTCCCAGAACGCCCGGCCCATCTCGGCGGGCGAGCGCGGGAAGGCGCCAGGCGGGTACGGCTGCCCGCGTTCCAGCAGCACGACCGACTGCCCGGCCTCGGCCAGCCGGTACGCGGCCACGGATCCGCCGAACCCGGACCCGACGACGACGGCGTCCGCGTGCTCCATGTCAGCCCGCCTTCCGCTTCAGGAAGTCGAGCACCTGGGGGAACACCTCGGCGTCGACGTTCTCGCCCATGAACGGGTCCTGATGGCCGTAGCCGGGCAGGACCGCCAGCTCGTGCAGGCCGGGCGTGACGGATTCCAGCAGGCGGTGGCAGACGATGTTGGAGTCGGTGAACACGTGGTTGCGGTCTCCGGTGAGGAACAGGATCGGTGTGGTGACCTCCGCGGCGCCGGTGAGGTAGTCGTCCGGCAGCTCCGCGCGTCCGGGCCCGCGCTGGTCGTACTTCACGGCCCGGCCGGCCTTCACCATCTTGTGGATGTGCCTGTAGTAGTGGACGTTGCACGCCCCGAACAGGTCGGGGAGCCGGCCGTGCGTGACCGGCGACATCTTCTCGTGCGTGAAGATCGGCTTCCCGCCGCCCCACATGAAGCTGAGCACGTGGCACGCGGGCTCGTCGCAGCCGCGGTGGAACGGCGCGACCGCCTTGGCCAGCATCCAGCCGCGGGTCAGCACGGGCGCCTGCCCGTAGCGGGGGTCGAGCTGGCTCGGCCCGAGGACGTACTCCATCAGCGCCGGCCCGTACCCCAGCTTGATCTTCGACCAGGCCGGAGTCCGCGGGGTCAGTGAGACGCTGTTGCAGGTCAGGCTGGTGACGCCGGTGACCGTCCCGGCGAACAGGGCCATCGAGAACGAGACCGAGCCCAGGCAGTGCGCGATCACGTGCACCCGCCGGTCCCCGACGTGGCGGCGCAGCTCGGCCAGCGCGGCCGGGTGGTCGTGGAGCGCGATGTCGTCGAGGGTGTGGCGGTGGGTCTCGGCGTTGTAGGGGAAGCGCCCGCTCATGCGGAAGTCCAGCGCCCACACGTCCCCGAACCCGGCGTCGTGCAGGAAGTTCACCAGGTTGGTGTGCTCCGGCATGATGTACATGTCGCTGGACGTGGTGAGGCCGTGGACCAGCAGGACCACGTCGTCGCAGTCGGCGCGGCGGAACCGGGTCAGGTTCAGCCCCAGTCCGTCCGCGGTGGCGAAGGGATGCGCGGACACCTCGGCGTCGGCGACGCCCGCGCTGGTGAAGCGCGCGATCCGCTGCTCGTCCATGTCCATCCCCTCCGGCTCGTGACGTCACAACCTTGCCAAACACGCATATCGGCGTGGCATCGTGGAGAACCCGTACTTACGTGTGCCAGGGGGTCGGCCCGACCGTACGGGACCTACGTGAACTATGAGTCGAAATCAGGACGACCGGTTCATTTCGGTCGCCACCCCGACCCGCGAGGTGACCCCGATCTTGGCGAAGACCCGGGAGAGGTGGGTCTCGACCGTCCGGACGCTGAGGAACAGCCGCTCGGCGATCTGCTGGTTGCTGCACCCTTCCGCGACCAGCGAGGCGATCTCGTGCTCGCGCGGCGACAGCCCGAACGGGAGCTTGTCCTTGGCGCCCTTCCCGCCCGGCGACGGGGCCGCGGACCTGCCGGGGCCCGGGACGCGGACGCCGAGGCGGCGCTGCTCGCGGACGGCCTGGCCGTGCAGGCCCCGCATCCCGCACGCGTCGAAGATCTCCGCCGCCGCCCGCACCCGCTCCCGGGCCCGGCCGCGGTCGCCGGCCGCGGCGTGCGCGATCCCGGCGGCGAGTTCGGCGCGGCCCGCCTCGGGGCGGCGGCCCGCCTTGGCGAGCAGTTCGGCCGCCTCCGCGGCGAGCACCGCGGAACCCGCCGGGTCATCGGCGCGAGCGGCGTGCGCGCGGGCCAGCCGGGCCAGGCCGACGTCCCCGGTCAGCGCGGGGTCGGCGATCGCGTCGGCGATGTCGGCCCAGTAGGCGGCGGTGCCCGTGCCGTCCTTCGCCGTGCCGTCCTTCGCCGTGCCGTCCTGCGCGGCGTCGGCCTGCGCGGCGTCGGCCTGCGCGGCGCGGACGGAGGCGAGCGTCTCCGCGCACATGACCAGCGTGCCGAAGTCCAGCCCCTGGGTGCCGTCGCCGCACGCGGCGGTCAGCGCCTCGGCGCCCTCGTCCGGCCGCCCCGCGTTGATGATCGCGAGGGCGTGGGCGACGTGCGCCATGTGCGTCCACCACTCGCCCGAGCCGGTGTCGTTGGCGACCGCCTCCGCACCGGAGCGCAGCGCCTGGTCGTGGTCGCCCATCCAGGACGCGGTCAGGCACTGCTGGATCAGCCCGTAGGCCAGGACCTCCTGCGAGCGCAGCTCGCGGCCGACCGCGGTGGCCTCGTCGGCGGCCGCGGCGGCCTCCGCCATCCGCCCCTGCTGGGCCAGGATCCGGGACTGCCCGGCCAGCATGTAGCCGAGGATGTAGGTCTGGCCCGTCGTCCGCGTGATCGACACGAGCCGCTCGGCGTGCCGCAGCGCGCTGTCGTACATGCCGAGGAACGACTCGGCGAACAGCAGCCAGGCGAAGCAGTCCAGGCCGTCGGTGAAGTCGGTGTCGGACGCGGCGGAGAACAGCTCGTCGGCCTTCTGCGCGTAGGCGATCGCCTCCTCGACCTCGCCCCGGACGTGGGCGACGATCGGGCGCATGGACGCGACCGCCGCGACCAGCCCCGGACCCCATCCGGGGGCGCTGTCGGGGATCGTGTCCAGGACGGCCTGCGACCCGCGGGTGTCGGCCCGCTGGATGCGGTCGGCGACCAGGCGGATCCGCAGCAGGACGGCCTCGGGGGTCTGCCGGTCGGTGGTGCGGCGCAGCTCGTCCAGCACGATGGCGCGCGCCTCGTGGATGCGGCCGAGCTGGCGCTCCATGACCGCGCACATCTGGACGGTCCTGGCGCGGCGGACGGTGTCGCCGGCGGGCAGCAGCCCGAGCAGCGTGCGGGCGGTCTCCCGGCCCTCCTCGGCGTGCCCGCTGACGGCCTGCACGTGGGCCAGCTCGACCAGCAGCTCGATCCGGTCGGGATAGGGGCCGCCCGCCTCGCCCGCGTCGCCGTCCGGCATCAGCTCCAGCGCCGCCTTCAGCCAGTACGCGGCGGTGCCGGGCGCCTGGGACGCGACGACGCGGGCGGCCTCCACCAGCGTCCCGATCGCCTCGCGGTCGCCGAACCGCGCCGACCGCACCACGTGGTGGGCGCGGACCGCCGCGGGCGCGCCGAGCTCCGACAGCCGCGACGACACCCGGGAGTGCGCCGCGATCCGCCAGCCCGCCGCCGTCGAGGCGTAGGCGACATGGCGCACCAGCGGATGCCGGAACCGGAACCGCCCGCCCGTCGTGGCGCGCACCACGTCATGGCCGGTGAGCACGTCCAGCGCGGTCAGGGCGGCGTTCTGCTCCATCTCCGCCGCCACGGCCGCCAGCGCGGGCTCGAACACGTCCGCGGCCACGGCGGCGCCCCGCGCCATCAGCAGCGCCTCGGGCGGCAGCGCGCTCAGCTCCACCTGAAGCGCGGCCCTCACGGCCGGCGGGACCTCGGTCAGGCTGGCGACACCGTTCTCCCAGCCCTGCCGGTCCGTGCCGCCGCGTCCCGCGGGGCCGCCCCCGGGGCCCATCTTCGACAGGGCCTCCAGGTAGAAGGGGTTGCCGCCGCTCGCCCGGAACAGCGCCTCGCACCGCGACCGGCTCACGTCCGGCCCGAGGAACTCCGCCACCTCGCTGTGGGTGAGCGGATCGGCCGTGACCCGCACGCCCTGCGGGCCGGCCGCGTCCACCAGCGCCGCCAACCGCGGCGACGCCTGCGCCGGACGGTACGCGACCGCGACCAGCACCCGGGCGCGCGGCGGATGACGGACGAGATGGTCCATCAGCTCGATCGTCGCGTCGTCGGCCCAGTGCAGGTCGTCCAGGATCAGCACGAGCCCGTGCGGCTCGGCGAGGTCCTCCAGCAGGTGCCGGACGGTGCGGTGCAGCTGGTAGCGCGCCACCCGCGAGTCGGGGGCGGCCCCGCCGGTGAGCTGGGCCGGGTCGGCCGGGTCGCTCAGCGCGGGGAACACCGACCCGAGAAGGCGCAGCGCCCCCGCGGACAGGCTCAGGGTGTGCTCTTCGAGGCGGTCGTCGAGGGCGTCGACCACGGCGCCGAACGGCATCTCCTGCTCGAACTCCGCCGCACGCCCGGCCACGAACGGCAGCTTCCGGGCGCTCGCCGCATCGGCCAGCTCGTTCAGCAGCCGCGTCTTGCCCGCACCGGGTTCACCGACCAGCGCCAGGTAGCCGTAGCCCTCCTCGGCCGCGTCCAGCATGCGGTCGATCTCCCGCAGCGCCTCGCGTCGCCCGACCAGCGGAGCGTTGCCGGGCCGACCCCCGGCGTCGCGGGCCGCACGACCCTCCATGTCACACTCCAGCAGCGAACGGGCGGCCGATACGCCGTGATGATGCTCGTCGTCGCAGTTCGGAATTGGCGGGATTCACCCTATCGGGTGGAACGTCAATAGGGGGGAGCCAACACGCCTCCGCCGGACGCGGTGTCCCCGCCCCGGTGGCCTCCTCCGTCACCATGCCTTCCGCGGCCACCGACGTTCAGTGCCATGAACCGTCCTGCGGCGCCCCGTGTCAACCTCAAGTGGGTAAAGCGTCGCGACCCCGTGACATCCGGTCCGCGAC
>NZ_SMKH01000352.1 GCF_004348515.1 Actinomadura sp. KC345 | reverse complement strand
GGGGTGAAGGCGCCGGGGGTCGGGTGGATGGTGCCCACTGTGGTGTCTCCGCCGCGTACCTCGACGGTCGACAGCTCGTCCAGCGCGGCCTTGTCGGTCATTCCGGGGTCCGCGGCCTCCTCGACGCCCAGGGCGCGCAGCAGGGCGACGGTGACGGGCGTGCGAGCCCGCATCGCGCCGTCGTCGATCTTGACGGCACCGGCGCGCCCGTCCGCGGCGGCGAACGCGTCCACGCCCTCCGCGCCGCACTTGACCAGCAGGCCGGGGACGGCGTCCATCAGCCGCCGCTCCTCGCGCCGCGTGCCGGACGTCCACTGCGGGTGGGTGCGCATCGCGTCCGCGACGCGCCGTTCCGGCTCGCCCCGCCCGGCCAGGACGAGCGCCCGGAACGCCCGCGCCACTCCGGCCGGGGACACGGCGAACAGCGGCGCCCCGCAGCCGTCGACGCCGACCGCCGTGACCGGCTCGCCCGCGAGTTCCTCCACCGTCTCCCGGACGGCGATCTGCAGCGGGTGGCCGGCGTCCAGGTAGGACTCCCTCGGCCAGTCGGCGGTGACGCAGGTGGCGAGCATCGCGGCGTGCTTGCCGGAGCAGTTCATGCGCATCCGGGACACCCCGCCGCCGGTCCGCGCGACGTCCTGCTGCGTGGCCGGGTCCAGCGGCCAGCTCTCGGGACATCGCAGGTCCGCGGCCCCGAGCCCGGCACCGGCGAGGATCTTCTCCACCCCTTCGACGTGGAAGTCCTCGCCCGAGTGGCTGCCGGCGGCCAGCGCCAGCAGCTCCCCGTCCAGGTCGAGCCCGCACCGCAGCATCGCGACCGCCTGCATCGGCTTGTTCGCCGAGCGCGGGAAGATCGGCGCCTCGAAATCGCCGGCCCGCACCGCGACCGTCCCGTCGGCGGCCAGCCCGACCGCCGCGCCGCGGTGCCGGGACTCCACGAATCCGGACCGTTCCACCTCCACCAGCACAGGATTGATCATGCCTGCGTCTTCCCCGGTCAGCGGAGCTTGATGCCTAGCAGCGCGCGGGCGTCCGCGGGCGCCATCGGGGGACGTTGCGCCAGGTGGGCGGCCTGCGCGGCCCGCTCGACGAGCTGGACGTTCGCCGTCACCGGCTGCCGCCGCGCGAACGTGACCGTGTCCTCCATGCCGACCCGCAGGTGCCCGTCTGCGGACAGCGCGGCGAGCAGCACGGGCAGCGACGTCCTGCCGATGCCGGTCGCCGACCATGTCGCGCCTTCCGGCAGCGCCTCGACGGCCGCGACGAGCGACCTCGCGTCCCCGGGCATGCCGCCCGGCACGCCCATGACCAGGTCGCAGTGGACGCGCCCGCCGTAGGGGAGCCCGTGCTTGTCGAGGAGGCGGTTCAGCGCCGCGACATGGCCCAGGTCGAACAGCTCGAACTCCGGGACGACCTCACGCTCCTGGGTGCGCTGGTAGAGGTCCACCATGAACGGCCAGGGGTTCATGAACACGTCGTCACCGAAGTTGACCGTCCCGCAGGTGAGCGAGCACATGTCGGGCTCGGCGTCCAGGACGCGCAGCCTGTCCTCGTACGGGTCCGTGACGGCGCCTCCCGTGGACAACTGGACGATGAGCCCTGTGCTCTCCCTCAGAGCCCGCACGGTGTCCTTCAACCGAGACAGGTCGAGCGTGGGCTGCGCGTCGTCATCGCGGATGTGCACGTGGATCACGGCCGCGCCCGCGGCTTCGCACTCCTTGGCCGTCTGTACCAGTTCCTCAAGGGTGACGGGCAGGGCCGGAACGTCCGCCTTGGCGGACTCCGCGCCCGTGGGCGCCACCGTGATGAGCGTCGTTGCTCCCATGAGCGGCAGAATACGCGGCAGAATCCTCAGTCATGCGTGCGGTAGTCCAGAGGGTGAGCCAGGCCAGCGTGTCCGTCGAGGGACGCGTCGCAGGGGCGATCGACGGACCGGGGCTGATGGTCCTGGTCGGCGTGACCCACGACGACGATCCCGGAAAGGCCCGCAAGCTGGCCTCGAAACTGTGGGGCCTGAGGATTCTCCAAGACGAGAAGTCGTGCTCCGACCTGAACGCGCCTCTGCTCGTCATCAGCCAGTTCACCCTCTACGGGGACACGCGCAAGGGTCGCCGTCCCGGCTGGACCGCCGCCGCACCCGGCCCGGTGGCCGAACCACTGGTGGACGCGGTCGTTCATGAACTCCGGAACCTGGGCGCCAAGGTCGAAACGGGTGAGTTCGGCGCCGACATGAAGGTCTCCTTGGTCAACGACGGCCCGATAACCCTGATCGTGGAAGTCTGATCAGCCGAAGCCATAGATCATGCCTACGACGGCGGCGATCGTGCCCAGGGCGGCGAGCAGGATGAGGGCGCGGTCTACCGGGGTGAGGCGGCCGCGCACGCTGGAGGAGTGGACGACGACGCCGTTCTCCGGGTCGACCTCCTCGTCCGGCTTCTGGAACGGGTTGCGCAGACCGGCGAGCCGCCAGAGCGCGTCGTTCTTCAACCGCTGGTGTTGCGTGGCGCAGGCGAACAGGCGTCCGCGGACGCGTTGCGTGCAGGGATGGCCCTGCCGTTTCAGCACGCGGCACAGGGTCGGGACGAGCAGGAACTCGTACAGGCACCAGGTCAGCAGCCCGAGCAGTGCGACCCGCCACGACTGGAGCCACCAGGCGGTCCCGGCGAAGGCGGCGAACAGGGCCCACCACAGCAGCGCGGACTCTCTACGGGGAAGGCGCCGGGCACCCCTCCTGGCCGCCGGCTCTTTCCCCAGGTTCGCGACCATCGGTAGGAATCCACCTTCCCCGGGCGGCTTTCTGATAGTAATCGTCATATCAGACGATATTGCTCCGGGGAACGGGGAGCCACCCGCGGTCACGCCGGGCGGCGCCGGAGATTGATCTGCGCGTTCGCGCCGGTCTCCGGCGACACGATGACCTCCTGCGCCGCCGCGACACCGCCCGCCAGCAGCTCCGCGTCCACGGGAACGTTCCGCTTGACCAGCGCGAGCGCGATCGGCCCCAGCTCGTGATGGCGCGCCGCCGAGCCCGCGAACCCGACCGTCCGGCCGCCGGGGATCTCCACCGGGTCGCCGGGCGCGGGGAGCCGGTCGACGCTCCCGTCCAGGTGCAGGAACACCAGGCGGCGCGGCGGACGCCCGAGGTTGTGGACGCGGGCGACCGTCTCCTGCCCCCGGTAGCAGCCCTTGTTCAGGTGGACGGCGGTCTCCACGTACCCCGCCTCGTGCGGGATCGTCCGGTGGTCGGTGTCGACGCCGAACCGGGGCCGGTGCTCGGCGATCCGGAGCGCCTCGTAGGCCCAGAGCCCGGCCGGCCGGAGATCCTGCGGGAAGTCGCCGCGGGGGACGACGCGGGTGACGGTCCCGGCGACGTCCGGCCAGGCGAGCGCCCCGGAGTCGTCCTCACCGGCGGGAGTCGTGATCACGGCGTAGGAGCCGGACACGTCCTCGACCTCGACACGGAGCATGAACCTCATGCGGTCGAGGAACTCCGCGAGCGACGCCGACGCGCCGGGCTCCACGTGGATCCAGACCGCCTCGCCGTCGTCGACGAGGAAGAGGTGGTGCTCGATGTGCCCGTTGGGGCCGAGCAGCAGCGCCTCGGTCGGCTCGAACGGCTTCAGCCCGTCGAGGTGCTGGCTGAGCAGGCTGTGCAGCCAGCTCAGCCGGTCGGGCCCGGAGACCCTGACCACGCCCCGGTTGCTCCGGTCGGCGAACGCCGTCCCGTCCGCCAGGGCACGTTGTTCCTGCGAAGGCTCCCCGTAGTGCGCGGCGACCTCCTGGTCGGGCGCGTCGGCGGGAACGGCACCTGGCGTCTGCAGCAGCGGGCTGTCCATGCGACCAGGTTATGTCGTGCGGCACTCCTTGCACCGCCCGTACACCGTGAGGTGGTGCACGTCCGTCTCGAAGCCGTGATCGCGCTGCAGGACGCCGGCCATGCCCGCCGCCGCGCGCGGGTCGACGTCCTCCACGGTGTGGCAGCCGCGGCAGACCAGGTGGATGTGCTCGGCCTCGGCCGCCAGGTGGTAGTTCGGCGGCCCGTGCCCGAGGTGCGCGTGCTTGACCAGCCCGAGCTCTTCGAGGAGCTCCAGCGTCCGGTAGACGGTGGAGATGTTCACGCCGCGGGCGGTGCGCTGGACCTCGGTGCAGATCTCTTCGGGAGTCCCGTGCTCCAGATTGGTGACCGCCTCAAGGACCAGCTGGCGCTGGGGGGTGACGCGGTACCCCTTCGCCCGCAGCTCCTGCTGCCACGACTCGACCATGCACCGAGTCTAAGTGCCGATGCCGCGTCCGAGTCCCTGGTCCCCGGGGTTCAGCCTGGAGAAAACCCGCTTGCCTCTCCGCGCGGCGCTCGCATAGCGTGCGGGGTACGCGTGAAAGGAGGTGGTCCAAGAAATGGTTGATTTCAGGACTCGCGAGGTGGCTGTCCGCTAGTCGCCGTTCCGCCTCGGCGCCGCCGCCCCGGCGGTGGCAACCGGTCGCGACGGTGACCGGCGAATCCCAGGCAGTTACCCGGTCCCCGGACCGATGGACCCGTCCTGTCCATCTCCCGCACCGCGCGGGAAGGTCCGGGGATCGTTCATGTCCGGGGTCAGGCGACGCGCTTGAGCTGGGCCGACAGGTGGGACTGCAGGTCGTGGCCCATGGCCGCCATGTCGAAGGCCCAGCCGAGGTCCTCGCCGATCATGCCGTAGAGGCGGTGCCCCGACGTCACCTCCTTGGCCGACTCCGTGCGGGCGACGACGTCCGTCTGCAGCTCCACCCGGCTGAACGCCACCGTGCCGACGTAGATCTCGACGATGCCCGTCGGGTGCGCCAGCGTCACCTCGACCCCGTGGTCGGGACGCGGCCGCCAGTAACCCGTCTCCATCCCCAGCGGGCGGCCGAGTGTGCCGTCCTCCTCGATCAGCCAGGTCCGGCTGGCGTAGACGAGGAACGGCTTCCCGACATGGGTGAAGGACAACTCCTGACCGAAGTTGAACGACTCGATCGAGGGATAGCCGCCGACGCCGGCGCCCTCCCAGGTGCCGAGGAGGAACGCCAGCGGCTCAAGGTCCGGGTGCAGCTCAGGATCCATGGACACCGAGCGTAGCGGCGTCCGCGCCTTCCCGGCTCCCTACTTCAGCCGTCCGAGCCGGACCACCAGCAGGACGGCGGCGACCGCCATGAGCCCCAGGACGAGGACGAGGATCCCCGCGTTCACCATCCCACCCATGGAGCGAGATGCTACGCGCCGGCCGGGACTAGAGTGCGGGCTATGGCGAGACCACTGGTGATCAAGGTCACGGCGGGCGCGGACGCGCCCGAGCGCTGCAACCAGGCGTTCACGGTGGCCGGGGCCGCCGCCGCGAGCGGCGTGCCCGTCTCCCTCTGGCTGACCGGCGAATCCGCCTGGTTCTCCCTGCCCGGACGGGCCGCCGAGTTCTCGCTCCCCCACGCCACCCCCCTGGACGACCTCCTGGCCCTGATCCTCTCCGCCGGGCGCGTCACCCTCTGCACCCAGTGCGCGGCGCGCCGGGAGATCGGCCCGGACGACGTCCTCCCGGGCATCCGCATCGCCGGCGCCCCGACGTTCGTCGAGGAGATCACGATGGACGACGTCCAGGCGCTCGTGTACTGAACCCCGGGGCGGGGCCGAGCTTCGGCGCGGACCGGGACCGCGACGGTATAAGCGCCCGTAGAACGGTTATAGGACAGCCGATGCCCCGTACCGCTTGGAGCCATGGATGATCGAAGTATCGGCAGCCGCCTGGGCCGCGACGATCGGGCTGGTCATCGCGCTCTTCGCCCTCGACCTCGTGGTCGCCGTCCGGAAGCCGCACCATGTCGGGATCAGGGAGGCGACCTTCTGGTCGGTCTTCTACATCCTGGTCGCGCTGCTGTTCGGCCTCGCCGTCTGGTCCTTCGCCGGGTCGACCGCGGGCACGGAGTACTACTCCGGCTACATCGTCGAGAAGAGCCTGTCGGTCGACAACCTCTTCGTCTTCGTCATCATCATGGCGAAGTTCGAGGTCCCGGACGAGTACCAGCAGAAGACGCTGCTGTTCGGCATCGCGGCGGCGCTGGTCCTGCGCGTCATCCTCATCGCCATCGGCGGCGCGGCCATCAGCCTGTTCTCCTTCACCTTCCTGCTCTTCGGCCTCGTGCTGATCTGGACGGCGATCCAGCTCATCCGGCACCGCAACGAGGAACCCGACGTCGAGGACAACTTCCTGGTCCGCCGCGCCCGCAAGCTGTTCCCGATCAGCGACGACTACCACGGCGGGCGGATGCTCGCCCGCGAGAACGGCCGGCGCGTCGCGACCCCGCTGCTCATCGTGTTCGTCGCCATCGGCAGCACGGACCTCCTGTTCGCCCTGGACTCCATCCCCGCCGTGTACGGCATCACCCAGAGCGCGTTCCTCGTCTTCACCGCCAATGCGTTCGCCCTGCTCGGCCTGCGCGCCCTGTACTTCCTCGTCGAGGGACTGCTGGAACGCCTGGTCTACCTGACGATCGGCCTATCGGCGATCCTCGTCCTGATCGGCATCAAGCTGATCCTGCTGTTCCTGCACGAGGACGTCTCCCACTCGATCCCGGAGATCCCGACACCGCTCTCCCTGGTCGTGATCCTGCTAATCCTGGTCGTCACGACCGTCGCCAGCCTGCTCCGCGTCCGCGCCCACCCGGAGGAGAAGGCCCAGCCCGGCGCCCTCCGCAAGAAGAAGCCCCGCGAGGAGAAGGAGTCCACGACCCGCTGACCCCGGGCCGTGCTACAGGATGAGGCCGCCGGTGGCGCGGACGTTCTGGCCGGTGATCCAGCGGGCATCGGGTCCGGCGAGGAACGCGACGACGTCGGCGATGTCCTCGGGGGCGCCCAGACGTCCCAGGGCGGTGAACGCCTTGGTCTGCTCCAGAGCCTCCGGCGGGTTGGTCTCCCGCAGCAGGTCGGTCTCGGTGGTGCCCGGCGAGACCGTGTTCACCGTGATGCCCCGCGCGCCGAACTCGCGTGCGGCGACGGCCGTGAGCTGCTCCAGCGCGGCCTTGCTCGCGGAGTAGAGCGCCAGGCCGGGGACGGGGAGCGCGGTGTTGAGCGTCGAGATGTTCACGACGCGGCCGCCGTCGCGCAGCAGCGGCTCCGCCCGGCGCATGGCCAGCGCCGGGTACTTCGCGTTCACCGTCATCACCCGGTCGAAGAGCTCGGGGGTGATGGCGCTGATCGGGGTGTACGGCATCACCCAGAGCGCGTTCCTCGTCTTCACCGCCAATGCGTTCGCCCTGCTCGGCCTGCGCGCCCTGTACTTCCTCGTCGAGGGACTGCTGGAACGCCTGGTCTACCTGACGATCGGCC
>NZ_SMKH01000351.1 GCF_004348515.1 Actinomadura sp. KC345 | reverse complement strand
GTCCACTCCATGAGGGGGCCTCCCGCCCGCGCCAAAGGCTGCGCGGGGACGAGGCGGAGTGCGGAGTTGCGCACCACCTGGCGCCATCCGCCGCCCAGGTCCGCCCCGAACCGCGCGATGTGTTCGGCCCGCTTCGCGATGGCCCGGCAGCGGGGGCGCCGGATCGCGTCGAACTCCGCCATCGCCCGTCCCAGGTCGTGCCCCTGCGCGGCCGGTGCGCCGATGAGGCGCCCGACGCAGACGCCGTCCTCCAGCGCCGTGGCCGCGCCCTGCCCCATCGTGGGCAGTGCGGCATGGGCCGCGTCGCCGACCATCACGACCCGTCCCCGGACGTAGTTCGGCAGTCCGCCCGGCAGGTGGTAGACGTCGTGCCGCATCAGCCGCTCCGGGTCCGTCGCCTCGATGAGGTTCACGATCCCGGGGGCCCACCCCGGAGAACCTGGCCCGCGCCGCCGCGTGCTCGTCGGCGAAGACCGTCCCCTCCGGACTGCGGAAGTAGCCGTACCAGTAGACCTCGGAGTCGCTCACCCGCATTGCTCCGAACTCCGCGCCCGGCCCCCAGAACTCTACGAGCCGCCCGTCGAGCGCGTCGTCCGGCACGATGGCGCGCCAGCTCGTGCTTCCGCTGTAGCGGGGCCGCACGCCGGGGGCCACCGCCTCCCGGACGGCGCTCCACATGCCGTCGGCCCCGACGACCAGGTCGGTCTCCGCGCCGTGTTCGGTCTCCCCGCTCCGCCACGTCACGGTGGCGCGCGATCCCCCGGGCGTTCCGGGATCCACGTCCGTGGCCTGCGCCTCCAGTACCGGCTTCACCCCCGCCTCCACGGCCGCCAGGCGCAGGGCGGTGTGAAGTCGCCGGCGCTCGACGCCCCAGGCCGTCATCGCCCAGCGCACGTCGGCGCGATCGTCGGGAATGCGGAGGATCCGGCGGCCGCGGGTGTCGCGGAAGCCCGTGACGAGGGTTTCGTACCCGATCTCCGCGATGCGTCCGTCATCGAACCCGAGGGCGCGCAGAGCGGCCTCGCCGTTGCGCGGGAGGGCGACTCCCGCCCCCACCTCGGCCGAGCCGGACTGCCGTTCCAGCACGGTGGTCCGCCAGCCCGCCCGGGCGAGCATCAGTGCCGATGCCAGTCCCGCGATCCCGCCGCCGACCACCGTCGCCGTCAGATCTTCCATGGTCTCTCCCACCACTCGCCGGAGGCGCGATCGATGTGCCGCCGACCGCCGTTCACTACGAGGGTAGTGGTTGGTTCCGTGGACCTATACTCGGCCCATGCCTCCCGCCAACCTGCGCCGGCGACGCGCTCTGGCGGACGCGGCGATCACGCTCCTGGCGCAGGAGGGGGCGCACGGCCTGAGCCACCGCGCCGTCGAGACGCTCGCCGGCGTGCCGGCCGGAACCGCCACCAACTACTTCCGCAAACGAGAGGCGCTCCTGATCGCGGCCGCCGAGCGGATCATCGAACTGCACCTCGCGGAAACGGCGACCGTCGCGCTCGCCGACGACGGGTCGGGCGGCGAGGCGGAGACGCCGCGAGGGGTCGGCCCGGACGAGCTGGTGGACATGCTCACCGGCTCTCTCTGGACCGCGGTGACGGCACTGCGCGACCGGTACGTGGCCGCCTTGGAACTCCTGCTGGAGGCCCGGCGCCGCCCCCGGCTCGCCGCTGCGCTGGCCGGGCTTGAGGACACGGCGTTCGTCAGCACGGCGAGGCTGCACGCCGAACTGCGAACCGCGCTGCCCGAGACCGCGATCCGCACGCTGATCACCCTCTACGCCGGCACGTTGTTCACCCTCGTCGCACTCCCCTCCGAGTCCCTCGACGAGGCCGCCGTCCGCACCCTCGCGGAAGCGATGGTGCGAGGAGCCTTCGCTACCGGACGAACCGGAGAGACCACCTAGTTGATCTGGTCCGTTCCGGCCACGACGCTTTGTCTCGACGCCACCGGGGGACGATGACACCACCGAGCACTACGACCGCTGGGGTGGCCGACCTGCTGACGCGGCTCCCCGAGCGCGGGCACGTCCTGGACATCGGGTGCGGCTGGGGCGCTCCGGTAGCAGCGGCCACGCCCTCTTCTGGGCGCGCCGCAGCCGCTCGTGATCCAGGAGACAGGGCCTATTGCTTTGTCGCGGTGGGTGGGGTGGTGCTGATGTGCAGGATCGCGTCCGCCGAGTCGGTCATTGTTTGGTCGAGTGGGGAGTAGACCTGCTCTGGTCTTACGTCGGTGCGGGTGTGTGCGGAAGGGACCGCAGCGGCGGGCGTCAGGCCCCAGGTGGTGAATCGTCGTTGTAGAGCGCCCTCGTAGGTGTCCGGTTCCGGCTCTTCGAGTCCGAGGGCTTCGCTGCGTCCCATGCTGCCGATGACGACGGCGTACCGGTCGCCCAGCAGGGCGTCCACGATGGCGCCGGCCGAGTGCCAGCCGATGTCCATTCCCGCCATGTGCATGCTGCTCGGGTTGCGTTGCAGGTGGCTGTTGTGCGCGAAGACCAGCGTCGCGCCGCGTTGTTCCTCGATGGTGCGGATGTCCAGGAGGTTCTGGGCCATGAGCGCGTCCCGGGTGGCCATGAGGCGGGATATCCGGGCACTTTTCTCGATCCGCTGGGCGGACTGCCGGTGGTAGCGCAGCAAGCCCAGGCCAGCGGCGAGATGTGTGCGGGCCCGGAACCATTCGGCGCGTGAGGTCGCCGCGATCAGTTCCGGTGCGCGGGTGTAGAGCGACATGTGCAGGTCGTCGGCGACGGCTCGCGACTGCGCGGCCTCGGGAGTGTCGCCGATCGACTTCGCCGGGTCGAGGATCGCCTCCTCACGGCTCCACTGCTCGTCGGGCCCGAGCAGGCTCGCCAGGTCCATGTCGAGCCCCAGGTAGTCGCGCCCGTACTCCAGGTAGCGCCGGGGACTGGGTGCGCTGGTGTTCTCGGCCTGGACGTCGAAGCCGTAGAAGGCCAGCCGTTCTCCGGCGGGGCGGCCCTCGTTGTACTCGCGCATCCAGGCGACCAGCCGCCTGTTGGCCTCCAGGTCCCCGAAACCGTGCGAGAAACCTTCGCACATCGCCGTTTCGAGGGTACCCACGCCGTCCTGGACGAAGTCGTTCACCGCGAGCGCGGCCACTCGATCGGTCTCCAGGGCGATCGACCGGAAGCCCTCGTTCGCCAGCGATGCGAACAGGTCGTTACGGATAGGCCCGAAGGACGGATCCCGCGACGGGTGCGTCGGCTCCCCGAGCCCCAGCAACTCGCACTGCGGGCTGACGAAGCCACCGATGTCTTGACTCATGAGCCTGAATCGTATCGTTGAAAGAACGAGTGAAACTTGGCTCGGTGGTACGACGGAGACCGCGTTTGAAGTCTCAAAGCGGTGTCAATCAGTGACCATTCGGGTCCGTCTCTGCGATCACGGTCTTCGACCCCGGACCGCTGGGGGCCTGTCGTGGTGGGCGTTGCGGTGGTTGCATAGAGCGGTATGAAGGTTTTCGTGACCGGCGGAACCGGAGCGATCGGAAGCCATGCGGTCCCGGAACTGGTCAAGGCCGGGCACTCGGTGTCGGCGCTGGCCCGTTCGGCGGACAAGGCGGCCGCTCTGGCCGCGCAAGGGGCGTCGCCGGTCACGGTGTCGCTGTTCGACCCGGCGGCGCTGGCCGAAGCGTTCTCCGGTCATGACGCCGTCGTCAATCTGGCGAGCGCGATGCCCTCGACGGCGCTGTTCATGGTCCGGCGGGCCTGGCGCGCCACCGAGCGGGTGCGGACCGAGGGGTCGGCCGCGGTCGCCGAGGCCGCCCTGAACGCGGGCGTCGACCGGCTGGTCCAGGAATCGGTGGCGATGCTCTACCGCGACCACGGCGCCGCCTGGATCGACGAGGACGCCCCGGTCGACCACTACCCGGCCACGACGGGCAACCACGCCGCGGAGGCGAGCGCGCGGCGGTTCGCCACGGCGGGCGGTACCGCCGTCGTGCTGCGCCTCGGGCTGTTCTACGGTCCGGGCGCCGCGCACAGCGAGCAGATGCTCGCCCAGGCGCGGCGGCACCTCGGCCTGGTGCTGGGGCCGCCCGAGAACTACCTGTCCTCGATCCACATGGCCGACGCCGCCACCGCCGTCGTGGCCGCCCTGGGGGTCCCGGCGGGGACGTACAACATCGTCGACGACGAGCCCCTGACCAAGCGCGGCTACGCCGACGCACTCGCCCATGCGGCCGGCGCCACCCCGTGGGTACGCCTGCCAGGGCGGGCCGGGCTCGTGTTCGGCGACCGGCTCACGTCCCTGACGCGTTCGCTGCGCGTGAGCAACGCCCGGTTCCGTGCCGCGACCGGCTGGGCACCGCGCCACCCGAGCGCGCGGGAAGGCTGGGCGGCCACCGCGGCCGAACTGGCGCGCGACCGGTGACCAAGGGCCCCCGCCTGATCCACACGGGACGATCATGTGGGACGGCGCCGGGCACCGGCCCGGGTGCCGAGGTCGCTGACTGTGCCGATGTGTTGCAGCTTGTCTGGATTGACTATGGCGCGGATCGTCTGGATCCGGCCTTCGGCGATATCCAGTCCCAGGACCCCGACCAGGCGGTCCCGAGCGTCGTACGCCATGGCGCCCGTCTGGCCGTTGACCTCGGTGACGTGAATGCGGACGTTCTGGTCGGCCAGCTTGGACATGCCCGTCGCGAAGAGCCGCGCGACGCGGCGCCTGCCGTTGGCCGGGCGGGTCAGTGCGGGGACCTTGCCGCCGCCGTCGCCGTGCAGGGCCACGTCCTGCGCCAGCAGCTCTTCGAGCACCCGTAGGTCGCCCTGCTGGGCGGCGGCGAAGAAGCGGCGGGCCAGTTCCTGGCGCCGGTGCCGGGAGGCGTGGTAGCGCGGGCGGCGCTCCTGGACGGAGGCGCGGGCGCGGGCGACCAGGTGGCGCGTGCTGTCCACGCTGGTGCCGATGATCTCGGCGACCTCCGCGTACGGATAGTCGAACACCTCGCGCAGCAGGAACGCCGCCCGCTGCTGGGGCGACAGGCTCTCCAGCAGCACCAGGAACGCCAGGGACAACGAGTCGGCGGTCTCGGCCTGCTCGGCGGGTGACGGGTCCGTGACCAGCGGCTCGGGAAGCCACTCGCCGACGTAGTGCTCGCGCCGTGCCCGCGCCGAGCGGAGCTGGTCGATGGCCAGGCGGGTGACCAGCGTGGCGATGTACGCCCGCGGCGAGGCGATCGCCTCGTCCCGCCGCAGGGTCTGGTGCATCCGCAGGAACGCCTCCTGCACCACGTCCTCGGCCTCGCTGACGCTGCCGAGCATCCGGTAGGCGATGGCGAACGCCCGCGGCCGCAGCTCGTCGTACAGGTCCGGCATGTCAGCCCAATCCGTCGGTGAAGCCCGTGCGCCAGCTCGGGTACCGGAGCGTCCAGTCCAGGTCCCGCTTGGTCCTCTCGCTGGAGATCCCCCGGGCCCGCGTCATCAGGTCGACCGGGCCCCCGCCGACCAGCGGGCGGACGAGCCAGGCCGGTACGCGGCGCGGCGGGGCGGCGCCGAGCACACGGGCCAGTTCCCGCACCAGCTCCCGCACCGGCGCCGGATCGTCGTCGCCGACATGGTAGATCCCGGGCCTGCCGCGTTCGATGGCCGCGACGGTCGCCGACGCGGCGTCGGCGATGTGCACCACCGACCACACCCCGGTGCCGTGACCGATGACCGGGAACCTCCGCTTGCGGATCTGCGCGGTCATCGTCGCGTCCTCCGCGGCGCTGAGGTCGGTGCCCGGACCGTAGAAGCCGCCGTAGCGGATCGCGATGCCGTCGGCCCAGGTGATGCCGGTCACCGAGTCCTCCAGGTGGCGGAGCGCCGCGACCGCCTCTCCGGCGATGCCCCCGGGCGGGTCCGGTTCGAGCCGGCCGGTCTCGTCGGCGACCGGGCCGCCGGTGCGTTCCATCCACATGGCGTTGCTCTGCGCGACGAACCGGCGGACGCCGACGGCGCGCCCGGCGGCCAGCAGGTGGTCGGTGCCCTCGGTGCGCAGCCGGTTCGTGGCGGCCGCCATCTTCTTCAGGTGCCGCGGGGACCCGCTCAGCGCGGTGAGCTGATGGACGATCACCTCCGGTTCGGCCTTGGCCACCACGTCCGCCACCGAGTCCGGGTCCAGCGCGTCGAGGACGACCGGTTCGGCGCCCAGTGCGCGCAGCGCGCCGGTCTTGGCCGCCGAACGGGTCGTGCCGACGACCTCGTGGCCGCGCTCCACCAGTTGCGGGACGAGTTCACTGCCGATCGCGCCGGACGCTCCGGCGATGAAGATCTTCATGATGGCTCCGTTCGTGTGCTCTCACGAAGAAGAGACGAGACGGTTCCTCCCCCCATGACAGGCAGTGACCCAGTTCACATGCTGCCGCGTGTGGTCAACTGAGGGGGTGACGCAGGTGCATTCGGTTTTGGTGCGCGTGGGGGACGAGCAGTGCGCGTCGGTGGCGCGGCTTCCGGCGCCGTGGCTGCGGCCGTACGTCGCCGGCTACGGGGCCTTCCGCTCCGGGGCGCCGGGGGACGCGCGGCGCAGGGTCCTGCCGCTGAACCTGGTCACCGTAATCGTCGATCTCGACGGCGAGGGGCCGCTCGTGTTCGGGGCCAGGAGTGCCCCGGTGGTGGACGAGGAGGCGCGGTGGCGGCGGGGTGTCACGATCGGGCTGACGGTCGCCGGGGCACGGGCCCTGCTCGGGGCGCCGATGTGCCACCTGACCGGGGGGTCCGCGGGGCTGGACGACGTCCTCGGGCAGCGGGCGAAGGAGCTGGCGGAGCGGCTGGCCGAGTCGCCCTGCCCGTCGACCCGCTTCGACGTCCTGGACGGGCTGCTCACCGCCTGGCTGAGGCCGGAGCGGGGGCCGGACGGCCCGGCGACGCGAGGCTGGTGGCGGATCCAGGAGACGGCGGGACGCATGACGGTGGGGAGGGTGGCCGCCGAGGTCGGCGTCAGCCGCCGCCGCCTGGAGACCGGGTTCCGGCGGGAGATCGGGCTGAGCCCCAAGACGGTGGGACGGATCGCGCGGTTCCAGCGGGCGGCACAGGTGCTCAGCGCGCCGTCCGGCACCCTTCAGGCGGCCGTCGCCTGCGGATACGCGGACCAGCCGCACCTCAACCGCGAGGTACGGGCGCTGGCCGGGGTCACCCCCACGGAACTGTGCGCATTACTTCAATACGACGATCGGCTCACCGGCTAGCGTCCAGGGCCATGACGCTCAACGGTAAGACGGCCCTGGTGACGGGTGGTTCCCGGGGGATCGGCAGGGCCATCGTCCGGCGGCTCGCCCGAGACGGGGCGCGCGTGGTGTTCAGCTTCCGTGCGGACAAGGCGGCCGCCGACCGGCTCGTGCGGGACGTCCCGGACACGATCGCGGTCCAGGCCGACCAGGAGGACATCGGCTCCATCGAGGCGCTGTTCGAGCCGGTGCAGGACGGCCTGGACATCCTCGTCAACAACGCCGCCATCAACCCGCCCACCCCGATCAGCGC
>NZ_SMKH01000350.1 GCF_004348515.1 Actinomadura sp. KC345 | reverse complement strand
GGGGTGGACGGGCGTCCGGGTGCCGCGCCGGCCGATCGGGGACATGCGGGCCAGCAGGCTGGAGTAGGCCTCGAAGCCGTCGCCGCGGGTGAACCAGTCGCGGCCGAACCACCAGGCCAGGGCGAGGTTGACGGCCGTGTAGGCGAGGATGAGCGTCCCCACCAGGCGCGGGTCGGACCGGCCGGGGGCGACGAGTTCGAGCCACACGAACCCGGTGAGCCACGCCGCGGCCGGGAGGTAGCCGAGCCGGGCGGGGAGGGCGCGGCGTCCCGCCGGGGACGTCCGGGTGGCGCGGCACAGGGCGGCGTGCAGGGTCCGCAGCGGGTTGACGCGCCGCCAGACCGGCCCGAGCAGCACGCTCGCGGGGACGAGCCCGACCCAGAACGTCACGTACAGCGCCCACGGGGCCAGGTTGTCCTCGGTCGCGGGCGGCCCGGCGAACGCGGCGGCGACGACGAGGGCGGTGCAGGCCAGGGCGAGGACGCGTCCGGTCCAGGTGAGGGCGGGCGCGTCCAGGACGCGGGCGAGCGCGGGCGGAAGGGGACGCCCGGCGTCCGGGTTCAGGCGGGGCCGCGTCCACGCGGCGGTGAGGGCGGCGAACGAGGCCGCCACGGCGATCCCGCCGCCGGCGATGGCGGCGACCGCGTCCAGGGGCAGGTCGGTGCGGCCGCCGAGCCCGTGGGCCAGGACGTGCGTGCCGGGATCCACCGTCAGCCGACCTGGAGCTCGAACACGCGGGCGCCGGAGCGGTGCAGCTCGGCCTCGAAGACGCCGGGCGTGTCCGCGGTGAGCCGCATGGTCGCGGGACGCCCGGGGGTGAGCGCCATCTCCCGGTCGTAGCCGTGCAGGTGGAACTCGTCGGCGCGGTCGCCGGTGACGGTGATCTCCACGGTCGCGCCGCGCGGGACCTTCACCCGGGTCCGCGCGGTGCGGACCTTCCCGCCGGTCACGGTCGCGGTGACCGTGACCACGGACGGCCCGGCGCTCCCGGACGCGGCGGGCGCCCCAGAGGCGCCCGGCGGCCCGGAACCGCCCCGGGGCGCGGGCTCCCCGCATCCGGCCGACGCCAGCAGGGTCAGCGCCGCACCCGCCACCAGAATCCGCCGCACGCCCGCGCTCCTCTCGCTCCGGTGTCCCACACGACAGATTGTGACACTAGACAATGACACATTAGAAGGTGGCATACTCCGGTGGCGGGGCCGACGCGGCCCCCTCCTGGTTCCTGCGGCAAGGGAGCGCACCGGTGCTGAATCACCTGACGAGCCTGGACCACCTGCCGGGCGGCGGGGCCGGGGCCGCGCTGCGGCTGGCGGCCGAGGCGCCGCCGAACCCGGCGGGCGGCGCGGCGCTGGACCAGATCCTCATCGCCTCCGGCGGCGCCGCCGTCCTGACCGCCGCGCTGCTGGTGCTCGGGTGGGGGCACCGCAGCGGCCACGTCACGGTCCTCGCGCGGGCGGCGCGGCTGGCCGAGCGCGGGCCGGGACGCGGCACCCCCGGCTGGTCGGCGCTGCCGGCGCCGGTCGCGATGGTGTCGCTGCTCGTCGCGCTGCTCGGCATGTACTGGGACATCTCCCTGCACATCTCGCACGGCCGGGACGAGGGACCGCTGGCCAACATCGCCCATTACCCGATCCTCATCGGGCTGTTCGGCGTCTTCACCGCAGGGGTCCTGGCGATGGCGCTGCCCAAGGGCGAACGCCCCGGCGCGGCGTCGGTGCGGATCACGCGGGACTGGCACGCCCCCGCCGGCGGTGTGCTGCTGGCCGGCGCCGGGTTCTACGCGCTGCTCGGCTTCCCCCTCGACGACGTGTGGCACCGCATCTTCGGGCAGGACGTGACGCTGTGGGGGCCGACGCACCTGATGCTGATCGGCGGGGCCGGGCTGTCGCTGGTGGCGATGATGGTGCTGGAGCGCGAGGGCCGCCACGCCTTCACCGGACCGGCGTCGCGGCAGCCGCCCGGGTGGGTCCGCTACGTCCGGCGGTCCATGCACGCGGGCGGGCTGCTGATCGGGCTGTCGGTGTTCCAGGCCGAGTACGACTTCGGCGTGCCGCAGTTCCGGCTCGTCCACCAGCCGCTGCTGATCGCACTGGCGGCGGGCTGCGCGCTGGTCGCGGCGCGGCTGTGGGCGGGACGCGGCGGCGCGGTGCTGGCCGTGGCGTTCTACATGCTGGTGCGGGGCGGCGTGTCGGTGCTGGTCGGCTGGCCGATCGGGGAGCTGTGGGCGTCGGTGCCGCTGTACTTCGCCGAAGCGCTGTGCGTGGAGGCGGCGGCGCTGCTGCCGGCCCGGCGGCCCCTGGCGCTGGGCGCGGTGGCGGGGGCGCTGATCGGCACGGCCGGGTTCGGCGCCGAGTACGCGTGGAGCCAGGTGGCGTTCCGGCTGCCGTGGACACCCGACATCGCGGCCGAGGGCATGCTCATGGCCCTGGCCGGCGGTATCGCGGGCGGCCTGTGCGGGGCCCTGCTGGCGGAGGGGCTGAAGGGCCGCAGCCCCCGCCCGGCGGTGGCGCGCGGGATCTTCGCGGGGGCGATCCTGGCCGTCGCCGCGTCCGTCGCGAACGGGCTCCTGATCAACGTTCCCCCGGACCGGACCGCGACCGTCACCTTGACCGGCGTGGAAGGCGGCGCCGGGCAGCGCACCGCGGGCGCCCGCATCGAGTTCTCCCCCGCCGCCGCGGTCGACGGCCCGGCCTGGGTGACGGTCACCGGATGGCAGGGCAGGGGCCTGCACGTCGACCACCTCGTCCGGGAAGGCGACGGTGTCTACCGGACGAGTGAGCCGATGCCGCTGCACGGCCAGTGGAAGACGATGATCCGCGTCCACGACGGGCGGACGCTGGCGGCCGTCCCCCTCTACCTGCCCGCCGACCCCGCCATCGGAGCGCGGCAGGTGCCCGCCCCGGCGGAGTTCACCCGTGACCTGCAGGGCGAGCGGACGATCCTGCAGCGGGAACTGAACACCGACGTGCCGGGCTGGGTGTGGCTGGCGTGCTCGCTGGTGGTGCTGGCGTGCACGCTGGCGCTGGTGCTCTCGCTCGGGTGGGGCGTCGCGCGGATCGCCCGCCGCCTCCCCGAACCAGCGCCCGAGCCCGCCTCGTCCGGGACGCCGGAGGAGGCGGGCACGTGACACCGGCCGAAGGGGTGCTGGCGACCCATCCGGTGGTGACGGCGATCCCGTTCTTCGTGCCGACGTTCATCGTGGTCGCGGTGATCGCCTTCCTGGTCTGGCGCGACCGCCGCCGCGACGGCGACCCGCCCGGCCCGGCGCCCGGCGAGCCACCGGACGCGCCGTAGAGTCCGCGGCCCTCCCGGCCGCAGCCGGCCCCTGGGCGGCTCAAGACGCGGGGTGGTCTTCGATGTCGGAGCCCCGCGGCCCGGCGGTACCTCTAGCTGCTGCGGGACGCCGCTTCCTCCAGGTCGTCGACGCTGCCGGACATGATCGTGCGGAGGTGTTCGGTGATCTGCGGGAGCGGCCAGTCCCACCAGGCAAGGGCGAGGAGTCGGTCGATGTCGGCCTCGCTGTGGCGACGGCGGATGAGGCGCGCGGGGTTGCCTCCGGCGATGCCGTAGTCGGGGATGTCGTCGGTGACGACGGAACCGGAGGCGATGACGGCCCCGTGGCCGATCCGGACGCCGGGCATCACCAGGGTCCGGTAGCCGAGCCAGACGTCATGCCCTACGACGGTGTCGCCCCGGCCGGGCAGTCCGGTGATGAGGTCGAAGTGCTCGGCCCAGGAGCCGCCCATGATGGGGAAGGGGAAGGTCGAGGGGCCGTCCATGCGGTGGTTGGCGCCGTTCATGACGAACCGCACGCCTTCGGCCAGCGCGCAGAACTTCCCGATGACCAGTTTCTCCGGCCCGTAATGGTAGAGCACGTTGCGGGTCTCGAACGCGGTCGGATCGTCCGGATCGTCGTAGTAGGAGAACTCTCCGACCTCGATCAACGGCGAGGTGACCAGTGGCTTCAACAGGACCACCCGTGACTGCCCGGGCAGGGGATGCAGGACGGTCGGGCCGGCGGGGACAGACGGCATCATGAGGTGTTTCCTTCCTTGAACGGTTTCCTGAAGGCGTGGTCTGCCGGCCTGGAGGACATCGGGGCCCCGGCGGCGGACGCCGTCATCGCCTATATGGCCAGATGGGAGCCCGCCAACGTCGGGGCAGGCGGCGCGTCCGCGCTTCGATCGCGCGCAGCTCGCTCAGCGCCCGGCCGATGACCTGCTGGACGTCGCGTCCGGCGGCAGCTTCCCGCCCTGGCGGCGATGACCGACGCCGCCGCCGGCTTGGACGACGATCTCGCCCTGGTCGGGCCGTTCACCCCCGGATCCGTTCTCACCGACGATCCCGGTGCGCTCGCCCGCGATGAGCGAGCAGGGCACCGAGTCAAATGACCGCCCACCCGCCGATCATGGCGTCCCTGATCGCCGCCACCGCGCCGCTGTACCACCACCTCGTGCTCCTCCGCACCCCGCCCGATCCGCACCTGCCCGGCCACGCGGCCAGAACCGCCGCCCTCGCCGCATCCGCCGGCGCCTTCGCCGAATCCCCTTCCGCGCCGGCAAGCGACACCTGAGTGAGACCTCTCCCGTTCCGCGTCCCCTGCTTGTGGGACGGCGCTGGAGGCCCTCACCGCGCGCACGATGACCGGCCGCAACGACCGGGCCGGCGACGTCGCCGGCGCGGGCGGTGCTCCAGGCGTCGGCCGCCTACGTCACCGGCCTGTCCCCCGGCCGGGCGAACAGGCCGGTCGCCTCGACCGCCTCGTCCGGCCCGGCGGCGTGCACGATGCCGCCGGGCGGCCGGCCGTCCTCGTCGTGGACGCGCCACCCGCCGAGCTGCACGACCGGGACGGTGGCCCGCCGCATCGCCAGGGCCAGCTCCGACAGCGTCCCCCACGACCCGCCGACGACGATCACGGCGTCGGCGGCGTTGACGATGACGTTGTTGCGCGCCTGCCCGAGGCCGGTGGGCAGCGCGACGGTGAGGTCGGGCCCGGCGGCGGAGCGGTCGGCGGCCGAAAGCACCCCGACCGTGATCCCGCCGGCGGCGCGGGCGCCCGCCGCGGCCGCGGCCATCACCCCGCCGTACCCGCCGCAGATCACCACGGCGCCGTGCCCGGCGAGCAGCCGCCCGGCCCGGTGGGCGTGGTCCCATTCCCGCTCGGTGCACTCGCCCGGCCCGCACACCGCCACCTGGACGGCCACGGCGCGCTACCCGGCGCCGTGCCGGGACGCGATCTCGTCGATCTTCGCGGCGAGGTCGAAGTCCTTGCCGGTCAGGCCGCCCGCGCTGTGGGTGGACAGCGCGAACGTCAGGGTGCGCCAGCGGATGTCGATGTCGGGATGGTGGTCGGCGTCCTCGGCGGCGCGGGCGACGTCGTCCACCACCTCGATCCCGGCCAGGAACGAGGGGGCTTTCACCTGCCGGAGGATCCGGTCGCCGTCCCTGCTCCAGGCGGGCAGGTCGCGCAGGCGGTCGGCGACGGCGGTGTCGTCGAGCGTGTCGGCCATCGGGCTCACTCCCTGTCCATCGGCGAAGACGACCCTCACCCCCGAGTACATCACGCACGCGGCCCCGCCACCCGGTCGGCCGAGCCTGTACGGCAGGGCGCCGGTGGGACCGGGGGCGAGCCGCCGGCCGGGTGTCCGGACCCGGCCGTGCCGCGGCGGGTCGTGCGCGGTCCGCGCCCCTTCCGGCGGGGCCGGGCCACCGGCGGGCTGGACGGTGTGGATTCCCCCACCGCCCGGCCGCGGTCAAACGGGAGCGCGGACTCGGGAGCCGGCGACTCCAACGGCCCGGCGGCGGCCGCTCCCCCGGCGGGCGTCGGCGGCGCGGGCCGGCGACGGATGTCGCCCGGCTTGATGATCTTGCCGAGTGGGCGGTGGATCTTCCTTGCAGCGCATGGTTCTGGTTGCTGGTCACGACGGCGACGGCGGTGTTGTTCGCGGTGCCGGTCGTGGGCGTCGCGCTCTCGGTCTCCGGGGACTGGCCCCACCGGCTGGGCACGGGCCTGGTGGTGGTGCTCATGGTCCTGCTCTGCGTCGGCGGGTACGCCCTGGTGATCGCCGCACTCGTCGCTTCGGGTGTGGGTGAGGCGGCGCTGGCCAGGCGGCGCGAGATCCGCGATGAGGTGCGGGGGCTGCGCCCGGGGTCGAACGGGCAGGGCCGGGTGCGGTGCTGCGTCCACCGGCGGTTCAGGAGGCACGTCCCTCGGGCGGGTCGTCCACCGAAACCTCCACGGTCGCCTGCACGGTGGACTCCGCCGTGGCCTGGGCCCATGCGTCGCCCGTCGCACCGGCCGTCGCACCGTCCGCCTCGGCGGTGGCCTGGACCACGACGGTCGCCGTGGTCCCGGGCGGGGGGCGGGTCGCGGCGATCCAGGTGGTCTTGGCGACGTCGACGACGACGTCGCGGGAGACGTCCAGGATCATGCCGCGCAGGGTGTCCTTCATGGCGAGCTTGAGCGCGTCGCGGAGCAGTTCGCGCAGGACGGCCTCGATCGCCGCGGTGAGGGTGCGGGAGGCGGCGCGGAAGGCCAGGTCGCGCGCGGTGCGGGCGAAGACGCTGCCGGCCGCGGCGGTGACCAGGTCCCCGGCGCCGCGGACGGCGCCGCGGACGGCGGGGTCGCCTGCGGCGCGCGCGGCCAGCTCGGCGGCCGCGTCGGCGAGGGGCGCCAGTTCGGGGGCCCCGGCGGCGTCGCGGGCGCGGTCGCGGACCGCGGCGGCCAGGTCGCGGGCCGCCTGCTCGGCGGTCTCGCGCACGACGCGGGCGACGACGTCGCGGCCGGCGATCATGGCGGCGTCGACGGCGGCGTCGGCGACGGTGTCGATCGCGGCGTCCACGACGGTCCTGGTGGCGGCCTGCACGACGGGTGCGGTCACGGTGCGGCCGGCGGCCTCCAGGGCGGCGTCGGCGGCGGCGCGGGCGAGCGGGCTGCCGGAGGCGAAGCGGCGCGCCGCCGCGGCCAGGGGATGCCGGACGGCCTGCTGGGCGGCCTGCTCGGCGAGCGTCATCGCCGTGGTGGCGGCTTCGAACGCGCCCGCCGTGGCGGGGTTGGCCGCGGCGGCGGCGCGGGCCTCGGTGACGGCGCGCTCGGCCACGCCGCTGGCGGCCTTGACGGCGGCGTCCCGGGCGGCCTGCTCGACGAACGTCATCGCGGGCGTCCCGGACATCTGCTCCAGGATGCGGGTCGCGGCGACCGCGGCGGCCCCGCGCGCCGCGTCGACGACGGGCTCACCGGCGGACGCGGCGGTCCGCGCCGCGTGCGCGGCGGCCGGGGCCAGCCCGTCCCAGATCTCCTCCAGCCGCTCGGCGGCGGCCCGGTCGGCCCGGCTCGCCCGTTCCGGAAGCCCGGCCCCGCCCTCGGGCCGGGGTTCCTGCTGGTCCCTGTCGTCCACGGTCACGCCCCTTTATCGCGATCCGCCCCCAAATCACCATAACTTCCGAACGGCGCAACCCGTTCCGGGCGGCGGCCCCGAAATACACCCGGGC
>NZ_SMKH01000034.1 GCF_004348515.1 Actinomadura sp. KC345 | reverse complement strand
ATAAGAGACAGGGGGCGCGTAGTTCGTCGGGGGTGGATGCCAGCGTCAGGTCGGGGTAGCGGCGCAGTAGTGCGTTGAGTGCCACCTGGGTTTGCACCCGGGCCATTGAGGCGCCGAGGCAGAAGTGCGGGCCATGGGCGAAGCCCAGATGCGGGTTCTCGCCCTTGGGGCGTGTGACGTCGAGTTCGTCCGGGTCATTGAAGACGCGTGGGTCGCGGTTGGCGGCGGCCACCGAGGCGACGACGGATTGGCCTTCGCTTACGCGTGTGCCGCACAGTTCCGTGTCCTCGCGCGTGTAGCGCGGGATCGTCAGAAGCGTCGGGCCGCACCAGCGCATCAGTTCCTCGACCGCGCCCGGCATGAGGTCGGGGTCGTCCCGCAGCAACTCGCGTTGCCGAGGGTGGGCGAGCAGGGCGAGGACGGCGTTGGCGATGAGGTTGGTCGGGGTCTGACCGGCCATGACGAGGTGCCAGACGAGGGTGACCATCTCCGTGTCGGTAAGCCGGTCGCCGTCGTCGGCCTGCGCGGTGATGAGGTCCGTGAGCAGATCGTCGCCGGGATCGTCGCGGCGGTGGGCGATCGCGGCCTTGGCGCCGTCCATGATGCCGGGGATGGCCATCGCGAAGTCGGGGCCGGCGCCCCCCGCGACGGTGGCGCCGTAGGTACGCCAGCGCATGCGGTCGCTCTCGGGGATGCCGACCCATTCGCAGATGACGTCCATGGGCAGCGGACGGGTGAAGTGGGGCAGCAGATCCACCGTCCCGTCGCTCGCCTGCGCTTCCGTGGCGTCGAGGAGTCCTTCGACGATCGACTCGATCCGCTGCCGGAAGTCGGTGGCGCGGCGTGGGGTGAAGGCGGGGGCGACCAGTTTGCGCATGCGGGCGTGCTCCTGCCCGTTCATCTCGGACATGGTCCGCATGTAGGGCAGGCAGTCGTCCGGTACGTCGGGACGCATGAAGCTGTCGGACCTGATCTCGAAGCGCGGGTCGCTCAGCATGGCCCGTGCCTGTTCGTGGCGGGTCACGACCCACCACGGGTCGATGCCTGGGATCGCCTGGAGGCGCGCCAGCGGGGACTCCTCGCGCACCCGGCCGTAGGCCGCGAAGGGATTCCGGATGACTTCGGCGTCCGTGAGGTCGATCTCGTGCATCTCAGATGCTCCAATCATATGTTCTTAACATCTGGATGGTGACGGTATCTTGGGGCGCTGGGATCAAGCAAGGCACGAGCGGGGGAAACGAATGAGTCAGCGGCGGACCCGGGCGGAGATGCAGGAACACAACCGCGCACGGATCCTCGCCGCGGCCAGGGACGAGTTCGCGCACCGCGGCTTCCGCGACGCCAAGATCGATGCGATCGCCGAGCGCGCGGGACTCACCCGCGGCGCGGTCTACTCCAACTTCCCCGGCAAGCGCGCCCTGTACTTCGCGGTCCTGGCCGACCTCGCCGAGCGGGCGTCCGTCCCGTCCCAAGGCGCAGGCCGGACGGCGCCCGAGGCGCTGGGCGCGTTCGCCCGCGCCTGGGTCAGCCGCCTTCCCCTCAGCACCGAGAGCCCGCGCATCGACACGGACCTCATACCGGAGATCCTCGCGGAGGACCGGACCCGGCAGGCGTTCGCCCAGCTGATGAAGCTCAACGCGATCCTGCTCGGGCTCGCCCTCGAACGGCTGGACCGCGGCGACCGCCTCGTGCGCGTCGCGGAGGCCGCGCTCACCACCCTCCACGGCACGACCCAGATGGCGGCGGCGGCGCCCGGCTTCTCCGACCCGTTCGACATCGTCGCCGTCTGCGAGCGGCTCGCCCTGGCCGTCCTGGACACGGACGGCGGTTGGCCGCCCGCCCACCTGCCCTGGGCGCCGCAGGCACGTCCCGTCGACGAGCCGTGGTCCCCACCACAGGCGGTCGACGTCGTACGCGGCGAGACCGCGCCGCTCACCGAGGACGGCGTGGTGGCCGTCCTCGGACTGCAGCGGCTGGAAGCCATCGAGGAGGCGGTCCGCGCCGTGCCCTCCGGCACCTGGGTCACGGCGGTCATGGTCACCGCCGACCCGGGCGAACTCGGCCCCCTGGCGCGGCTCGTCATCGCGGACGTGTGCACCTGCCTACGGCAGGCGTTCCCGGCGGCGGCGTTGCCGAGGCTGCGCCTGGTCATCGACGAGCCGGGAACCGTCGCCGCCGCGGCCGGCGTCCCGTCCGTCAGCGACGCCACGGAGGCGGCCGTCCGAACACGAGACGCCAAGATCATCGCCCGTGCCGAAGGCCGCGGCGCCTGCCACGCCACCGCCAAGCCCCACGGCTGAGCCCGCCGAGTCCACCATCTGCGCGGACGTCGGCGAACCGCGCGTGGGAGGTCTGGATGGCCTTGGCGTACGTGTCGATGCCGACCAGGCCGTCATCCGGCCCACCGACAGGGAGTTTGGCCTGGTGGCCGTCGTCGGTGTGGTGGGTGCTCGATCTGGGTGATGGTCGCGGTTGCGGCTACGGGGTTTTGCTCGTGCATGGTGAGGGTGTCGCCCGGTTCGAGGTGGCGCCAGTGGGACGGCGTGAGGGGAAGCAGCCTGATCGGGCCATGTCCGCCGGGCGGGATCTCCGGGGCGGACTCTACTCGGATGCGGGCGACGTGCAGCTCATCGTGGCTTTCGGTGGCCGTCCGGTGGATGGACCACATCGGCCGTAGTTGCCCGTTGCCGGGGATCGGGGAGCGGCGGCCTCCCGCGTCCGGGGCGACCAGTCGCAGGTCTGCCCTGATCAGGCCGTGCAGAGTTTCGGATCGTCGCCATTGCAGCCAGGCGACGTCGTTGGCGAGCCACATCTGCTGAGCCGCCTCGATGAGCAGGCCCCAGAACCGGACCGTCTGCCAGCGGATGCCGTCGAAGTCTTCGAGGATGCCCAGTGCGACCTCCCACTCGTGGTGATGGAGGTATTCGCGCACGTCGTCGGCGCCCAGGCCGGCATCGCTCCGTTCGTCCGCGGGGACGAGGTCGGCTGCGTGGCGCAGCAGGTCGGGCACGTCCATGGGAAAGAGTCTGGGGGCTCGACGGCGACGTTGTGCCGGTTGGAACGTGCGGTGGAGGTGTTCGGCGGGCTCGACGTCCTGGTCAACAACGCGGGCGGGCCGCCGCCCGGCGCGGACCTGCCGCGGTTCGGATTCACCACCCCGACGGACGACGACTGGCGCGACATGTTCGAGTTCAACCTGTTCGCGGTCGTCCGGGCGCTGCGGGCGGCGATCCCGCACCTGCTGAAGAGCGACGCGGCGTCTATCGTGAACGTGTCGTCGGGGAACGCCCGTCATCCAGGGCCGATGAACTTCGACTACAACGCGGCCAAGGCCGCACTGACCAACCTGACGAAGGGCCTGTCGGAGGAGTACGCGCCGCAGGGCATCCGGGTGAACACGGTGTCGCCGGGGCCGGTCCGTACGGCGTGGTGGACGGACGAGGGCGGCGCGGCCGACATCATCGCCGGAGCCACCGGCTCTGACCGCGATGCGGTGCTGGAGCGCGGCGCGGCGGAGATGATGAGCCTCACGATCGGCCGTCTCGTCGAGCCCCAGGAGGTCGCGGACGTGATCGCGCTGCTGGCGTCCCCGCGTTCGGCGAGCACGACCGGTGCCGACTTCGCCGTCGATTCGGGCTTCCTCAAGGAGATCTGACCGTCGTCCGCGAGCCCCCGGGCGGGGCTCGCGGACGGCTGCGACGGACGTGGGTGAGGACGGCCTATTCGGCCATGTCCACGTTGACCTGATCGATGATCCAGTCGCGGTCGGCTGGTGTCGGTTCCCGGTCGAGGCAGGAGCGGGCAAGGACCTTGAGGACTTGTTCCGGATCGCAGCCGTAAAGGCCCGCACCCCAGGCCGCGTTGGCTTCGACCACCGCCCAACCACGGTCGTGGATTCGTCCCACGTCCAGGACGGTCGCGGGCGGGACGGGCACTTCGGCGAGGACTTCTTCGGCGTATTGCCTTGCCTCTTGTACGTCGGCGTCTGGGGCTTTCCAGTTCCCGTCTTGTGTGAGGGCGAGTTCACCGTGCAGCAGGTAGGGCGACATGGTGACGACCGTGCCTTCAAGGACGTGGCAGCGGAATTCGACGTCCCAGCTCACCGGCTCGCAGGTGAACACTGGGGTCTCGTCTGGGAGGACGTCCTGCCCGGGGAGTTCCTCGGGAGCCGCGTAGACCTTGCCCTCGAATGCCTTCCGGCCGTCCGCCGGTTTGATGAAGGTGGGTTCGGGGAGGGCGTGCCGGACGTCCCCCAATGTCGACATGCCGATGTGTCGACGTCGATGGCGCTCAGGAAGGCCCGGCAGCCAGCCGGGGGCCACATCGAGCAGCCTCACGCCGAGTTGTGCCGCGATGACCTCGACGAATGTCGGTTCGCCGTAAAGTGCCACGTCGTGCCCGCGCAGCCGTCCCGGGGCACGCCAGCCGCCGAGCCGTTCCGATTTCCAGCCCGCCCGTCCGCATGCGGCGCGCAATGCCTTCGAGTCCGAGGTGTACCGGGGCGAAAGGACGAGGAGCGGCATCGGGCAAGACTAAACGGTAGAAGTGCCGCCTGATCGACGATGGTCATGAAGCGGGGAGGCCCAGCATGGGCAGGCTCGGTTCGAGGCCCTCGATCGTGACGGGCGTCGTGCGGTGCAGGCCCCAGTCGGCGCGGCTCAGGCGTAGCCGGACGTCGACGGTCATGGCTCCGCGGATCACGTGGCGTTCGAGGCCGTCATGCCGGTAGCCGAGCTTGCGCGAGACGGCGTGGGAGGCGTGGTTGTCCTCGAAGGCGGCGAACGTGGCCTCCTCGGCGCCGCCCCGGTCGAGGACGGGCACGATGAGGCTGGAGGTCAGTCCCGCCGGGTTGCGTGGCTTCGGGTGAGGCGGGCCAGCGTCGCGTCGAGGGGGTGGAGGCGGCCGGTTAGCGGCCCGCTGCCGTTCCACCAGCAGATCGCCGAGATCTCCTCGTTGGGCTTGAAATGGTCGTCGTGCGGCGTGGCCGGGGCTGTGTAGAGGGCGGCGTATTCGGTGCGCTGTTCGGTGCCGAGCCTGAAGCGGGCGTAGCCGACGAAGGTCAGGGTCTCCATGTGGATTCCGGCCTCCTCGTGTAGCTCCCGGACTGCTGCTCGGTGCGGTGTTTCTCCCGGGTCGATCATTCCGCCGGGGAGTTCCCAGCACTGCCGGTAGCGGTTGAACACCAGCAGCAGCCGGTGGTCGTCCTGCCACAAGGCCACCAGGGCGGCCGTTAGGGGCGCGTCGTCGGGACAGTCGTGTTCGGCGGTCCGGTAGAACCCGGTCAACGCGTCGCCGTTGTCGTCGCGGGCCAGTTCCTCGTTCATGCCGGACATCCCTTCCGCTGGACGGCGCCCGCCATCAATTAGAGGGCGGGGGGACCTGGGCACCGCGCGGAATTCCGCCCAGACGGCCGTGCCGTTCAGTGCCGGGTGCGTTCCCCAGCTCTTCGATAGCGCATCGACCAGCAGTAGGCCACGGCCGTCTTCCGAGCACGGATCGTGGTGCACGCGTGGTTGGCCCCGGGTGCCGCCTTGGTCGAGGACGGTCACGCGCAGGACGTCCTCGCTGGTGCTCACGATGACGGTGACCTCGCCGTCGCCCGCCCCGGACGCGGTGTGCTCGCAGGCGTTCGCGACCAGTTCGTCCACGCAGAGGACGATGTCGGCCATGGCTTCGTCCTCGATATGCGGGGCCAGGCCGCGAACGAACGCCCGCGCGGCCTGAGCTGACTTCGGCACGCCCGGCTTCGTGATCGTCCCGAGCAGCTTCATGTGGCCAGGCTCCCTGGCCCACGTCTCACACCCCGTCATCGTTCCACTCCTTCTGGTGAGGTTCTCCGCCAGCATGAATGGCCAGGTGAGGCCGCACAATCGCCTTGGCTGACAAGGGGAGCGGGCAACTTTGGGAGTTGAGAGAGGTGGGATATCCCCATCTTCACAAGCGCCATGACAGCCTGTTGCTGATCACTCACACTTGGTGATACGTCGAAGCGACCCCCCACCGTCCGCCGACGGCGCCTCGGTGTCCAGCTACGCAAGATCCGCGAAGAGCGCGGCCTGACCTTGGACGAGGCCGCGGCTCTCCTCAGCATGTCCAAGAGCGCCCTCAGCCGAATGGAGAACGCCCAGGTCGTCGCCCGCGCCCACGAGGTCAACTACATCGCCATGATGTACGGCCTCAAGGAGGACGACGACCTCAGATCCGCCTTGGTCGGCCTCGCCACCGGCGGCCGCTCCCGCGACTGGATCAGACGCCACAAACTCCCAGGAAAGGGGCCCAACTATGGCGAGTACGTCCTCCTCGAACAGGACACCTCGGAGCTCTTCGCCTATCACGCCGACCTCATCCCCGGACTCCTCCAGACACCGGAGTACGCCCGCGCCGTCATGACGTCCGTCCCGGGCAGCGGCGCAGTGGACGTGAATCAACTGGTCGCCTCCCGCATGGCACGAAAGGAGGCGCTCACCAGAACCGATCCTCTTTCCGTCAGTGCCGTGATTGGCGAAGCGGCGGTTCGTCAGTGGATGGGCGGACGTGAGGTCATGATCGCCCAACTCGAGTACCTGCTCGAACTCACCGAGTGGCCGAATATCGAGTTGCGTGTCCTTCCGTTCACCGCCACCAAGAACCCGGGTGTTGACGGATCGTTCGCCGTCCTGCACGTTGAAACGGGGAACTTCCCTATCGTGATCGTCGATGGGTTCCAGCGAAGGATCTTCATCGACGAGGACGAAGGCGTCGCCGCTTACCGAGCCATCCAGGTGGAACTCTGCGGGATCGCTCTTTCGGAGGCTCGGACTCGCGAACGAATCGAACAGGCAGTCTGGGCCCTCCGAAGTGACGCGGCGGGAGGGAATAGTAGGTGACCCATTGGCGGAAGAGTAGCCACAGCGGGAGCTACCCGGAGACCTGTGTCGAGTGTGCGGTGCTGGCTTCGGCGCCGGATGCCGTCGTCGGTATTCGGGACTCGACGGATCCGCAGGGGCCGCGGCTGGTCATGACTCCGGAGGCATGGCGGGCGTTCCTCGTCCGGCTCAAGAGGGGCGCGTAGGGCCCGGGTCGGTGGGCCGGCCGCGGAGGTAGGTCAGGACGGCGAGGACTCTGCGGTGGTGGGTGTCGTCGGTCTGGGGCAGGTCGAGCTTCGTGACGATGCTGCGGACGTGCTTGCCCACGGTCGCGTCCGCGACGGCCAGCCGCCGGGCGATGGCGGCGTTGGAATGCCCTTCGGCGATGAGTGCGAGCACCTCGTGCTCGCGCGGGGACAGCGAGGCCAAGGGATCCCGGCGGCGGCCGATGAGCTGGCGGATGACCTGTGGGTCCACCACGGTGCCGCCGCCCAGGACATGGCGCAGTGCGGCGACGAAGTCCGCGGCGTCGACCACCTGGTCTTTGAGCAGGTAGCCGACGCCGTCCCCCACGACCCTCGTCGCCGCCCGCGGGTGAACAGTCGGCGGTGTCAGAGGTCTTTGACGTAGCGGTGGACCGGGACGGGGACTGTGCCGGTTGAGGTGGGGGCCTGGTAGGTGAGGGGGCCGGTGTCGCGCCAGCCGTGGTGTTCGTAGAAGCGGCGGGCACGGGTGTTGCCGGGGACGACCGCGAGCCATGTCTGCGGGTGCCGTCCCCTGAAGCGGTTCTCTGCGGCTTTCAGGAGGGCGCCGCCGACGCCTTGGCCGCGGGCTGAGGCGTCTACGGCCAGTTGGATGACCTCCCCGTCGTCGTCCCCGAGGATGATCAGGCCGAGGAGGCGATCGTCCGGGTCGGTCGCGACCAGGGTCGTGTGCAAGTGCCTCTCGGCGTGGACGGCGAAGTGGTCGGGGCCGCGTTCGTCCATCAACTCCTGGGGGACGTGGCCCTCGTGGCCGTCCAGCCAGGCCGCCCGCCACAGCGGTGCCAGCCTTGGGAGGTCGGCGGAGCGGGCGGGCCTCACGTTCATCGTCACCCTCCGATATCCGGCGTCTCCGACAAGCCGTCCACGACCAGATGGCGCACCTGCTCAAGGTGCCCGTTGGCGAGCACATCGCGCACCGCGAAGGGCCGCAGATCGGCCGACCCCAGTGCGTCGAGAGGGAGCCACTCCTGCACGATGTGCCCTTCGCGGCTCTTCACGTCGGTGGTGTCGAGGGTCGCCAGCACGTAGTGCTCCAGGGCGTGGACGCGGTGACCGGCATGGACGAAGCGGTTCTCAACCACGAACAGGTAGCGCCAGGAGACCAAGCGGGCGGTCGTCTCCTCCTCGATCTCCTTTCGCAGCCGACTCTCGAAGCTGTCGCCACTCTCGTACTCGCCGCCGATGAACGCGTAGCCGCCACCCGGGGCAGAGTCCGCGGGGCGCTGCACGAGAACGCTGCCGTCATGCACGACGAGCGCCCGCACACTTGGGCGGACCAGGTCGCGCGCCGCCACCGCAGCGAAGAACCGGTCTTCGAGTCCGGACACGGCACTCACACTAGCCCGTGCTGGATCTACCTCCACCACCAGCGGCGCCCGCGCTGTTTCGCGCACCGCACGGACGCCGGCGCACTGGCCGCCTCGGGACATGGATCGAGGGTCGCCTATCCAGAATATTGAAGGGCAGATTGAGAAAATCAAGATAGTTGCCTTGCTTGCTTAAGAAGATCTAGATACTGTCGCCTTCGGGCAGGTTGCCGAGAGTGAGGGGGCGAAGGGTGGAGTGGCAGCAGTTGACGGACCTGACGCGCGGACAGCCGTTCGTGGTCGAGCGGGTCAGGCTGGCCGACAGCGGTGTCGTGGTCGAGGGGGAGTTCGAGCCGCCGCAACTCGCTCAGCTCGGTGTCGACGATCAGGTGTTCGTTGCCGCGTTCGTGCGGTCGCACGGCTCGATCAAGGAGATGGAGCGGATCTTCGGGGTGAGCTACCCGACGATCAAGTCCCGGCTGAACCGGATCGCGGGGCACCTCGACTTCGTCGACGTCGACCCGGCGCCCACCGGTGCCGACGTCGTCGACCGCTTGCGGCGAGGGGAGATCAGCGCCCGGGAGGCGCTGGCCGCGCTGGAGGGGTCCTGATGGTCCCGCAACTGGTGACGGTGAGCCACCGCCACCGCGGCGGCCGCCGGCTGCGGCTGTACGTCCCCGTCGTGCCGATGCTGCTGGTGCTGTCACCGCTGCTGGTGTTCGCCGTGCCGGCCGGACTGGTCGCATGCCTGGTCTTCCGGGTGAGCCCGATGGGGGCACTGCGCGGCACGGGGGAACTGCTGTGGGCGCTGCCCGGTGCCCGCATCGAGATCGAACAGGGCCGGACGGCCGTGCTGGTGAGCGTCAGATAGTAAGCGAGGAGAGGCAATTGAACGAGCAGCGCCGCCAGATCCTGGAGATGCTGGCCGAGGGGAAGATCACCGCGGACGAGGCCGAGCGGCTGATCGACGCCCTCGAAAGACAACAGCCCGAGTCGCCGCCGACGGTCGCGTCCCGCCCGAAACCCCGTCCCAAGTATCTGCGCGTGATGGTCAGCTGGTCGGACGACACCGGCGGCGACGGACCAGGCCGGGTCAACATGCGGATCCCGCTGCAACTGCTGCGCGCCGGGGTCCGGCTCGCGAGCCTCGTCCCTCCGCAGGCGCTCGTCAAGGTCAACGCGGAGCTGGACAAGTCCGGGATACCGATCGACCTCACCGAGCTCAAGCCGCAGCACATCGAGGACCTCGTCGATCAGCTCGACGACCTCACCCTCGACGTCGACGACGCCGACGCGAAGGTGCAGGTGTTCTGCGAATGATCCCGCAACGGGAGAACCCGATGACGACGTATGCGATCCATGTGCAGGGTCTTGAGAAGTCCTACAAAGAGCTGCGCGTGCTGCGCGGCGTGGACTTCGGTGTGGCGCCGGGCAGCATCTTCGCCCTGCTCGGCTCCAACGGCGCCGGCAAGACCACGGTCGTGAACATCCTGTCCACGCTGCTCAAGTCCGACGCGGGGACCGCCGGAGTCAACGGCTTCGATGTCGCCGCGCGACCGGAAGACGTGCGCGAGTCCATCAGCCTCACCGGGCAGTTCGCGGCCGTCGACGAGATCCTCACCGGGCGGGAGAACCTCGTGTTGATCGCCCGGTTGCGCCACCTCAAGGACCCGGGCGGCATCGCGGACGACCTGCTCGGCCGCTTCTCGCTGACCGGCGCGGCCTCGCGGAGGGTGTCGACGTATTCGGGCGGCATGCGCCGCCGCCTCGACATCGCGATGAGCCTCATCGGGAATCCGCCGGTGATCTTCCTCGACGAGCCGACGACAGGGCTCGATCCCCAGGCACGCATCGAGGTGTGGCAGGCCGTCAGGGACCTCGCCGGGCGCGGCACGACGGTGCTGCTCACGACGCAGTATCTGGACGAGGCCGAGCAACTCGCCGACCGCATCGCGATCCTCCACCAGGGCCGGATCATCGTGAACGGAACCCTCGCCGAACTCAGGCGGCTGCTCCCGCCCGCTGAGGTCGAGTACGTCGAGAGGCAGCCGTCCCTTGAGGACGTTTTCTTGGCCATCGTCGGCGGCGACGGTAAGGGCGGCGTCGGCGGCGACGGCAAGGGCGGCGTCGGCGGCGACGGCAAGGGCGGCGTCGGCGACGACCGCAGCGTCCGCACGACGAGCGAGGGGCGGTCATGAACAAGCGTTTCCTCGGCGACACCGCCGTCCTGCTTCAGCGGTCGCTGCGCCACATCATGCGCAGCCCGGACACCATCATCACGACCACGATCATGCCGATCGCCTTCATGCTGCTGTTCGTCTACGTGTTCGGCGGCGCGATCAAGCCCGGGTCGGGATCGTACGTGAACTACCTGCTGCCCGGCATCCTGCTCATCACGATCGCTTCGGGCATCTCCTACACCGCGTTCCGGCTCTTCCAGGATCTGCAGGGCGGCGTCTTCGCACGTTTCCAGTCCCTGCCGATCGCGCGGTCGTCCTTCCTGTGGGCCCACGTGCTGACCTCGCTGGTCGCCAACATGATCTCGCTCGTGGTCGTCGTGCTCGTCGCCCTCCTCATGGGCTTCCGTTCGGGGGCGGGAATGGCGGCATTGCTCGCGGTCGCCGGCATCCTGATCCTGTTCACCCTGACGTTGACGTGGATCGCGGTCATCCCCGGCCTGTCCGCCAAGTCCCCCGACGGCGCGAGTGCGTTCTCCTACCCGCTCATCTTCCTGCCGTTCATCAGCTCGGCCTTCGTGCCCACCGGCACCATGCCCGGCCCGGTGCGGGCGTTCGCCGAGCACCAGCCGGTGACGTCCATCGTCAACACGATCCGCGACCTGCTCACGGAGCAGCCCGTCGGGACCGGCATCTGGACCGCCCTCGCCTGGTGCCTCGGCGTTCTCATCGTCGGGTACGCGTTCGCGATGGTCACCTATCACCGCAGAATCGCCTAGATCACCGTTCGCGGCCGGGTGTCAGGGCGGCGGCGGCCACGGCTGAGACGGCGGCGGCGACCGCGGCGAGGACGAAGCCGTTCGTGAAGCCGGAGAGGGTGTCGCCGACGAGGCTGGCCGCGGCGACGCTGGAGATGACGGCGGCTCCGATGGACGCGCCGAACTCGTGGAACGTGCTGACGATGCCGGACGCGATGCCGGACTCGTGGGGGGCTACCTGCCCGAGAGCCGTTGCCGAGGCGACGACGAACATCGCTCCCGTCCCGGCGCCCGCGATGGCGGTGCCGGCCACCACGGTCGCCGGGTGCATCGAGACGGCGGGGACGGCCATGCCGAGCGCGGCGGTCACCAGGCCGGTCACGGCGAGGCGGCGTGCGCCCGTCGTGGCGATCGCCCGGCCGGTGAGGTTGGCTCCGAGCATCGTCGCGATCGCGACCGGCAGGAACAGCAGGCCGGTCTGGAGGGCGTTGAAGTCCTCCGCGTGCTGGAAGTAGAAGGTGCCCAGGAAGAACACCGCGATCATCAGGGCGGTCGCCATCAGGATCAGGAACGTGCCGGTGGCCACCGGGCGCCGGACCAGCAGCGCGACGTCCATCATGGGCGACTTGGCGGTCTTCTGCCTGACCACGAACGCCACGTATCCGACTGCGGCGAGCAGCACGAGCGCGGCGGTCGCGATGGTGAGCCAGCCGTCGTCTCCCGCGCGGATGAACGCGTAGATCAGCGCGGCGGACGAGGCCGTGACCAGCAGCGCGCCCAGGACGTCCAGGCGGGGACGTGGTGCGGTCGCCGTCTGCCGCGGCAGCATCCGGGCGAGGGCGGCGAGGATGACGAGCCCGATGGGCACGTTGACGTAGAAGACCCAGGGCCAGCCGGGGCCCGCCGTGAGCAGCCCGCCCAGGAGTACGCCGAGGGCCGCGCCGCCGCCCCCGAGCGCGGACCAGACACCGAGCGCCTTGTTCCGCTCGTCGCCGTCGAACAGGTGCACGACGAGCGACAGGGCCGCCGGGGACATCAGTGCCGCGCCGAGTCCCTGCGCGATGCGGCCGCCCAGGAGCAGGGCGGCCGAGCCGGCGAATCCGGTCACCAGCGACGCCGCCGTGAAGATCAGCAGGCCGGCGAGGACGACCCGCTTGGCGCCGATCAGGTCGGCGGCCCGTCCGCCGAGGAGCATGAGGCCGCCGAACGTCAGCGTGTAGGCGCTGACCGTCCAGGTGACGGCCTGGCGGCCCAGGTCCAGGTCGGCCTCGATGTTGGGCAGCGCGATGGCCACGACGGTGACGTCGAGGATCAGCATGAGCTGGGCCACGCCCAGGAACCCCAGGATGCGCCACCGCAGCGGGTGCGGCGAGCCGTTCCGCTCGGCCTTGTCGTGGACGTCCTCGGTCATCGTGATCTCCTTAACTCGTACGTCGGTATACGACTTATGGAGGGAGAGTAACACGTACTTCGGCGTACGAGTTAGGGTGATGGCATGTCTACCGCCACATCCGGCCGGCGTCGGCGCGCGGACGCCGAGCGGAGCATCGCCCGCATCGTCTCCGCGGCCCGCGAGTGCCTGAGCGAGAATCCGGCCGCGAGCATCGACGACATCGCCAAGGCCGCCGGGGTGGGCCGGATGACGCTCTACGGCCACTTCCGCAACCGGGCGGAGCTGGTCGAAGCCGCCCTGGCGGACGCGCTGCGCACCGGCGAAGAGATCCTTTCGGGGGTCGACCTCACCGGAGACGCGCGGGACGCGCTGAGCCGGCTGCTCGAATCGAGCTGGTCGCTGGTGGCCGAGTCCACGGCGCTGCTGGCGGCGGCCCAGAGCGCCCTTCCGGCCGGACGCATCCGCCAGTTGCACGGCGCCCCGGCCGAGCGAGTCGAGGAACTCATCCGCCGAGGCCAGGATCAGGGCGCGTTCCGCACCGATCTGCCGATGACCTGGCTGGTCAACGTCATCCAGCACGTGTTGCACGGTGCCGCGGAAGAGAACCGGACCGGGCGCCTCAAGCCGGAGCGGACCGGCCACGTCGTGATCGCCACGGTCCAGTCGATCCTGGCCGTCCCCGCCGCGCCGGAGCACTGACCCGCGAGCACATCCAGCTCAAGCCGGTCAGCGTGGTCGACACGCCGCAGGCTGCCCACCTGCTCGACGACATCGTGAAGCGACCCCGTTTCCGCAGACGACGTGTCACTCGACGGTGCCGGGTGATCGTCCAGGGCAGGATGGCCGGGTGAACGAACTCGAAGAAGGCACCCGGCTCACCCTGGACTTCGACAAGCTCGCCGGTGTGGCGGCGACCGGGGCGCGGGTCGTCCCCGTGGTCCTGCAGGACGCGGGCAGCGGCGACGTCCTGTTCATCGGCTACGCGAACGACCAGGCCCTCAAGGCGACGCTGGACGAGCGGATCGCCGTCCTGTGGTCGACGTCCCGCAACGAGCTGTGGCGCAAGGGCGCGTCGTCGGGGGACGTCCTCGAACTCGTGGACGTCCGCGTCAACTGCGAGCAGAACTCACTGCTCTACCTGGTGAACCGGACGACCGGCGGCGCCTGCCACACGACCCTTCCGTCCGGCGAGGCCCGCCCCACCTGCTACTACCGCTCACTCACCGACCTGACGACCCTCCGCCACCTCCCGATGGACTGATGCGCCAGGTGGCGACCGGAACCGCCGCCATGGGTGGCGGTCAGGCCGATTGTGGTCAGGAGGGTGGAGGGGTGATCACCGGGCTGCGACGTTGGTGCCGAGCGCTCCCTGTTCGACGGGACCAGGGCCGCGCTGAGGGATGCGGGGGTCGCGGATGCGCCGCTTGGTCGCTTCGGCTCTGGTGAGCTGCCTCGCCCTGGCCGGATGCGGGGACGCGGAGGAGGCGTCCATCCTCGCGAAATCCACATTGGTCGCCGGAGTGCGGCCGGACCTGCCGGGGATCGGGTTCCGGCGGGCGGACGGGACGTTCGAGGGCCTGGACGTGGACGTGTCGCGCTACCTGGCGGAGCGGATGGGGAAGAAGGTCCGGTTCGTCCCCGCGCTGGCGGCCGACCGGGAGCGGCTCCTCCAGACCGGGAAGGTCGACATGGTGCTGACGTTCTGGCTGGAGCCGGAGTGGAAGCAGCGGCTCGCGTTCGCCGGGCCGTACCTCCTGTCGTACCAGGACATCCTCGTGCGGGACGACGAGCGCGACATCCGGAACGTTCAGGACCTGGAGAAGCGCGAGATCTGCGCCGTCACCGGCTCCGGGGCGGCGGAGGCGGTGACCGTGGAGCGGGAGGTCGCGGCCGTGCCGGTGGCGGCGCGGTCCTACGCCGACTGCATGACGATGCTGGGGGACGGCCGGATCGACGCCGTCACGACCAACGACACGATCCTGGCCGGGCTGAAGACGCGGCAGGGCGGCGACTTCCGCCTGCTGAACTCCCGCTTCGGCGAGCGGCGGACGGGCATCGCGATCCGCAAGGGCGACCCCGGCGGCTGCGAGGCGCTCAACAAGGCGATCACCCAGATGTACCAGGCCGGAGCGATGTCGAGGTTCATGCACAAGTGGTTCGGCTCGTCCGGCCTCGACCTGTCGGACGTCGACGTCCCCCAGTTCGAAGGCTGCCTCTGACCGCGTGACCGGCGGGTCAGCTCGGGGGGCCGTTTCCGTTGCCCGAGTTGGTGCGGGGTGAGCTGCCGTTGTCGCCGTTTCCGTTGCCCTGGCCGTTTCCGTTTCCGTTGCCGGAGTTGTCGCCGGGTGGGGAGCCGTTGTTGTGACCGGGGCCGCGCGGGGGCGTTCTGGTGTTCTGCGGGGCCGTTCTGGTGTTCTGCGGGGCCGTCGTCTTCTTTTGCTGTCGGCCGGGTGCGTTCACCCGTCCAGGGGGTTCCTTGGACGTGCCGGCAGAGGGAGACGTGGACGGTGATGGCCGCGTCTTGGAGGACGGTGGGCTGGACGGCGGCGCAGACGGTGGGGCGTGGCTGACCTTGGTGCTGCCCTGGCTCGTGCTGGTCTCGTGGTGGAGCGACGGTGTCTCGGAGGGCGCCGGCTCCCGGCCCGGCAGGTTTCCGGTGATCGTGGCGTAGGCCGCTCCTCCGGTGACGATGAGCGAGGCGCCCATCACCACCAGGGCCTTCACCGTCAGGAAACGGCGCCAGGTGACCGCACGGGACGTCCGTGCGGTACGGGCGGCGGCGTTGAACGCGGCGACGGCGGCGTCCTCGCCCGCGAGTTCTCCGGGCTGGGCGGGTGCCGCGGCCGAGGAGAGCAGGGCCTGCAGCCGGGCATGGCCGTCCGCGCCGTCGAGGAGGCGCTTCGCGGTGCGCCGATCGAGGCGTTCGATCCGGTGGTGGTCGCTCATGCCACCCCTTCAGCGCCGGTTCCACCGCTTTTGTCACCCTGGACGCGCGGAAGCGCGTCCCCCGCCTTCCGGGACGTGGACGGCGGGGCGTTCTCGGGGGACGGTGACAGCAGGTCGGCGAGGCGGCGCAGCCCCCGGTACGAGGCGGTTCGCACGGCCCCCGAGCGCTTGCCGAGCACCTTGCCCGCCGACTTGGCGTCCAGGCCCACGACGACGCGCAGCAGCACGGCCTCGGCCTGGTCGCGAGGGAGTTCGGCGATCAGGCAAAGCGCGTCCTCGGTGGCGATGCCGTCCAGGGCGTCCAGTTCGGTGTCGGCCTCGGCGGCCATCGTGGTCAGCTCCTCGACGGGGATGTCGCCCACGGGGCGCCGGGACCGGCGGCGCAGATGGTCCAGCGCCCGGTGCCGGGTGATCGTGGCGGTCCAGCCGCGGAAGCCGTCGAGGTCGCCGCGGAACGAGGGCAGGTCACGGGAGATCTGCAGCCATGCCTCGGACGTCACGTCCTCGGCGTCCGCGCCGACCAGCGCGCCGGCGAACCGGATCAGGCGGGGCTGCACGTCGCGGTACAGCATGCGGAAGGACGCCTCGTCGCCGTCCTGCGCAGCCCGCAGGGCACGGCCGAGTTCCTCCTCGTCCGCCCGTTCCATCCGGGCCATTGTGCAGGTATTCCGGTCGCGGTGTGACACGTACGCGGGGGTTCGCGCTGATGCATTGAGTGTCCGCGGCCACACCCTGTGTTCGGACGCCTCCACCGGACGAAATGACGGACGACCATGACCGCCAGCACCCCCCCAAGATCAGGACGAATTACTCATTACGGGCATTCCGCCCGCCGTGCCGGAATCACCCGCGCCGTCGAAGGCGGTCTTCGTCGACACGACCGGAGGGCGGGCGCGGCTCTGCCGGCGGCTGGGTCTGGCCGCGGGGACGCTGCTCGCCGTGTTCCTCGGCGCGCTCGCCCTGGGCATGACGACCGGACCGAGCGTTCCGCTGACGTCGTGGAGCGAGCCGGCCCCGCACCCGCGCGCGGAGCAGCGCCGTCCGGACGTCCCGCCCGAGACATCGCGTGAGCGTCGGGCGATCGCGATTCCCCGACCCGCCACGCGGGCTCCCGTGAACCCCGAGCCCGGCGGACCCCCGTCCGAGATCACCTCGGGCGGACCGGTCGTCAACCTCGCGGGCGGCACGACGCGAAGCCGGCACATGCCCCCGAAGACGATCGCGCTGACCTTCGACGACGGCCCCGACCCGGTGTGGACGCCGCGACTCCTCGACCTCCTGCGGCGCCACGGCGCCCGCGCCACGTTCTTCACGGTCGGCGCGCACGTGGCCGAGAACCCCGCGCTGACCCGCCGCATCCTCCGCGAGGGCCACGAGATCGGCTCCCAGACGTACACGCACGCCGACCTCGCGACGGCGCCGGCGTGGCGCCGGCAAACTGGAGCTGGACCTCACGCAGCGGGCGCTGGCGGGGGCCGCGGGCGTCCACACGAGGCTGATGCGGATGCCGTACTCGTCCCGTACGGACGGCCTGACCGCTCCGGAGTGGCGCGCGGCCCGGCAGGCGGGCGAGGACGGGTACGTCGTGGTCTTCGCCGACCGCGACACCGAGGACTGGACGCGCCCCGGCACCGCGAAGATCGTCGAGACCGCGCTGGCGGCGGAGGAGCGCGGCGAGGGCGCCGTGGTCATGCTGCACGACGCGGGCGGCGACCGGTCCGGCACCGTCGCGGCCGTGGAGCGGATCATCGAGCGGCTTCGGCCGGAGGGCTACCGCTTCACCACGCTGACCGAGGCGCTGGGGACGCCCTCCGCCGAGATGCGGGTGCCCGCGCACGAGAGGGCCGTCGGCTGGACGCTGGTCGCCGCGCAGCAGGCCGCGTCCGCCCTCACCGGGACGATGGGCGTGCTGTTCGCGGTGGCCGGCGGCCTGTACGTGCTGGGGACGGCGTTCGCGCACGTCCATGTGCGGCGCGTCCGGGGAAGGGCACGCGACCCGCGAGACGCCATCGGGACGTCCGGGCCGGGTGAGGTACCGCTGGACCCGTTCCCGCCCGTCTCCGTGATCGTCCCCGCGTACAACGAGGAGGCGGGCATCGCGGCGACGATCGCCTCGCTGCTGGACACCGACTATCCGGGCGGCGTCGAGTTGATCGTGGTGGACGACGGGTCCCTCGACCGCACCGCCGCGATCGTCGACTCGATCGCGCTGCCCGCCGTCCAGCTGATCCGCAAGGCGAACGGCGGCAAGCCGGGCGCCCTGAACACGGGGATCGCCGTGGCCCGCGCGGAGATCCTGGTTCTCGTGGACGCCGACACCGTCTTCCAGCGCGACACCATCCGCCACCTCGTCGCGCCGCTCGCCGACCCGCGCGTCGGCGCGGTCAGCGGCAACACCAAGGTCGCCAACCGCGGCGGGCTCCTCGGACGCTGGCAGCACATCGAGTACGTGATCGGCTTCAACCTCGACCGGCGGATGTTCGACGTCCTGGAGTGCATGCCGACCGTCCCGGGTGCGATCGGCGCGTTCCGGCGGCCGGTCCTCGCGCAGGTCGGCGTCCCGGACGACACCCTCGCCGAGGACACCGACCTCACCATGGCGATCTGCCGTGCCGGCCTCCGCGTCGTCTACGAGGAGAAGGCCCTCGCGTGGACGGAGACGCCGTCGACGCCGCGGCAGCTGTGGAGGCAGCGCTACCGCCCGGCAGCTCATGTACCTGGTCGTCGTCCAGTCCCTGGTCACCGCGCTGCTAGGGGCGCGCCTGGGCTGGCACGCCGTCCGGCGGACGGGGACTTTTACCGACCCGGCAGGCCGGGAACAATCCCGGGGCACGATCGGTTACACATGACAGCCGGTGTGCCTGGTGTCCCCGGGCCTCACCTTTCGCCTTCACGGAATACCGTCCGGCTGGAGCCGTGTTGAGCCTTTCGCCGAGAGGCGACCCCACACACCGGCGGCAAGACCAGGGCCCCGCCGGGCCGCAAGGCCCGGCGGGGTCTGGTCGTCTCAGGACAAGGACCGGACGGCGCTGCCCACACGGTCGCCCAGAGCCGGGTAGTCGGTGTAGCCCTCGGCGTCGCCGCCGTAGACCAGGCCGGGGACGTGCGCGTTGAGGGGTGCGCCCGTCGCGAAGCGGGCCGGCAGGTCGGGGTTGGAGATGAACAGGCGGCCGTAGGAGAAGAGGTCGGCCAGACCCGCGGCGAGGACCTGTTCGCCGGCGCGCTGGGAGGTGGGCTCCGTGCCGTTGAAGTTGCCGATCAAGGTGCCCGACCAGCGCGGGCGCAGATCGGCCAGCGCGCCGTACGCGCCCCGCTCGATGACGTGCAGGTAGGCGAGGCCCAGCGGGTCGACGGCGTCGACGAGCGCGCGGTAGGTGCCCTGCGGGTCCTCCTCGGCGATCTCGTTCTCCGGGTTGTGGGGCGAGATGCGCAGGCCCACCCTTCCGGGGCCGATCTCGGCGGCCACGGCCTCCACCACGTCGAGCGCGAACCGCAGCCGCCCGGCGCGGGAGCCGCCGAACCGGTCGGTGCGGCGGTTGGTGTTCTCGGCGAGGAACTGCTGGATGAGGTAGCCGTTCGCGCCGTGCACCTCCACCCCGTCGAATCCGGCCCGGACGGCGTTGCGGGCCTCGGCGGCGAAGTCGGCGATCGTCGCCTCCGCCTCGGCGGTCGTCATGGCGCGCGGCGTGACGTGGGCGAGGTTGCCCTGGTTCGTGTAGATCGGCTCGCCTTCGATCCGGACCGGTGAGGGAGCGACGGGCGCGGCGCCGTCCGGGAGGTTGAGCGGGTGCGTCATCCGTCCCACGTGCCAGAGCTGGGCGAAGATCGTTCCGCCCGCCGCGTGGACGCCCTCGGTGACCGCGTGCCATCCGTCCACCTGCGCGTCCGTGACCAGGCCGGGGATGCCGGGGCCGCCCTTGCCGAGGACGGTCGGCCAGATGCCCTCGGTGACGATCAGTCCGGCGGCCGCGCGCTGCGCGTAGTACTCGGCGGTCAGCGGGTGGGGCACGCCGGTCACGTCGTCCGCGCGGCCCCGCGTCATCGGCGCCATGGCGATCCGGTTCGGCAGCGTCAGGTGCGGGCCGTCATACGGAAGCAGCAGCGGACTGGTCATCGTCACCCTCCACGGTGAAGTTGCATGTATCTGCATGGATTGCATGTACATGCAGATGTTGGCACTGCATGTAGGCTGGTGTCAACGGAGGAAGGGACACGAGATGAGCGACGACGCGACGAGCACCGTGGACTGCGCCGCCACGGCGGACGGCCGGATCTGGGATCGCGTCGTCACCCTGCACGGACGCGTCGAGCAGCAGCTCGCCAAGGCGATCCATCGGCACGGCATCGGCCTGTCGGAGTTCCGCGCGCTGTGCCGGCTGTCCCGCGCCGACGACGGCGAGCTGCGGATGCAGGAGCTCGCCGACCTCATCGGCCTCAACCAGAGCTCGGTCAGCCGCCTCGTCGCGAGGCTGGAGGCCGCCGGCCTCACCCGCCGCGCCATGTGCCCCAAGGACCGCCGCGGCGTCTACACCGTGATCACCGACGAGGGACGGGCCGTCCAGGAGAAGGCCGCCCCGACCTATGCCGAAACCCTCGCCGAGGCCCTGGACGCCGCCACCGCGGACGACGCCCTGGCCCCCCTCGTGACCATCCTCCGAACCGATCACGGCGAACGCGCGGCCCCCTGAGCGGGGACCGCGCGCGTCGCCGGGTCAGCGGGCCGTCGTGATCTTCCGGGGCGTGGTCCCGGTGGCCGCCGGGACGTCCTCGCCGCCGGTGGTCAGCGGCTTGAACCCGCGCAGGCGGAGGCTGTTGCTGACCACGAAGACCGAGGAGAACGCCATCGCGGCGCCCGCGATCATCGGGACGAGCAGTCCGGCCGCCGCCAGCGGCAGCGCCGCCACGTTGTAGGCGAACGCCCAGAACAGGTTGCCCCTGATCGTGCCGAGCGTCCGGCGGGACAGCCGGATCGCGTCGGCCGCGGCCCGCAGGTCCCCCCGGACGAGGGTCAGGTCGGACGCCTCGATCGCCACGTCCGTGCCCGTCCCCATCGCGAGCCCGAGGTCGGCCTGGGCGAGCGCGGCGGCGTCGTTGACCCCGTCGCCGACCATCGCGACCGTCCGGCCCTCGGACTGGAGGCGCTTGACGACGTCCACCTTGTCCTGCGGCAGGACCTCGGCGATGACCTCCTCGATCCCGACGGTGTCCGCGACCGTGCGCGCCACCGTCTCGTTGTCGCCGGTCAGCAGGACGGGACGCAGCCCGAGCGACCTGAGCTGCGCGATCGCCTCGGCCGAGCTCGGCTTGACCTGGTCCGCGACGGTGAGCACGGCGCGGGCCTCGCCGTCCCAGCCGACCGCGACCGCGGTGTGGCCGAGCGCCTGGGCCTTCTCCATGGCGGCTTCGAGGTCGGGCGTGAGGTGCTGCGACCACTCGGCGAGGAGCCGGGGACGGCCCGCCAGGACGCCGTGGCCGTCCACCATCCCCTGGACGCCCAGGCCCTCGACGTTGGCGAAGTCCTCGACCGTCCCGAGATCGCCGACCCGTTCGGTCGCTCCCTTGGCGATCGCTTGCGCGATCGGGTGCTCGGACGCGTTCTCCAGCGCCCCCGCCAGCCGCAGGACCTCGTCCTCGGAGACGCCGTCGGTGGTGATGACGTCGACCAGGGCCATGCGTCCCGTGGTCACGGTGCCGGTCTTGTCCAGGACGACCGTGTCGATCGCGCGGGTGGACTCCAGCACCTCCGGACCCTTGATCAGGATGCCGAGCTGGGCGCCGCGTCCCGTCCCGACCATGAGGGCGGTCGGGGTGGCCAGGCCGAGGGCGCACGGGCAGGCGATGATCAGCACGGCGACCGCGGCGGTGAAGGCGGCGGCGGTGCCGGTCCCGGTACCGAGCCAGAAGCCGAGCGTGCCGAGCGCGAGCGCGATCACCACCGGGACGAAGATCCCGGAGATCCGGTCGGCGAGCCGCTGCGCCTGCGCCTTGCCGGTCTGCGCCTCCTCCACCATCCGCGCCATCCGCGCGAGCTGGGTGTCGGAGCCGACGCGGGTCGCCCGGACCAGCAGCCGTCCGCCCGCGTTCACGGTCGCGCCGACCACGGTGTCGCCCGGCGCGACCTCCACCGGGACGGACTCGCCCGTCAGCATGGACGCGTCCACGGCGGACGAGCCCTCCTCGACCGTCCCGTCGGTGGCGATCTTCTCGCCGGGACGGACGACGAACACGTCCCCCACCGCGAGCCGGTCGACCGGGATCCGCTCCTCGCGCCCGTCCCGGATGACCGAGACGTCCTTGGCGCCCATCTCCAGCAGCGCGCGGAGGGCGGCGCCGGCGCGGCGCTTGGAGCGCGTCTCGAAGTACCGTCCGGCCAGGATGAACATGGTCACGCCCGCCGCGGCCTCAAGGTAGATGTTCATCGACCCGTCCGACCGGGTCATCGAGAACTCGAAGCCGTGCTTGATCCCCAGCTCGCCGGCGGTGCCGAAGAACAGCGCCCACAGCGACCAGCCGAACGCGGCGAGCGTGCCGAGCGAGATCAGCGTGTCCATGGTCGCCGACCCGTGCCGCAGGTTGACCGCCGCGGCCTTGTGGAACGGCCATCCCGCGTACACGACGACGGGGGCGGCCAGCGTCAGCGACAGCCACTGCCACGCCTCGAACTGCAGCGCCGGGATCATCGCCATCGCGATGACCGGGACCGACAGGACGACGGCGGTGACCAGCCGCTGCCGCAAGGGGCGCAGCCCGTCGTCCGGTTCGGGCTCTCCGTCCGGCTTCGGCGCGGCCGGCAGTTCGGCGCTGTAGCCGGCCTTCTGGACGGTGGCGATCAGCTCGTCCGGCGATACCCCCTCGGGGAACTCGACGCTGGCCTTCTCGGTGGCGTAGTTGACCGTCGCGGTCACGCCGTCCAGCTTGTTGAGCTTCCGCTCGATGCGGTTGGCGCACGAGGCGCACGTCATCCCGCCGATCGCCAGCTCGACACGCTCGGACGCGGCGTCCGTGCTCATCGTTCCTCCTCCGTATCGATCGCGGGATCAGTGCGTGTGGGGCTGATCATCGTGGCCGGGCTCGCCCTCGGGCTCCTGGACGGGTACCCCGCCGTTCCCGGCATGCACGGTGAACTCGGCGGTGCGGACCTTGCCGCCGTGCTTGAAGTCCAGGTACAGCCGGTATGCGCCGGAACTGGGCGCCTCGGCGAAGAAGCTGATACCCGGGCCGGGTTCCGTCTTGCCGTCACCCGGCTCCCCGTCCGGGTGGACGTGGAGGTAGGCGAGGTCGCCCTGGCGCAGCACGACCAGGTGGCCGTACGCCTCCAGGTACGGTTGCAGGTCGGTGACCGGCTCGCCGTCCTTGCTCACCGAGAGGGTGAGTTCGCTGGACCTACCGGGAGCGAGGTCGCCGGACAGCTTGACCTCGTACCCGTCCACCTTCGCGACCTGCTCGGGCTTCGGCAGCGGAGTGGGGCGAAGGTCTCCCGGGGCGGTGATGTCGGTTCCGAGCGTCAGCTGCTCCTTGACGCCGTCCGGCTGGACGTCGGTGAAGAACCGGTACACGCCCGCCTTCGGCAGTGTGATCGGCACCGTCCAGACGCCGCCGCCGGCCTCGGCCGGGTGCAGGTGCTGGAACCCCGAGAGGTCGCGGCGCGCGACGATCAGATGCAGACGCTTGCCGTGCAGGGGCTGGAAGCCGGTGACGGGCTTGCCGTCCGGTCCGTTGATGGTGAACCGGAAGTCGGTCCGCTTGCCGGGCTCCAGCGTCGTCCTGCGCGGGACGAGCGTGTAACCACCCTCGGATACCTGCAGCCCGCCCGGTGGCTTCGGCGCAGCGCCGCCGTGCCCGCCGCCGGTGTCTCCGCCGTGGCCTCCGCCTTCGTGGGACGCCTTCTCGGCCGAGGCGCCGACGGGACCGGCGATCTTGCCGACTCCCGCGGCACCACCGAAGACGACGGCGAGCCCGACGACATAGGCTCCGACCTTGGTTGCGCTGTTCATACCGATCAACTCCGCTCGATGTTCAGGAGCGCGCGCCGAGGCGCGCTCCGGTCACGGCTTCAGTTCGTATCCGGCCTCTTCGACGGCGTCCTTGACCCGGGCGTCGTCGAGGGGCGCGTCGCTCGTCACGGTGACCCGGCCGGTCGGCAGGTCGACGTCGACGCCGGTCACACCGGCGATCTCCTCGATCTCCTCCGTGACCGAGCTGACGCAGTGGCCGCAGGTCATCCCGGTGACGGTGTAGGTGGCGGTGCTCATCTGGCTCTCCCCTTCGCTTTTACCCCTGGGGGGTATCTCTCGGCCCTCATGGTGGCATAACCGTTCAACCCTGGCAACCCCTACCCCCTAGGGGTTATTTCGAGATCCGGGTCACAACGCGCGAACCGGGCGGCCGGACCCACTCGCGCGAGACCATGGGGCGGTTACCCGGGGGTCGTTACAGGGAAGTTATCCACACCCTGTGTGACCGCCGTACAGGAAGCCCTGGTCGGTGGTTCGTCCGGGTTCATAGAGGTATTGCCGCTGACCGGGCCGCACGTCCAGCCGAACCCACCGCTTATGCACAAGCTTTTCCACAGCCTTCCACAGCCCTGTGGACGAACTTCCCGGCGCCATCACGGATACTTGGTTCCATGCCTGAGCTACCTGAGGTGGAGGCGCTGGCGGGCTTCCTGCGGGAGCGCGCGGTCGGCCACGCCATCGCCCGGATCGATGTTCTCGCCATCTCCGCGCTGAAGACCTACGACCCGCCGGTCACCTCGCTCGGCGGGCTGACCGTCACGGGAGCGACCCGGCACGGCAAGTTCCTCGACCTGGACGTCGACGGGCTGCACCTGGTGATTCACCTGGCCCGCGCCGGCTGGCTGCGGTGGCGGGACGAGATCCCGGCCAAGCCCGCGCGCCCCGGAGGCAAGAACCCCCTCGCCCTCCGCGTCCACCTGGACGACGGCTCCGGCTTCGACCTGACGGAGGCCGGCACCAAGAAGGGCCTGGCCGTCTACGTCGTCCGCGCCCCGTCCGACGTCCCGGGCGTCGCGTCCCTCGGCCCCGACCCCCTGGACGACGCCTTCACCCCCGAGGCGCTCGCCGCGATCGTGGGCGGCAAACGCACCCAGATCAAGGGCCTGCTGCGCGACCAGAAGGTGATCGCCGGAATCGGCAACGCCTATTCCGACGAGGTCCTGCACGTCGCGAAGATGTCCCCCTTCAAGATCGCCGCGTCCCTCACCGAGGACGACATCGCGACCCTGCACGAAGCGATCGTCACCACCCTCCGGGACGCGGTGGAACGCTCACGCGGCCTCGAAGCCCAGGACCTCAAGGGCGAGAAGAAGACCGGCCTGCGCGTGCACGCCCGCACCGGGCAGGAATGCCCCGTCTGCGGAGACACCATCCGCGAGGTCTCGTTCGCCGACTCGTCCCTCCAGTACTGCCCCACCTGCCAGACCGGCGGCAAACCCCTGGCCGACCGCCGCATGTCCCGCCTCCTCAAGTAGCCCGGCACCAGACCACCGCTTTGCTGGACTGCCCTCTTCACCACGATTCGTGCGTGCACGTTCTCTGTTAAGAGAACTGGTCCCACCCCCTCAGGGGCGGGACCAGTCAAGTGACTCCAGCCGTCCTAGAACAGGTCGTAATCCTCCGGCCTGAGCCCCCGGCCCGAGCCTGCGGATGGCCTGGATGGCCTCGTCGTGGCCCTTCCGGGCGGCCGCGCCCCGCAGGTGGTAGTAGGTCTCGAACTCGGCGTCATCGAGGATGCGCCGAGCCTCCGTGGCCTCCTCCTCCGTCTCGAGGTTGTACTTCAGCATGTCCCTGGACAGCCGCTCGAAGTACGCCTTCCCGGCCGGGGGGCAGCCCTCCTCCTCGGAGTGGACGTAACCCCCTTCAGGGCCAGCGGAGAAGCAGTGCTGTTGATGTACGGTCATGAGTTCCCCTCATGAACGGGCGCACAGCAGCACGGGTTGACTAGCCCGGCCGCTGTCGCGCATGCGAATACAGACGCGACACCGACCCGGGCTGATCTGGCTTGGTGTCTTGGTGGGGACCGTCCGTATCGCAGGGGCAATGGCCATCGCTCCGTTGTTCACTAGACTCGCTCGATGTGTAAGCCCCTCTTCAACGCGGCGGCCTGACTACCCGTCGGCAGGGGCGCGCGGGGCGGCGGGAAGGTCCCTTTTGTTGATGGGGGACTGACCCGCCGCTCTCATCGCTCGAAGTAGGCCGCGCTCTCCGCGTCTTGCGGGTAGTAGGACTCGATCGCGACTTCGTCCAGCGTGATGTCCATCGGGGTGCCGAACGTGGTGATGGTCGAGAACAGCCGCAGCTCCCGTCCGTCGAAGCGAAGGATCATCGGGATGGCGACGTCGGACTCGACCGACGGGCCCGATGCGTCTTCGGGGCCGGGCTCCAGCAGTTCCTCATAGAGCGCGGTGAGTTCGGCGTCCGGAGCGACGGCGAGCTGACGCCTGATCCGGGAGCGGAACATCACGCGCACGTCGGCCAGGTTGACGACCAGGGGAGCGAACCCGCGCGGGTCCAGGCCCAGGCGCACCAGGTTGACCGGCGGACGCAGCAGGTCGGGATCGACGTCCGCGAAGAACGGGTCGAGCGCGCGGTTGGTCATCAGGATGTTCCACCGGCGATCGAAGGCCAGCGCCGGGTACGGCTCGTGCGCGCGGAGCACCCTCTCGACCGCGCCCCGGGCCGCCGACAGCACGTCGTCATCGAGCGGCCGCTCGGTGTACCGGGGCGCGAAGCCGGCCGCGAGCAGCAGCCGGTTGCGCTCACGCAGCGGCACGTCGAGCTGGTCCGCGAGCCGCAGGATCATCTCGGCGCTCGGGTTGGACTTGCCCGTCTCGACCAGGCTGACGTGGCGAGCCGAGACATCGGCAGCGATCGCGAGATCGAGCTGGCTGAGCCGCCGGCGATGCCGCCACTGCCGCAAGAGCTCCCCGACCGTATGCACGGTCAACGAGAGTACTCAGCGTGGCGTCGAACGCCATGAAATGCGACTTCATCGACAACGCCCCAGGCCGCGGAAACACTGCGTCCATGACCACGGACAACAAGACCATCATCCAACGGGCACTGACCGACCTGATCGAGACGGGCAGCATCGAAGCGGCCGAACCCTTGCTGCGCGATGACTTCATCCACCACAGGCCGGATTCGACCTCCTCGACCAAGACGGAATGGCTCGCCGCCGTGCAAGCGGCCCTCACTCCGCTCGCCGGCATGCAGGTCGAGGTCCTCCACCTGCTGGCCGAAGGGCATCACGTCGTGCTGCACTCCCGGCGACGGCTCCCGGAGGGCGGGCCGGAGATCACGGTCGTCGACATCTGGCGGATCGACGACGGGCTGATCACCGAATGCTGGGAGATCATCGAGCCGGCGGCCCAGGCGTCCGCCAACCTGACGTGGTGGGAACCGGCCGAACACTGACCCGCCCTACGGGCGACGCTGCCGCCCCCGAACCCCGGCAGCGCCGCCCGGTCTCACCCCGGCACGAACTTCCGGATCCAGCCGGGTGCGGTATTCCTACGGATCAGGTGCCTTCAGTCCAGTATCTCTGCAGCCTGGCGACGGCTTCCTCCTTGGTCATCATCGCAACCTCGGCCTCATCGAGACCGACCCTGGAGATCAGCAAGTGGACGAGGTCGGCGGGCAATGCCCCCGATGGTGGCGTGGGCGTTCCGCGATCCGGCACGACCTTGTCCTGGACACACCCCCAGAACGTTGCCTCGTCCACCTGAAGCTGATCACGGAGGATATGGCCCCAGATACTGGGGCCATATGTACTCCGATCGACCGGGTGGGAAATGCGAGTCCTCAGGATTCGGCCGTCGGCAAGATCCAACTCATAGGTGACGTGGTGAGTCCCCGTTCGCCCGCGGGCATTCCGCACCGGGCGCCACCCTTCCGTCCGGCAGAAGCGGTCGTGGTCATCACGCGTAGGCTGCGGCCAGGTCACCGCGCCTTCCCCACCAGCCAGTCACGCAATTGCTCATCATCGCTGAGGCTGATCAGCTGGACCAGCCCCCAGTTCTCGCGGTGGTTCGAAGTATCGAGCAGATGGTCCTGCCAGTCTTCGGCGTACTCACGCAGCGCATCGATCATCTCCGTGACGGCCTCGTCAAAGGACCCTCCGTCCGCAGCGATCGGCAACCCGGGGATGAAGATTGACCAGCCGTCGGCTTCCGATACCACTTGCGCACGAGATGGACTGACCACTGCGAGGTAGTGGCGCAATCTCTCGACGTCCACGATGGCAGTTGTGGACGACTCGCGACGCACCGTGGCCACGCGTCCTGCTTCGGCTGCGTCAAGGAGAGCCTTGAGATGCGCACGGGCCTCCGTATAGCTGTCGAAGTGAACAGCGGTCATGGCACTACCTCCATCGCAGCCTGCCTCCAGGGTGACACTCGCAGGTAAGTACGTCACGTACTTATGATGCTATCGCGCAGAAGAGAAGGGCGAACCATGAGTTAAGACGGAGGCCTCCCAGGTCGGCCTTGAGTTAAACCTGCTCCTGGCGTCGGTGCGCTGCTACTGCCAACAACGAGAACGCCCCTCGCCTCCCGGAGGAGGTCGAGGGGCGTGCGCGTCAGCCGCAATGTCGTGGCGACCTTTGCGTGAACTCGCGGAGCCTGTCGGTCAGGCGTCGCCGTGGGGGCGCGGTGGCCGCTGTGGCGAACGGCCTCAGGCGGGCATTGATCTCGGTGACCGTGCCCGCCAGGTCATGGCACGGCCGCGTCGAGGCTTCGCCCACCCTCCGGCGTGGTGGGCTGGACGGCGACCTCCCAGCCTGAGCCGAGCAGGTCGCGCAAGACCTTCAACCCCTGCTCTAGGAGCGAGTCCGAAGTACCGTCGTTGAGGCTCACCCTAGTCATCCTGACACGAGTGGCCGGAGCAGCCAAGCAAACTTGCCTTCAGAAGCTACTTTCCTTGAGGAGGCAAGTTAGAGATTTAGGCAACATAGCTTAGTTGGATCACTTGCTTGAGGCGAGCAACCGATGATCCCGGGCAAGTGAGGTAGCAGCTCACTGGCGGGCGCTGCTTGGAGGTTGCGGGGCCTGACGGGGGAACGGAGCCGGAACTCCTGCGAACTGGGGGACGCCGGTGTGGCCGCCCAGGTTGGCGTGCAGGGTCTTCTCCTTGGAGCCGAACGCCTCGAAAAGGTCCAGGGCCATCTGCCGGTCGTTGCCCTCGTCGTCCCACTGCAGCAGGACGTGCAGCGGAATGGTGACCTGCCGGGTCTCCTCGAAGATGGTGCGGGCCACGAAACTCCCGGCGAACAGGCGGCGGCCGAGATGCGCGGCTCGACTACCGCCAGTCGGACGCCTATGGAGATCACTCCCCCTGAGTATCCGACTGGGCCGTCGATCTCCGGCAGTGAGAGGAGGGCGTTTAGGGCGGCCTGCCATTCCGGGACCGTCTTGTCGACCAGCGGGAGGACGAGCCGGTCGATGATCTCCCCCTCGACCGGCTCGCTGGCCTCCAGGGCCCGGCGCAGGTCGGCGCGGGCTTGGTCGGCGTCAGGCAAGCGGGGACGGTTGCCGCTGCCGGGGAGTTCGATGGTGGCCGCGGGGAAGCCGTGCGCCGCCGAGTGTCGGGCTCTGGCCGTCAGTCGGGGGCGCAACATGTCCAGCCCGCCGGGGCGGCCGACCAGGATCAGCGGGGCCGGTGTCGTCGTGGTCCGCCGACGGGTTTCGCGGCAGAGGTCAGGCCCCGGCGGGATGCCGGGGCCTGGCGTTGGTGGGTCGGGAACGGAGCCGGAACGGGGAGGGCTCGTTCAGCGGACCTTGGGGACGTTGCCGAAGAGGGGGGCGACCTGGGTCCAGCGGTGGAGCTGGCAGCCGTCCTCGCGGGTGAACATGGCGTCGATCTGCTTGCCCTGCCAGGTGCCCTTGACCGTGGCGACCGCGGGGCCGCCGTAGATCTTGGTGCACATCTGGCCCTCGCGGACGGGCTTGAAGGGGTCCTTGGCCTTGGCGAGGGCCGCGCAGGCCTGCGCGGCCTTGGGGTGGTCGCCGCCCGGCTTCTCGCAGGTCAGCGTCCAGGACTTGGCGGGTGCCTCCTTGGAGGCTCTGACATTGACGGTGAGGCGGTCCGCCGGGGCGCCGGAAGGCTGGACGGACGTGGCGCCCGAAGGCTTGCCGGCGGAGTTTCCGTTGGTCTGTTCGTCGCCGCAGGCGGCCGAAGAGAGGAGCACGGCCAGCCCGGGCGCAATGAAAAGGAGCGTCCGATACCGCATGGGTGATTCGACGCAGGGGGGCTTCGCGCGGTTCCATGGGGGTGTGATGAATTACGGGGACGACGTGCCGGCCGTGGGAGCCGCTGACGTTCCGCAGGACGCCTACCTGCTGGACGTGCGGGAACAGGACGAGTGGGACGCGGGTCACGCGCCGGCGGCGGTCCACATCCCCATGGGGCAGCTCGGCGACCGCGCCGGGGAGGTCCCGCGCGACCAGGAGGTCTTCGTGATCTGCCGGTCGGGGGCCCGGTCCGCGCAGGTGACCATGGCGCTCAACCAGGCCGGCTGGCTCGCCAAGAACGTCGACGGCGGGATGAAGGACTGGTCCGAGGCCGGACGCCCGATGGAGGGCGGCGGTGACGGCGGCCCGTACGTCGCGTGACTAACCTCACCTTGAGGTGATCTACGCCCCTTCTAGGGGTAAAGGGCCAACTGAACGAAACGTCTCCGCGGGAGCTCGGGCCACAGCCGGGCTGAGAGGGCGGCCTTCCAGGCGTCGCCGACCGCATGAACCTGTCCGGGTAATGCCGGCGTAGGGAGTGTGTTCCGTGGCGTCCAATGAGGTTCCGTACACCCTTGATGAGCCCGCGCCAAAGGTCCTCGGGTTCTGGGATCAGGGCGCCTTCTGGGCGAACCTCGGGGTGAGCCTGCTGGCCTTCTCCGGTGCCTATACGGTTCTGGCGCCGGACACCGAGGGCGACCCCACACTGTCGATCGCGGCGGGCATTGCCGCGATGGCGGTCGGGACGGTCCTCGGCGGGCTGATGCTCGGGCTCGCCGCGGTGCCCGGCACCCGGACCGGCCAGCCGGCGATGGTGCTGCTGCGCGGCCTGTTCGGTGCGAGATTGTCGTACGCGCCGACCGTCCTGAACATCGCGCAGCTCGTCGGCTGGGGGACGTTCGAGCTGATCGTCATCGCGGACGCGGCGACCGTGCTCTGGGACGGGATACCCCGCTGGGGCTACGTGGTCGCGGCCGGGGCCGTCACGACCGCGCTGACCATCTGGCCGCTCGGGTCGGTGCGCCTGCTGCGCCGGTACGTGACGGTCGCCGTGGCGATCGCGCTGGTCTACTTCTACGTCCAGATTTTCCGCGAGCCCCTCCCCGACCTGACGCAGGGGTCGTGGGGCGGCTTCTGGCTCGGGGCCGACGCGGCGCTGGCCGTCTCGATCTCGTGGGTGCCCGTCGCCGCCGACTACACGCGGCACTCGCGGACGGAGCGCGCGGCGTTCGGCGCCGCGGCCGTCGGGTACTCGGTCACGCAGATCGTCGCCTACATCCTCGGCCTGCTCGCGTTGGCGCTGGTCGCGGGCAACACCGACGACGTCTTCGACCCCTTCCTCGGTGCCACGCTCGGCGTCGTCTTCTTCGCGGTGCTCGTGCTGCGCGAAGCGGACCAGTCGTTCGCCGACGCCTACTCGACCGCGGTGTCCATCCAGAACCTCGCTCCGCGCGCCGATCGCCGGGTGCTGAGCATCGGGCTCGGCGTCGTGATCACCGTGCTCGCGCTGGCCCTGGACATCGGCGACTACGCAAGCTTCCTGACGCTGATCGGGTCGGTGTTCGTGCCGATGCTCGGCGTCCTGGCCACCGACTTCTTCCTCGGCCGCCGCCATGTGGAGGGGTGGGACGTCTCGCGGACGGCGCCGTCCCGGTGGGGGATGGTCGGCGCCTGGGCGATCGGGTTCGTCGTCTACCAGCTCATCAACCCGGGCACCGTCACCGGCTGGGCGGGCTTCTGGCAGGGCGTGCAGGACGTCCTCCGCTTCGCCCCGCAGAGCTGGATGAGCGCCTCGCTGCTGTCATTCCTCGTCGCCGGGGCCGCCGCCCTCCTGATCGGGAGGGTTACCAGGCGGTAGTCTTACCAAAGGGTAAGGATGACGTGGGAAGTTTCGGTGTAAGTTACCCGGCGCCGTGCCGGGGTCCGGTGGCACGATGACAGGCGTGCAGCACCAGGTCCACGATCCGATCGCGCGCGCCGTCCTCGAGAGCGCCGCCGATGCGATCGTGGCCGTTGACCAGCGGCATCGGGTCACGGTGTGGAACCCGGCGGCCGAGCGCATGTTCGGCTGGACGGCGGAGGAGATGGTCGGCAGGATCCCGCCGATCGTCCCGGACGAGCTGAAGGCCGAGCACAACGCCGTCCAGGAGCGGCTGCTCACGCGGCGTCCGGGCGAGGGCGAGGCGGAGAGCGGGCAGATCTCGTTCGCGACCCGCCGGTTCCACCGGGACGGCCGCCTCATCGACGTGCGGATCGACACGAGCCTGCTGAAGGACCCGTCCGGAACGCTGCTCGGCTGGGTCGGGGTGTACCACCCGGTCGGCGAGGACGAGATCGTCCAGCACCACATGACCGAGCGGGCCCGGCTCGTCCGGCGGCTGAACGACATCGTCGCCGACCTGAACGCCGAGCTGGACCTCGCCACCGTCCTCGACCGGATCACCGGGGCGCTGATCGAGCTGACCGGCGCCGACGCGGGCGGGTTCGTCCGGATCGAGGGCGAGCGGCTGCGGCTCGTCAGCATGTCCGGGCTTCCGGAGCACATGCGCGGGACGTCCGCCGAGCTGCGGCCGAGCCTGGTCGGGGAGCTGCTGCGCTCCGGCAAGACCGTCAAGCTCGCGACCGGGGAGCGGCGCCTCGGCGACCTGATCTGGTCGGAGCTGCCCGGCCTGCACACGATCGCGCTCGGCCTGTCGTACCTGCAGAACCGGCCGTACGGCGCGCTCTACGCCCTGTTCTCCGGGCGGAAGGTCGGCCACACCGAGCTCGAGCTGCTGGAACTGCTCGCCGGGCACGCGGGCGTCGCGGTCGGCAACGCCGTCGCCTACGCGGAGGTCGTCCGGCAGCGGGCGCACGAGCGGGCCGTCATCGACTCCAGCGCCGACGGCATCGCCGTGCTCGACCACGACCTCGTCATCCGGCAGTGGAACCCCGCCGCGCACACGCTCACCGGCATCCCGCCCGAGGACGCGATCGGCAGGCCGCTGCCGTTCGACATGCCCGCGCTCGGGGAGATGCTGACGTTCCGGCTGGAGTCGGGGACGTGGCTGAACGTGCTCGCCGCCGAGATCGAGGAGACCGGCGAGCTGGTCGTGGACTTCCGCGACGTGTCCGAGGCCAAGGCGCTGGAGGAGGCCAAGGACCTGTTCCTCGCGACGACGAGCCACGAGCTGCGCACCCCGATCACGGTCGTGCAGGGGTTCGCGTCCACGCTGGTCAACCGGTGGGACGAGATGGCCGACACCGACCGCCGCGCCGCCGTCGCCACCATCGCCGAGCGCGCCCAGTCGCTCGGCCGGCTCGTCGAGCACCTGCTGCTGGGCTCGCGCGCGGGCGCCGACGAGCTGACCGTGACGATCGAGTCGTTCGACCTGCCGCGCATCCTGGAGGGCGTCGTCGCCGGGTTCCGGTCGCTGTCGCCGCGGCACCGGGTCGAGCTGGAGATCGAGCCGGACCTGCCGCCCTGCCGGGGGGACGCGATGGCGACCGACATCATCCTCGGCCAGCTGCTGGAGAACGCGTTCAAGTACTCACCGGACGGCGGGACGGTCAGCGTCCGGGCCGCCCGGGAGGAGTCGGACCTCGTGGTGACGGTCGTGGACGAGGGGATCGGCATCCAGCCCGGCGACCATGAGCGGATCTTCGAGCGGTTCGTCCAGGGGGAGGCCGGGGACCGGCGCCGGTTCGGCGGCATCGGGCTCGGGCTGTACATCGTCAAACGCCTCACGGAGGCGCAGGGCGGAACGATCTCCGCACACCCCGGCGATGGCGGCAACCGTGAGGTATCTCACACGAAATCGCACCGATGGGGAGAAAAGGGAGCGGGGGCCCGGGCGGGGCCGCCCGCCGGCCGTCCGAACACGCTCCTGCGCGGCGCCGAGGGGCGCGGACCCGCAGGTGGCGCGCGTCCGGGAGACGGCACCTGCATGCGGCTCGTCCTCCGCGCCGCCGGCTGACCCCCGGCCGGCTCCGGCCCCGGGCGCCGCTTACTTACCGTAAGGACACTCCGTCTCCCGTGGTGCGGTGACATCCGCGTGACCAGCGTAATCAGCGGTCTGAACGGGTGGCAGGCTTGGCCTCTGCGGGAAAGTTCGGTGTCGCCGGGGTGTGACGGACGAAACGCGCGCGTGAGGAGTAAGTGCGCCGTTGGCTGGATAGATCCTCTGATGGTCACCATTGGTGAAGGGAGTCCGATCCGAAGGTGATCACCGTGACCGGATGGCCGGTGACTCGTTGTGCAGGTGGCAGACTGTTTCGTTCGGGTTTCCGGCCATGGCCATCAGGGCATTTCGGTCATACCGGAGGCGGGATGACGGGAATCGTCCGAGGAAGCGGAAGCACGGGGAGGTGAGGGCGTCGAGCGTCGTACTGCTGCCGCACGCACCGTCCAGCGTCGCGGTCGCCCGCAAGCGCCTCAGCTCGGAGCTGTGCGACTCGGGCGTTTACGAGTCCATCGTCGACGACGCCACCGTCATCGTCAGCGAGCTCATCAGCAACGCCCTCCGGCACGCGCGGCCGCTTCCGTCCGGTCAGGTCCGGGTCTGCTGGCTGCGCCGCGGGGACGCCCTCGAACTGGAGGTCAGCGACGGAGGCGCCATGACCGAGCCCCGCCGCGGCCCCGGCACGCTCTCCTCGCTCGGCGGGCGCGGGCTCGGCATCGTCGAGGCGCTGTCGGACGGCTGGGGAGTGCGCCACGAGGACGGCTCCACCACCGTCTGGGCCGTCCTGCGGGCCCCCAGCTCATCCGGCGACAACGGCAAGTGCGCGCCGGCGGCGGCAGCGGCGGTGGTCCCCGACCTGTCCGACTTCCCGGACCTCATGGACGACCCGGACGAGGACCTCGCCGACCGGAGCCGCCCCGCCACCAGCCGCGCCTACCCCGCCTGACCCCACTCCACAACGCCCGCCCCGATCAACGGGCCGTGGTCAGATGTCGTCGCGGAGGATGGGGCAGGACATGCAGCGGGGGCCTCCCCGTCCGGTGCCCAGCTCGCTGCCGCTGATCCGGATGACCTCGATGCCCGCCGCCTCGAGCTGCGCGTTCGTCTCGATGTTGCGTTCGTAGGCGACGCACAAGCGAGGCGACACGGCGAGGGTGTTGTTGCCGTCGTCCCACTGCTCGCGTTCCGCGGTGACCGGGTCGAGGCCGGTGTCGATGACCTTGAGCCGGTCCAGGCCCATCGCCTCGGCGGCGGCGTCCAGGAAGGGGCGCGGCTCGGCGACCCGCAGGTCACCGTCGTCGAGTGTGACCGTGTAGGCGGCCAGCGAGTGCGCGACCGGCGGATACATGACGACCGTGTCGACGTCGACCATCGTGCACACGGTGTCGAGGTGCATCGTCGCCCGCTCCTGCGCGATCGGGACGGCCAGGACGGTGTGCGCCAGCCCCGCCCCGATCACCTGGCGTGCCAGCCGCTCGACGCCCGCCGGGGTCGTCCGCTCACCGGTCCCGACCGCGATCACGCCCGGGCGCAGCAGCAGGACGTCCCCGCCTTCGAGGTGCTCAAGAGACGGCGAGTACACCGGCTCCACACCATCGAACCGGGGGTGGTGCGCGTAGACGAGGCCGGTCAGCGCCGCCTCCCGCCGCCGCGCCTCCATGGCCAGGCTCGTCACCGCCACGCGGTCGCCGATCCACGTGCTGTTGTCGCGGGTGAACAGCAGGCCGGGCAGCGGGTCGATGATGAAGTCGAGACGGTCCATCAGCCGGTAGACGAGGCCGTGCCCGGCCTTCAGCTCCTCGTGCGCCAGCCCGGCGATCAGCGTGTGCGCGAGGTTCTCCGGGGCGAGATCGCGCAGATGGCCCTCGACGACACGGCGGAGCTGGTCGCCGAGGCGCAGGTCGACGACGGCGTCCGCGATCGCCTGCTCCCGCGCCGTCTCGTACTCCAGCGCGTCCTGCAGCAGCTCCGTCACGTACAGGACCTCGACGCCGTGCGACCGCAGCGCCTCGGCGAACGCGTCGTGCTCCTCCTGCGCCCGGCCCGCCCAGGGGATCGCGTCGAACAGCAGCTTGTCGCTGTTGCGCGGCGTGAGCCGCTTCAGTTCCGCGCCGGGGCGGTGGAGCAGGACGGTCCGCAACCGCCCGACCTCACTGGTGACTCGGTGCTCGTGCGTCCTGTCCGTCACACCCTGCAGTCTAGGCGGGCGTCGACCTGCGGGATCGGCCGGACCGGGGCTGTGCCAGGATGCGGGCGTGCCCGGCAGGACGGCGGCGCTGCCGCTCCATCTCACGTCGGCGACGCTGCTGCGCGTGTCCGCCGAGGGTGTCGCGACCGCGCTGGTCCTGACCGTCCAGGCCCGCACCGGCAACGCCGCCACCGCCGGATACCTCCAGACCGCGATGACGCTTCCGTACATCCTGAGCGGCCCCGTGATCGGGCTGGCGCTGGACCGGGTCGGACGCCCCCGCCGCATCGCGGTCGCCCTGGCCGCCGGGTACGCCGTCGCGACCGCCCTGCTGCTGGCCACGGCGGGACGGTCGCCGCTGGTCCTCGCGCTCCTCGTCGCCGCGGTGATCGGCTGCACCGAACCGATCGTCGTCGCGCTGACCAGCCTGCTGCCCCGTTTCGTCCCCGCCGAGCGGCTCTCCCGCGCGTACGGCCTGGAGGCGTCCAGCTACAACCTCGCCGGGATCGCGGGCCCCGGCCTGGCCGCGGGCTTCGCCTCCGCCGCCGGCGGCCAGTACGCCGGCGTCGTGATCATCGCCGTCGCCGTCCTCGGCCTCCTGACCCTCCCCCTTCTCCCCTTCCCCGGCCCGACGAGCGAGCCCGGCTCGGCCGGCGGCTCGGGGACGGCTGGTCACGGGGGATGGTTTTCGGTCATTACTGGTGGGCTGGTCGTGCTGGCCGAAACACGCGTCCTGCGGGCGCTGACCGTGGCCACGACGCTCGCCTGGATGGGGTTCGGGGGTGTCGCGGTCACGGCGGTGCTGCTCGCCGAGCACATCGGCGCGGAACCCAGCGCGGGCGGGCGGCTGCTCGTGGCGCTGGCGGTCGGCTCGCTGATCGGGTCCCTGGCGTCCAGCCGGTGGCTGACGCCGAAGCACGGGGAGCCGGTCATGATCGCCGGGCTCCTCGCGTTCGGGACGTCGCTCGCCGCGGTCGCCGCGGCGCCCTCGCTGACGTGGGCGACGGTGGCGTTCGTGGCGGCGGGCGTCAGCGAGGGGCCGGTGTTCGCCGCGACGCTGATGCTGCGGCAGCGCGAGTCACCGCCGGAGCGGCTCGGCCAGGTCAACACGACGGCGGGCAGCCTGAAGATCGGCGCGTCCGCGGTCGGGGCCGCGCTGACCGCCGCGTCCGCCGCCGCGATCGGGCCGGTCGGCCTGATCCTGGCGATCGCCGCGTTCCAGTTCGCGGGCGCGGCCGCCGGCCTGCTGCTGCTCGTTCTCCCACGTCGAAAACCGGTCGACGTGGTGAAGCGCGGTTCGTAGCCTTCGAGCATGTTCTTCGCAGCCGGCACCCGGACGCTCGCAGGCATCGTCCTGCTGAGCGCGGTGCCGGCTGCCTTCTCGGCAGTCGCGGCGGCGAACGCCGTCGTCGTCGACGGCGCGCGAAGCTGACCCCTCTCCGTCCCGCCTTCCGGAGAACCAGCGGAGGGGGGTGGTCCAAGGAATGCGCGTGCACGCGCACGGGTTCTCACCGGATCCACCAGTGAGGACGAGGCAATGGCCAAGCAGCTGTACGAGCGCGACAAGCCCCACCTGAACATAGGGACGATGGGCCACGTCGACCACGGCAAGACGACCCTGACCGCGGCGATCACCAAGGTGCTCGCCGCGCGCGGGATGGCGTCCGCCGTGCCGTTCGAGCGCATCGACCGCGCGCCCGAGGAGCGCGACCGCGGCATCACCATCAACATCGCGCACGTCGAGTACACGACCGCGACCAGGCACTACGCCCACGTCGACATGCCCGGTCACGCCGACTTCATCAAGAACATGATCACCGGTGCGGCGCAGGTGGACGGGGCGGTGCTCGTCGTGTCCGCGCAGGACGGGGCGATGCCGCAGACCCGCGAGCACATCGTGCTGGCCCGCCAGGTCGGGGTCCGGCACGTCGTGGTGGCCCTCAACAAGGCCGACATGGTCGAGGACACCGAGCTGCTCGACCTCGTCGAGCTGGAGGTGCGGGAGCTGCTGTCGGAGTACGGGTTCCCCGGCGAGGAGATCCCGATCGTCCGGGTGTCGGGGCTGCGTGCGCTGGAGGGCGACCCGTACTGGACGGCCCGCATCGACGACCTGCTCGACGCGATCGACCGGTACGTGCCGGTGCCGCGGCGGGTGCTCGACAAGCCGTTCCTCATGCCGGTCGAGAACGTGCTCACGATCACCGGACGCGGCACCGTCGTGACCGGCGTCATGGCGCAGGGGACGGTCCGCGTCGGCGACGCCGTCGAGGTCGTCGGGCTGGGCGAGTCGTTCCGCACGGTCGCGACCGGGCTGGAGACGTTCGGCCGGTCGATGGACCACGCGGAGGCGGGCGACAACACCGCGATGCTGCTGCGCGGCGTCAAGCGGGACCAGGTCCGCCGCGGCCAGGTGGTCAGCGCGCCGGGCGCGATCCGGCCGCACCTGCGGTTCCGGGCGCGGGTCCGGGTGCTGACCGCCGACGAGGGCGGGCGGAGCAGGCCGTTCTTCCACGGCTACCGGCCGCAGTTCCACTTCCGCACGACGGACGTGGTCGGCGACATCGACCTCGGCGGCGAGGGCGGCATGGCCATGCCGGGCGACTCGGTCGAGATGGCGGTCGAGCTGGGCAAGCCGGTCGCGATGACCGAGGGACTCGGCTTCGCCATCCGCGAGGGCGGCCGGACGGTCGGCGCCGGAACGGTCACCGAGATGCTCGGATAGCGGGACGGGGGTCCGGCGACACCGTCCGCCGGACCCCCTAGCCTTGGGGCAGCGGAGATCACCACATGCGTACGCCCGGATCGTGAATGACCGACAGGTCGCGAATGAGTGGCGGAAGCGATCTTGATGTGGTGGGATTCCGCCATCACCCCGCTGACAGTCCCCCTGGAGAACGTGTGCGATCCCCCCGCGCCCTGATCCCCCTGCTCTCGGTCTGCGCGGCCGCCGCGGTCGTCGCCGCGGCCGCCACCGGCGCCGGCATCAAGGACCTACCGGGCGACGGACGCCCGGCGTACGCCGACGGAGCCGCCGCGCCGCGCCCCGAAGCCGTGACGGTGAACGCGATGAGCTGGAACGTCTGCGGGGACGCCAGGCCCGGCTGCCCGCTCGGCTCCGCCCCCGGGGATCTCGGCGAGCAGGTCGTCCAGCGGATGGGGTCGACCGAGGTCGGCGGGCGCGAGGTCAGCACGAACGCCGTCCTTCTCCAGGAGGTCTGCGAGGGCCACGTCCGCGACTTCAAGAAGGCCCTGGGCACATGGAGCTGGGCGTTCGCACCGCTGCCCGGGGGCCCGTCCTGCGCGCAGGACCACGGGCGTCTCGGCCTGGCCATCGGCACCGATGCCCCGCTCGAAGGGACCGAGGAGGCCGACCTGCCCGCGCCTCCCGGCCAGGCGCACGTCGCCCTCTGCGGCGAGGTCTCGTCCTGGACGACCCGCCTCTGCGTCACGCAGTTCAGTGCGTCCGAGGGCAGCGAAGCGCGCCGCAAGAAGGCCCGCGCGCTCGTCGACCTCGCGGGCACCGGCCGCGTCCTGGTGGGCGGCGACCTCGCCGACACTCCGGACAGCCGGGCCCTCGACCCCCTCTACGACGCCTACGCCGAATGCGACCAGTCGGGCTCGTCCCGGACCGGCGCGAACACTCGCCAGAACTGGCAGGGCACCGCGGTCGACAAGACCGACTACCTGTTCGTCACCAAGTCGGCCGGCGTCTCCTGCAGCGTCCCCACC
>NZ_SMKH01000349.1 GCF_004348515.1 Actinomadura sp. KC345 | reverse complement strand
GCGCTGTGGAGGCGGTGTGCCGGGGCGGATCCACGGGACGTCCAGCGGCGCAGGACGAGCCGGTGCGCGCTGCCGGAGCGGCTCTCGACGAGCAGGGCGTGGTTGGCGTGGGCGATGCCGCCCGGAAGCGGCCGCACCATGCGGACCTCGGCGCCCTTGCCGAGGCACTCCTCCACCCAGCGCAGGGTGGCGTCGCCGGGCGGGGCGCCGGTCAGGAGGCAGGGAGCCGGTGTGTGGGTCACCTGATCCATCAAAACGGATTCCGAAGGGTATGGGGAGTGATTTTGTGAAGACGGAACGTAACAAGAGGCGGGTCATCGCGGTGTATTGATGGAACACCTTCGGTCGTCTAGCCGTTTTGCCGGACAAACTTCGCGGATTCCGTTGGGTATCCGCATGCCTCCGGAAGAGGAGCGGGTGGGGCCTGGCCGGACGGCCCCACCCGGGCGGCCCGTCAGTCTTTACTCTCCCGGCGGGGGCGCAGCAGCGCCTCGGCGAGGGCGAGCATCGTCTCCTCCAGCGTGGACAGCCGCTTCAGCACGTCCTCGTGCACCGCGTTGACCTGCTTGGAAACCTCGTCGTGGACGCCGTCGACCTTCCGGCCGACCTCTTCCTCGACATGCGAGAAGCGCTTGCCGAACTCCGCCGCCGCGGCCTCGGCGCGCCGCCCGGCCTCGTCCTGCATCCCCTCGACGCGCCGTGCGAACTCGTCGTGGACCCCGCCGACCTGCCGCGCGACGTCCTCCTGCATGTTGCCGACCTGCTTGGCGACGTCGTCGTGGATGCTGCCGACCTGCCGCGTGACGTCGTCGTGGATGTCGCCGATCCGCTTGCCGAAGTCGTCGTGGACGCCGCTGACCTGCCGCGACACCTCGTGCTGGACGGACTCGACCTGCTTGGCGACGTCGGTGTGCACCGACTCGACGCGGCGGGAGACGATGTCGACCTGCGTGGTGAACTCCTCCAGCGCGCCGTCGACCCGCTTGGTGACCTCCTCGTGGATGCCCTCGATGCGTTTGCGGACGTTCTCGTGCACGTCCTCGAAGCGGCGGGAGAACTCGTCCATGCGCTTCGCGACGTCGCTGTAGGCCGACTCGGCGATCTGCGACATCGTGGCCTTGACCTCGTCGCGGTCGGGCCGGGCGCGCAGCTCCTCGATCAGCGGGTCGACCGCCTCGGCGAGGTGCTTCTCCAGCGCGTCGAACCGGTCGCCGTACTCGGCCGCCGGACGCTGCGCGATCTCGTTCAGCAGCCGGTGCAGCTCGGCGATCTCCAGCGTGGCGGGCAGCCGGCTGATCCGCTCGCCGACGCCGTCGATGCGGCCGTCGATGCCCTCGAACCGGCCGTCGAGGCCGTCGACCTTGCCCGACAGCCCCTCGATGCGGCCGTCGACGCCGTCCAGCCGCCCGTCCAGCCCGTCGAGCCGGCCGCCGACGCCCTCGACCCGGCCGCCGACCGCGTCGAGCCCCTGCTCCATCCGCTCGGCCATCTCGCCGAGCGCCTGGTCGACCCGCGCCGTGACCCCGTTGATCGAGTGCTCCAGCCGCTCGGACCGGTGGCCGAGCTCGGCGAGGGACTTGTCCAGCCGGTTGAAGCGGACGGAGGCGGCCTCCATGCTGCCCTGGAGCTTGTCCAGGCGCTTGGTCATCTCGTCCATGCGCTGCGACGCCTGCTGCGTGGCGTCGGTGATGTGCTGCGCGGAGTCGAGGACGGCCTGGATGCGCGTCAGGCCCTCGTCGACGTTCTCGGCGACGACGCCGACGTCGGCCCACAATGCGGGAAGCTCGGCGACGGGCTTGACCCGGTCGCCGAACGCCTCGATGTGCTCGGCCAGGCCCTCGGCCCATTCCGGGGGCTTGCCTGCCAGCTCGTCGACCTGCCCGCGGACGCTCTCGATCTGCCCGGTCAGCCCGCCGAGCTCCCGCTCGCGGACCTCGCGCAGCAGCCACTCCATGCCTTCCAGCCGCTGGCGAATCTCGTCCAGGACCTGACCCTGTGAGCGCTGTTCATAGACGTGGTCCTGCGCCGCACGGGCGAGCAACTCCCGCATCCGATCCGAAACCGGTTGACCCCCCGTCTGCAGGAAGTTGTGATTCGTTTCCACCCGATGCTCCTTCGTGTGCCGGCGCGACGAAATGACGCACGGCAAATGAATCTCTGGAGAGGCCACTGTAGTGCGTGTGGAGCGCCGCTATAACGGGTAGCAGAGAACATTGTGAGTTCTGTGGAATGCGCCTGTTATCCGGGTGCGGCGGATAGTGAGTGATCGCCGGGAGATGGGCAATTTCCCGCTTCGTCGTTAAAGGGGAGATCGTGGGGATGTGTACGCCGGCGGGCCGGGGGCGGGACGACGCGGGCCCGGAGATCTGTCCGTACATCTCGTCCAACATCGCCAGTTCGCGAACCTCCGGCGAACACGCAGCGGCCGACACGTGTCACGCGGGACGTGATGCCGCACGGCGGGTGCGGGCCATTTTGATGACGCATTCGGGGGTGCCGAAGTCCCGGACGCTGAACCTGCCTTGGTGTTTCACCGCCCGTCGCGGCCGGTGCGCCGATTCGCGGACGGCGTTTCAACCTTGCCGGGCGCCCGCAATCCATGGTGAACGCAATGCCGGAAAGCGCCGATGATTTGCACGGGCATGGCGTGCCGCCCGCGCGCCCTTGGCGTTGGCGCGCCCCGGGGAAGATCTTTGGACTCGATCCCGGGCGCACCGCTCCCCGGGCGGGTCAGGGCCGGGGGACGGGACGGGTGAGAAGGGCGACCGGGTCGCGTCCCACGCGGGTCGCGACCAGGGTCAGCTCGGGCGCGCCACGGGGCGCGCGGCGCCCGCCGAACCCGAGGTCGCGGCGCAACCGGTCGACATCGACCGCCGAGCCGCGCTTCTTCACCGTGAGCACGCCGACCCCGCGCCGCCGCAGTTCCGCGCGCAGGCGCTTGACCGAGAACGGCAGCACGTCCTCGATCTCGTACGCGGACGCGAACGGCGTGGGACGCAGCGCGTCGGACGTCACGTAAGCGATGCGCGGGTCGGCGAGCCCGCCCCCGACCAGCTCCGCGACCTCAGCCACCAGCCGAGCGCGGATCACGGCACCGTCAGGCTCGTACACGTAGCGGCCCCATGGGCGCACGTCCGGGTCGTCCAGCCCTTGCGGAGTCAGTGTCCACATCTGTGGATGGTGGAGGTCGGACGAGAGCAGGGTGGCTCGCCGCCCCACGTCCCCAGCGAGCGCACCGAGCCACAGGGCCGCTTCCTTGACGTCCCCTCCGACCGAGACCCACTCTGCTTCCGCCCCATCTGGGACGACCTCGTGCGGGATGCCAGGCGCGACCTTCACGCATGCGGCGGGCACCCGGCCGGCCGAATCGAGGACGACATCAAGGGGCGGCTCATAGGAGCGGGGGTCGAACACCCGGCCTCGCGTAGTGCGCCGTCCAGGATCGGCGAAGACGGCCCCGAACCCGTCCGGGCGCTCCGCAACCGCATCGCCCACACGGACAGAGACCAGACCCTCCACCCCCAAAGCGACGACGTTCGCCTGCGCCACCTCAGTGGTCAGTGGGTCGAGCTCCACCCCTTCACCTTCGAGCCCCTCCCGCGCACGCGCGACGAGATCGGCCCCAATGCCGCACCCCAGTTCCAGCACACGCGCGCCAGGGACGCAGGACGCGAACCGCCGCGCCCTATGCGAGGCCACGCTCGCGCGGGTCGACTGCTCCAGCCCCGCCTGGGTGAAGTACATGCGGTCTGCGTCGTCCCCGAACTTGACCCTGGCCCGCTCACGCAACCGCACCTGTGTCAGCGCCGCCGAGACGAGCCCGGGGTCGTGCCGTTCGCGCAACCGGGAAGCCGCCGCGAGCAGCCCGTCCTCGCTCACGTCCAGCCCGGACGCCTCACTGAGCAGTGCCTGCCCTTCGGGGCTGCCCAGGGCTCGGAACGACGCGACATCCATAAAATGGAAGTTAGCTCCTGGGTGAACAACGGGCGCCAGGTGCCGAGTGCGTTCGTGTCCGTGTTGACGGGCTACCGGGCACGGAATAGTCTCCATGACTGGCACTCTCCTAGCGAGAGTGCCAACACAGCGACAAGGTCGGTCTGGCACCCGCGACGGCAGGCCGGTCCAGGGTCGCCTCTTCTGTCACATGTGCTGGCCGGCCCGCTATGGCCGGCCGAGGACCAATCGAAGGGGAGGTCAGATCGTGACGACCGCCACCAAGGTTGTCCTCAAGCCGCTTGAGGACCGTATCGTCGTCCAGCCGCTTGAGGCCGAGACCACCACCGCGTCGGGCCTGGTGATCCCGGACACCGCCAAGGAGAAGCCCCAGGAGGGCACCGTCCTTGCCGTTGGCCCGGGTCGCGTCGACGACAAGGGCGACCGCGTCCCCGTCGACGTCAAGGTCGGCGAGGTCGTGCTCTACAGCAAGTACGGCGGCACCGAGGTCAAGTACAACAACGAGGAGTACCTCGTGCTCTCGGCCCGCGACGTGCTCGCGGTCATCGAGAAGTAATCACCGAGACGTGATGCACCCGCCCCGGTCGGCGCCGCCTTCGGCGGGGCTGCCGGGGCGGATCGCGTGAAAGAGGAGTATCCGCATGGCGAAGATCCTGGAGTTCGAGGAGGACGCTCGCCGGGCTCTTGAGCGCGGCGTCAACGCTCTCGCGGACGCCGTCAAGGTGACGATCGGCCCGCGCGGCCGCAACGTCGTCATCGACAAGAAGTTCGGCGCGCCGACGATCACCAACGACGGCGTCACCATCGCCCGCGAGGTGGAGCTGGAGGACCCCTACGAGAACCTGGGGGCCCAGCTCGCCAAGGAAGTGGCGACCAAGACCAACGACATCGCGGGCGACGGCACCACCACGGCGACCGTCCTCGCGCAGGCGCTGGTCCGCGAGGGCACCCGCAACGTGGCGGCCGGCGCGTCGCCGCTCTCGCTCAAGCGGGGTATGGACGCCGCCGCCCAGTTCGTCTCCGACCAGCTGCTGAAGGCGTCCCGCGAGGTCGCCTCCAAGGAGGAGATCGCGCACGTCGCGACCATCTCCGCGCAGGACCCGCAGATCGGCGAGCTGATCGCCGAGTCGTTCGACAAGGTCGGCAAGGACGGCGTCATCACCGTCGAAGAGGCCCACACCATGGGCCTCGAGCTGGAGTTCACCGAGGGCCTCCAGTTCGACAAGGGCTACCTGTCGCCGCACATGGTCACCGACCACGAGCGCATGGAGGCCGTCCTGGAGGACGCCTACGTGCTCATCGTGGACGGCAAGATCTCCAACGTGCAGGAGTTCCTGCCGCTGGCGGAGAAGGTCGCCCAGACCAAGAAGCCGCTGCTCGTCGTGGCCGAGGACGTCGAGGGCGAGGCCCTGGCGCTGCTGGTCGCCAACAAGATCCGCGGCACGTTCACCTCCGTCGCCGTCAAGGCGCCGGGCTTCGGCGACCGCCGCAAGGCGATGCTGGGCGACATGGCCACCCTGACCGGCGGCCAGGTCGTCAGCGAGGCCATCGGCCTCAAGCTCGACTCCATCGGCATCGAGGACCTCGGCCGCGCCCGCCGGATCACCGTCACCAAGGACGACACCACGATCGTCGACGGTGAGGGCTCCGCGGAGGAGATCAACGCCCGGGTCAACCAGATCAAGGTCGAGATCGAGAACTCCGACTCCGACTGGGACCGCGAGAAGCTGCAGGAGCGCCTGGCCAAGCTGTCCGGCGGCGTCTGCGTGCTGCGCGTCGGCGCCGCCACCGAGGTGGAGCTGAAGGAGAAGAAGCACCGTCTCGAGGACGCCATCTCCTCCAGCCGCGCCGGCATCGAGGAGGGCATGGTCGCGGGCGGCGGCAGCGCGCTCGTCCACGTCGCCAAGGAGGGCTTCGACGCCCTCGGCCTGTCCGGTGACGAGGCCACCGGTGCGGAGGCCCTCCGCCGCGCGCTCGACGAGCCGCTGCGCTGGATCGCCGAGAACGCCGGCCAGGAGGGCTACGTCGTCGTCTCCAAGGTGCGGGAGCTGCAGCCGGGCCACGGCTACAACGCCGCCACCGGCGAGTACGGCGACCTGGTCGCCCAGGGCGTCATCGACCCGGTGAAGGTGACGCGCAACGCCGTCACCAACGCCGCCTCGATCGCGGGCATGCTGCTCACCACCGAGGCGCTCGTGGTCGACAAGCCGGAGGAGGAAGAAGAGGCCGCCGGCGGCCACGGCCACGGCCACGGTCACTGAGATCACCCTGGCGGACGGGCCCGCGGCCCGTCCGTCCGGAGATCGTTCGCGAGACCCCCGTCCGTCCGGGCGGGGGTCTCGTGTTTTGCTGCCGTATGAGCTGTTGTCAGCTGGATGAGCTGTTTTCGATCTCATGCGCGGAAAGACCGTTTGAATCCACGGACCGTCCGTGATCGGGTGGCTGCGAAACGTAGTATCGCCAGGATTGCTCCAGCACTGTGACCATTCCGTTGTAAACGACGGTGGAGACACGCCCGGGAGTGCTGGGCATCATGCTTGACGTGACCGAGGGAAGCTACGCCGGGACCACGGCCGCGCGCGCTATCGACCCCTCGATAGGGCCCCCGCCTCCGCCGACCCACGACACCGGCCGTGGGATACGGGTGCTGCGCGCGGCACAAGCCGGCGACGGCGACCTCAAGGAGCTGACGAACCTCGCCGTCCAGGGCGACCCGGGGGCCATCGAGGTTCTGATCGCCGAGGTGCGCCCCATGATCGTCCGATACTGCCGGGCCCGGCTCGGCCGGGTCTCCGGGCAGTACCACATCGCCGACGACGTGGCCCAGGAGGTCTGCATCGCCGTCCTGTCCGCCCTGCCCCGCTACCGGGACATGGGGCGGCCCTTCGCGTCCTTCGTGTTCGGCATCGCCGCGCACAAGATCGCCGACGCGATGCGCAGCGCGGTCCGCGCGGCCGTGCCCACCGAGGACCTGCCGGACGGCCCTGACGACCGTCCCGGCCCCGAGGAGACGGTGGTCCGCTACATCGAGGCGCAGCGCGCCCGCGACCTGCTGACGCGCCTCCCCGAGAACCAGCGCGAGCTGGTTCTGCTGCGGGTGGTGGTGGGCCTGTCGGCCGAGGAGACCGGAAACGTGCTGGGCATGTCCGCGGGTGCGGTGCGGGTCGCGCAGCACCGGGCACTGGCCCGGCTCCGGGCGATGGCCAGAGAGGAGTCGATCGCTTGACGGAACGAGGCCCCTCCACTGGCACGCGGGGCGCCCCGGATCCGGCCGAGCCTTCGACACCCGGCGCCCTCGCGGACCTCGGCGCCGTACGCCGCACCGACGCGATCATCGAGTCGCTCGCGGCGTGCCGCGCCGCCGGCTCCGCCTCCCGCTCCGGCCCCGGAGCCGACACCGGGCGCCTTCGCCCGGCAGACGACCCCGACCCGGCGGTCCGGCTGCTGCGCGCCCTGATCGGCGACGTGGACGACCCGGGCTCCGAACGCGACGCGGGCCCCGAGCGCGAGGTCGCCGCCGAACGCGGCACCGGCCCCGAGCCGACCCCGCCG
>NZ_SMKH01000348.1 GCF_004348515.1 Actinomadura sp. KC345 | reverse complement strand
CCAAGGATCCGCAGGCCGCGGCCGCCGCCGCCAAGATCAAGCCCACGCCCGGGGCAGGTGACGGCGGCGAACCGGCGGGCGGCGAGGCGGAGGGCACCGGACCGGCGGGGACCGCGCCGAACGGCGACATGCGCCCGGTGAGCGACGGCGCGGACGGCCCGTCCCCGCGGTGGCTGCCACTGCTGCCGCCCGTGCTCGGCGGCGTCATCATCCTCGCCGCGGCCTTCAACACACTCCGCGCCCTCGTCCGGCGCCGTATCCGATAAGCCTGGGAGGACCAGTGGCCACGACCGACACTGACAACGACACCGACACCCGGGCCGACACCGACGCGGTGGAAGCGTCCGAAACCGAGCCCGCGACGGCGGAGGCCGAGGCCGAGGCTGAGGAGTCGGGAGCGGACGAGATCGGCGAAGACACCAAGGAGGAGGGCGCCAAGGAGGAGGGCGCCAAGGAGGAGGGCGCCAAAAAGCAAGGCGGCAAAGAGGAGGGCGCCAAAAAGCAAGGCGGCAAGGAGGAGGCCGTCGAGGTCGGCGAAGGCGGCAAGAGGCTGGGCGAACGTGCGTGGGCGCGGATGCCGGGGCGGGCGCGGCTGCCGGGCAAGGCGGGGTTGGTCAAGGCCACGGTGGCGGTCGCGCTCGTCGGGTCGGTGATCACGGCCGGGCTCCAGTGGTACCAGGCCGACCGGGCAGCGGAACGGGACGCGGAGCGGCGGCAGGTCCGGGCCAGCGCGGCCGAGTTCGGGGAGGCGCTCCTCAGCTACGACCACACCAAGCTGCAGCAGACGCGGGACCGGGTCCTCGCGCTGGCGTCGGACGACTTCGCCAAGACCTACGACGAGGCGTTCACCGGCGGGCTCGAAGGCGTCATCACGAAGCTGAAGGCCGACGCGACGGCGACCGTCCGCACCGTGTACCTGGGGGAGATCGAGTCCGGTACCGCGAAGGCCGTCGTCGTCATGGACTCCGAGGTGAAGAGCACGTCGGGCACCCGCCGCGTCCTCGGGTCCTACCTCGACATGCGGCTGACGCGGCGCGGCGAGGAATGGAAGATCACCGAGGTCACCTCCGTCGGCGCGGCGAACGAGACCATGACGAACCCCGAGGGCGAGCAGCAGAAGCCGGACTCGGCGGACCCCTCACCGGCCCCTAGCCCCTGATCGGCGTCATGGGGCAGGGCACCGTGAGGAGCGGGGTCGCCGCCGCCGACCCGGCGGCGACCCCGCGCTTATGGGGAGCGGGCTTCAGGGCGTTCTGGGCCTTCAGGGGAGGGCGTTCAGGAAGGGTTCATGGCTGTTCATGAACTCCCAGTCGTAGTAGTGGTCCCAGTTGATCGACCAGGTCATCAGGCCCCGCAGGTCCGGGGACGTCCCGCCGCGCAGCGTGTACGAGCCGCACTCCTGGCCCTTGACCAGGCAGTTCAGCGCCTGGTGCACCTGGGCGGGCGGCGTGTGCCCGTTGCCCGCGCTGACCGCGGCGGGCAGGCCGAAACCGATCTGGTCGGGACGCAGGCCGGGGAACGTGTGACCGGTGCCGGCGACCGTGAACCCGGCCTTCACCATGTCGGTCATCGCGATGTGGAAATCGGCGCCGCCCATCGTGTGGTACTGGCCGTCCAGCCCCATCACGGGCCCGGAGTTGTAGTCCTGGACGTGCAGCACCGTCAGGTCGTCGCGCATCGCGTGGATCACGGGGAGGTAAGCGCCCGTCCGGTTGTCCCCGGCACCGGCGCCGCCGTAGAACTGGTGTCCGACCTGCACGAAGAACGTCTCGGGCGCCATCGTCAGGACGAAGTCGTCCCCGTACCTGTCCTTGAGCGACTTCAGCGCCGAGATCAGGTTCACGATCACGGGGGTGGTGGGGTTGCGGAAGTCGGTGTCGCCCGCGTCGAGGTAGAGCGAGTGGCCTTCGAAGTCGATGTCGAGGCCGTCGAGCCCGTACCGGTCGATGATCTCCGAGACCGATCGGACGAACGCGTCCCGAGCGGCGGCCGTGGTCAGCTGCACCTGGCCGTTCTGGCCGCCGATCGAGATCAGGACCTTCTTGCCCTGCGCCTGCTTGGCGCGGATGGCGGCGGTGAACTCCTCGTCGCTCTCGACGTTCGGGCATTCGCTCACCGGGCAGCGGGTGAAACGGATGTCGCCCGATGTGGGCGTCGTCGGTTCACCGAAGGCGAGGTCGATGATGTCCCAGGCGTCCGGGACGTCCGCCATCCGCACGTAGCCGGAGCCGTTGGCGAAGCTCGCGTGCAGGTACCCGATGAGAGCGTGCTCGGGGAGCGCGGCGCCGGTTCCGGCCGCATCGCTCGCGAGCGCGGCCGGCCCCGTCCGCACGGGGCTCGCCACCCCTGCCAGCAGCAGTCCCGCGAGGGCGACCGCCAAGACCGGGATCTTCTTCATGACGGTCCCTCCTACGGCAGCGTGTCGAGGTGCGGGCCGACGGTCCCGGCGAACCCGCCGCCGTTCGTGACGTCCCAGTTGATCGACCACGTCATCGCGCCGCGGATCTCGGGATACGTCCGGGACGGCGTGAAAGATCCGCAGTTCGTGCCCTTGGCCAGGCAGTCCAGGGCGTCGTTGACCATCGACGGCGCGACCACGCCGCCGCCCGCCGCGCCCGGTCCCGCCGGGAGCCCCAGCGCGACCTGGTCGGGACGCAGCCCGTTCTCGAGCTGGATGCAGGCCAGCGCGGTCATGAAGTCGACCGTGCCCTGCCCGTACACCTGCTGGTCGCAGCCGAGCATGGTGCCCGAGTTGTAGTACTGCATGTGGACGACCGTGAGGATGTCCTTGATGTTCAGCGCGAGCTGGAAGTACGACCCGGCGGTGGACTGCATGTCGATCGTCTGCGGCGCCATCGTGATGACCAGGTCGCCGCCGGCCTGGCCGTGCAGGTCTCGGAGCGCCTGCGCCATGTAGGTCGGGTCGAGCCCGTTCTCCAGGTCGATGTCGACTCCGTCGAACCCGTACTCGGTCATCAGCCCGTGCACGGTGTCGGCGAACAGGGCGGCGGCCTGCGCGTCCGCGACCCGGATGGCGCCCCTCTCGCCGCCGACGGAGAGGATGACCTTCTTGCCGGCGGCCTGGAGCGCCGCCACATCGGCCTTGAACTGCGCGTCGGTGTAGCCGCCGACCGCGTTCGAGAGCCCGGGGTCGACCTGGAAGGTGACCTCGCCCGGACGGGTCGTCGCCTCCCCGAAGGCCACCGCGACGAGGTCGTACTCGCCCGGCACCTGCGACAGCTTCATTTCGTCGGCCGGGTTCTCGAAGTTGTGCCAGTAGCCGGTGAGGAAGTGCCGGGGGAGCTGAGCGGCGTCGGTGCCGGCTGGGGCGGTGGACGTGGTTTCGGCGTGGGCGGTGTTGGCGGTGGGTGCGGCGGTGAGCGGCGCGAGGAGCGCGAGCGGGAGGACGGCGAGGACGCTGAGAACTGAGCGGGGGCGCAAGTCTCACTCCATCGATAGGAAGCCGGCAGATTCCCCCGAACCCCGAGTCAATCCAATCATTAGGAAGGTTTCCTGTAAGTTAGGGGCCACGGTAACCAGTGGCCGTGACCTGGGCAACCCTTCGCCCCGTGTGGAGTCGGTGGCGCCGAGCAACCAGTCCAGCTCGAAAGCCGAACCAGCGCGGAGCGGCCTGCAAGATTGGCACCGATGGCCGAACGAGCGGATGTGGAACGGCACTATCCGCCAATCAGGCGGCGCGGGCGGGACCGCGGAACACCTGCCTGGTGTGCCATGCGATGTGCTGGGGCTCGACGGGGGCCGATCCTGCCTGCGGCTTCTGCGCGGGGCGTCCGACCAGGGCGAGAACCAGGCTCCGCGACGTGTCGGCACGGCTCACGTACTTGCGCGAGACCGTGATCGCGTGATCGTCGGTCAGACCGACCACCCCCCTGTCGAAAAGCCGGTGGTGGAGTGCGCACAGGCAGATCCCGTTGCCGAGATCGTCGGCACCGCCATAGGTCCGCCATCGCACATGCGCGGCATCGAGGCCGACCGCGACGCCGCTCAGCCAGCCGTCATAACCGCAGAAGGCGCAGCAGTACTCGTACGCTTCCAGCACTTCCATCCGGAAGGCCGGATCGCGGGGGCCGAACTCGTCGCTCACCTGGGGCGGCAGTGCGGCTTCCGCCAGGTCCAGCCCGACCATCTGGCAGATGTCGGCATGCAGGGACGGCGCGAAATTGGCGTCCAGCAAGGCCCGCACGAGCTGGGGGAGCAGCGCCGAGTTCTCCGAGAGCGCGGTGGCGAGAGCCGGATGCAGCCGTCCCTCGGCATGCAGTTTCCGCAACGGCCCGACATTGGGACCCGGGCTGCCCGCGCCGTCGGCGGTCGTGACCTCCCAGAGGCGGTCGTCATTGGTCAGGTGATGGAAGGGATAACCCGGACTCGTGGTCCGGGGTGGCCCGAACTCTTGCAGGAGCCGGTCGAGGTCCTGCTCGGCGGCCGAGAACTCGATCGGGCGGGGTCCCTCGCTCCGGAATCGGCCGAGCGCGTACAGGAGGAGCAGCGGCTTGTGCGGAGCGCGCTCGCCATTGCGTGAATAGCGCCTGACACTGAGAACCCGTTCCACCCAGTCCACGCCCGACACCCTAGTTCGGCTGGACACCGTCCGCGGGTCCGTCGTCCTCGCGTTCGTCCTCGCGTTCGTCCTCCAGGGCCTTGCGGATGGTGGCTTCCGCGGCCGGGCGGGGATCGGACTCCGCGGCCCGGGTGACCGCGCGGTCCCAATCGGCGGCCGTCTCGTCGACCAGCTGTTTGAACGCGCCCTCGATGGCGGCGCCCCCGACCAGATCGGCGACGGCGATCAGCGGACGGGCCCAGTCGCGGCCCTCGACGGTCACCGTGGTGTCCACCTTCCACCGGTCGCCGTCCGCCGGCGAACCCGCGATGGAGACGCCTCCTTCTGCCAACGGGTGGTCGGCGGTCGCGGTGAAGGCCGGGGGTTCGCCGCCGGAGCCGCCGACGCCCGCCCACCAGCGTTCGAGATTCGCCTCGCCCGCCAGGCTGAGCTGCGTGAGATCCTCGATCTCGCCGCTGAGGGCGGCTCGGATGACGGCGGGTTTCCGTGCGCTGTCGATTTCGGCCCATCCCGTCTGCGCTTCGTCCGGGCTGCTGAACTCGACGCGGCTGGGGCCGGCGGAATCCCACGCCACGACCTTCACGTTCAGTGATTCGTCCTTGTCCACACCCTCGGAGACGAACCGGTAATGCGCGCCGGCCTCGATATGCTCGCCTTCAACGAGACGGACGTCGGCAGGCGTGTCCGCGAGGCGGCCCTTTTCGAAGCGCAACTCTTCGATGGCCCGGTGCAGCGCCGCCACGTACTCCTCAACCCATTCACGTGAGACGGTCTTGACCTCCACCTGATGTTTCAGGGTGACGCGCTCCCGCAACCCGCGTTCCACCCGGGCGGGCACGGAGTCATTCCAGGCGGCCTCCGCCTTTGCGAAACCGTCACGCAGCGCACGGCGGACTCGATTTCGCACGACGAGCAGAGCGACCGCGACCAGCGGGCGGGCGATCCCGCGTCCACTGAAGCGCAGCTTGCTCTTGACCGTCCAGCGTTCGTCCTTGTCCTTGCCTCGATCGATGAGAAGGGACGCGGAGGCGAACGGGGGCCGGACCATCAGCGAGATGGGAGCCGCCCGCTGACCGAGCACGGCCCACCATTCCTCGAACCGCACCTCGGCCTCCCATCTCGCTCGCTTGAACCTGCGAAATGGTTTCCCGCCTTGGAAGTCGCCCTCGGCACGGAGCGTATGGGCCCGCCGGCCTGCCATGCGTAGCTCCAGCCGTGCGGTGATGACGTTCCCGTCGACCTCGGACGTGATCTCGACGTGTGATTCACCGGTGCGGTTCCAGGACACCACCCGCACCTCGATGTCGGTCTTCTCGTCCTCCATGTCCGGCGGCACGATCCGGTAGCGGGCACCGGCGGCGAGATGCTCACCCTCGACCAGCCGCACGTCGCCGACGTCCACTCCGATATTGAGGCGTCCGTCGTCGGCGAAGGGCAGCTTCTCCAACGCGTCGAGCAGGGCGCCGACGACCCCGTCCGTCAGGGGACGAGGAACCGGGGCGAGCGCGACACTGTTCCTGAAACGCGGCATGCCGAGCATGCTCCCGCACCCGCGGGCCGTCCTGCCACAGCTCTGGTCATGTACCGCCTCGCCGGTCCCGCGTGATCGCCCACTCGGGATGCAGAAGGTGCTGAAGCAGCAGCAGCGTGACCGGTGCGTTCAGCGGAGCGTCGCCCACGCGACCTTGCCCCCTTCGTTCAGAGGACGGACGCCCCACGCCTGGACCAGTTCGGACATCAGCAGCAGCCCCCGGCCGGACGAGGCCGCGTGGTTCTCCGGTCGTATCACCGGGCGGCCCTCACCGGCATCCCAGACCTCCACGGTCACCGGGCCGTCGTGTCCATCGTGTCCGTCGCGGACGACCCGGACGATGATCGGTGCCTTTCCGTGCCGGTATGCGTTGGTGACGAGTTCGCAGACCACCAGCCGGGCCACGTAGTCATCGTCGATCCTCCATTCGCGGAACTGCTCGGCCAGGAACCGGCGCGCGAGGCGGGGTGCTTGATCGGACGAATCGAGAATGAGCATCGGGATCTCGGGCGGAGTGACTGTCGTCGGCATGTGCGTGACCTCTTTGGAACGGTGTCCGTCTTGTGTCTTCACAGCGTGGACGGGTGGCGCTACGTTCAGTAGGCGATTGGTGACGGCGTGGAGCTGCTCTGGAACGTTCTGTGGCGCCGTCGAAGCTCGCTGAAGGTCGTTGAACCCGGACACTGGAGGGCAAAGTGATGGTCGATCCCTACAGCCCGCAGGCCATCTGGGGCCGTGAGCTGCGCCATTACCGCAGACAGGCCGGGCAGACGCAGGCCGAACTCGCCGCCCGGATCAATTTCTCGGAGTCACTGATCTCCGGGGCCGAGACGGGGCAGCTCGCCGCCTCCATCCCGTTCGCGGAGGCGTGCGACCGCGAACTCGAGACCGGTGGAGCGCTCCTGCGGATGCTCGACTTCAAGAAGGCTCACCGTTTCCCGACCGGGTTCGCCGAGTACCTGGAGGTCGAGAAGGAGACCTCCATGATCCGCTGGTACGAGGGGCTCTGCATCCCGGGCCTGCTCCAGACGCCCGACTATGCGCGCGAACTCCACCGTGCCGGTCGTCCCGGCGACACCGAAGAGGAGATCGAGTCCCTCGTCGCAACGCGTATGGAGCGCAAGACGCTGCTCGCCGAGGCGAACGGACCCACGGTGTGGGTTCTGGTGGACGAACCCGTCCTGCGCCGCCCGGTCGGTTCACCCAAGATCATGCGCGACCAGATCGGCCATATCCTGGAGAGCTCCGAACACCCGAAGATCTCCTTCCAGGTAATCCAGGGCTAATGCGTTCTCAAGTGCTGAGATGAGCTGGTAGATCGGCAGGCCAACGGCGAGTGGCACCCGGGGTTGTGAACGACGAACGCGGTCCCCGATGATCTTGGGTGTCTAAGCCAGTCGATC
>NZ_SMKH01000347.1 GCF_004348515.1 Actinomadura sp. KC345 | reverse complement strand
CCCGGGTTCCCCACCGCCCCGGGGGCCCCGGCAGGGTCCGCAACCACAGAACCCGCAGGGGTATCCGGGACGGGGAGCGCAGAACCCCCCGACGGGCTATCCACCCCAGCGACCGGCGGGAACGCCGCCGGGCGCGGGAAACATGCCGCCGGCACGGGGGAGCACGCCGCGCCCCATGGCGAACCCCGCGGCCGAGACGGCGACTGACATCCCCCTCCCCGGCGGGCAGGTACCCGCCGGGGAGACGGTCGTGGACACGCTCCCCAGCGACGGTCCCGGCGGAGGCGGTGCGGGCGGCTCGGACGGCAAGAGCGCCGGCGGCGGCATCCTGCGCTCCGGCGCGATCATGGCGGTGGGCACCCTCGCGTCCCGCGTCACCGGGTTCCTGCGGACGGCGGTCATCGTCGCCGCGCTCGGCACCGGGATGCTCGCCAACGCCTACAACACCGCCAACACCGTCCCCAACCAGATCTACGACCTGCTGCTCGGCGGCATCCTCGTCAGCGTCATCGTCCCGCTGCTGGTGCGGGCCAAGGAGCGCGACCGCACCTACGGCGAGCAGTACGAGCAGCGGGTGTTCACGCTCGCGGTGATCGGCCTCGCCGTGCTGACCGTGGTCGCCGTGCTGTGCGCGCCGCTGTTCATCGACGTCCTCGCGGGCAGCTACACCGGCGACCAGCGGACGGTCGCGGTCCTGTTCGCGCGGTTCTTCCTGCCGCAGCTGTTCTTCTACGGGGTCGGCGCGTTCGCCGGGGCCATCCTCAACACGCGCGGCAGCTTCGGCGCGCCGATGTGGGCGCCGGTGCTGAACAACATCGTCGTGATCGCGGTCGGCGGCGCGTTCCTGGTGATCACCGCCGGACCGGTCGACCCGACCAGCATCACCGACGGCCAGATGCTGCTGCTGTCCCTCGGCACCACCGGCGGGATCGTGCTGCAGACGGTCGCGCTGTGGCCGTCCCTGCGCAAGGCCGGGTTCCGCTGGCGGCCCCGCCTGGACTTCCAGCGCGGCGAGATCGGCGAGGTCGGGCGGCTGGCCGGCTGGACGCTGGTGTACGTCGTGGCCACCCAGGCGGGCCTCGCCGTGGTGACCGCGCTGGCGAACCGGGCCGGGAACCTCGCCGTGGACGAGGGCATCGGCGAGGGTTTCGGCTACACGCCGTACTTCAACGCCTACCAGCTCTTCCAGCTCCCCTACGCCATCGTCGGGGTCTCGGTGATCACCGCGCTGCTGCCGCGGATGAGCCGGTTCGCGGCCGAGGGCAAGACCGCCGACCTGCGGGCCGCGTTCTCCAGCGGGCTGCGGCTCTCCTCGGTGATCATCATGCCCGCGGCGGCGCTGATGCTCGTGCTCGGCCCGGAAATCACCACCGTGCTGTTCGCGCACGGCAACACCTCGTCCGACGACGCGCTGGTCATCGCGCGCGTGATGCAGATGTTCGCGATCGCGCTCGTGCCGTTCTCGATCTACCAGCTGATGCTGCGGGTCTTCTACGCCCACCGCGACACGAGAACCCCCGCGCTGATCGGCATCGTCACCGTCACGACCAACATCATCATGGCGTTCACCGCCTACAACCTCCTCGGCGTCAAGTGGATCGTGGTGGGCCTCGCCGGCGGGTTCGCGATCGCCAACGTGGTCGGCACCCTGACCTGCTGGCTGGTGCTGCGCCGCAAGCTCGGCGGCATGGACGGGCGGCGCATCGTCGGCGGCCACCTGAAGCTGCTCGTCGCGATCTGGCCGCTGGTCGGGTTCGCCTACGCCACGCACACCATCGCCGACGCGCTGGGCGGCAGCGGGGCCCTGCTGCCCGCGCTGATCACGCTGATCGTCGGCTCCGCCGGCGGCGGCCTGCTGTACCTGGTGTTCGCCAAGCTGATGCGGGTGGACGAGGTCCAGATGGCGATCTCGACCTTCGCCCGCAAACTGCCCGGCCGCTGACCGCCGGCCCGGAAAACGGGCAAAGTAAAAAGGACGCGCGGCGATAAGGCGGGCCAGCCGCGCGATGAGCCACTACCATGTGGGGGACTACGGCTTGCGGGGCGACACCCTGGGGAACGCAAAGAGGAGGGTCGGAGGCGTAAGCTGCCACGCCACTAACATGGGATCTGACCACCTTTCCAGGACGCTGCCGTGAGCACGTCCGTCATTGAGCCCGGCACACGTCTCGCCGGCCGCTACCGGCTCGAAGAGCGCATCACCGACTCGGGCGGCTCGTGCCTCTGGAAGGCCATCGACGAGATCCTCGCGCGGGCCGTCGCGGTCCGCACCTTCGACCCGAAGTTCCCCCGGATCACCGAGGCCGTCACCTCGGCCCGCGCCGCCAGCCGGCTGACCGACCCGCGGCTCACCCAGGTGTTCGACGCCGACGACAGCGGCGAGAGCGCCTACGTCGTCAGCGAGTGGGTCGCCGGCGAGAGCCTGGAGGGAATGCTCGCCAAGGCTCCCCTGGAACCGGGACGCGCCGCGACCCTGCTGTACGAGGCGTCCGAGGCCATGGCCGCCGCGCACGCCGGCGGGCTGTCGCACCTGTGCCTCACCCCCCGCGACCTCGTCTGGACGACCGGCGGCACCGTCAAGGCCCTCGGGGTCGCGACCCACGCGGTCCTCGGCGACCGGCACTCCGAGGACCCTGCGGGCGAGGACGTCCGCGGCCTCGGCCGGATGCTGTACGCCGCGATCACCGCGCACTGGCCCGGCGACGGGAGCGAGTCCGACCTGCCCGCCGCGCCCTCCGCCGACGGCGTCGTCCACCCGCCCCGCCTCGTCCAGGCCGGCATCTCGCACGCGATCGACGCGATCGTGTGCCGCTGCCTCGGCATCGGCCAGGCGGAGCCGCTGGCGTCCCCGGCCGAGCTGGCCAAGGCGCTGCGCGGCGTCCCGCGCACTCCGCTGCCGCTGTTCGCCGGCCTCGGCCACGCACAGCCGCCGGCCCCGCGGCCCGCGGCACCCCGCCGGCCCGCCACGCCGTCGACGTCGGCGACGACCCAGCCGCACCAGCCGCACGGGCACGAACAGCCCCAGGCGACCTCGCACGTCCCGCCGCCGCGGACCCGCGGCCGGCACGCCGACTACCCGCCTCCGCCGTCGCCCGCGCCCACCCAGGCGGCACCGGCGCGCGGCCGGGGGGCGCACGGCGCGCACGGCGGAGGGCCCCGCCGCCCCGGCAACCGCGCCCTCCTCGGCGTCGCCGCCGCCGCGCTCACCGTCATCGTCGGCCTCGGCGCCTGGGCCATCTCCGGCACCGGGGGCGACGAAGACCCGAACGACGGCGGCGTCACCGATCCGGGCCAGCAGACCTCGCAGCCCGCGCCGTCCGTGACGAAGCTGACCGCGCAGGGCGCGTCCGCCTTCCAGGACTCGGACCCCGGCCACCCCGACACCTCGATCGGCAAGGGCGTCGACACGGTCATCGACGGCCGCCCGGACGGCACGTGGGAGACCCAGCGGTACAACGACCCCAACTTCGGCAACTACTCCAAGGGCATGGGCGTCCTGCTCGACATGGGCAAGCCGGTCAAGGTCGCCAACGTCAAGATCCACGCGCCGGTCAGCGGCGGGGTCCTGCAGGTCAAGGTCGGAGACTCCCAGTCGGCCGCCGGCCTGAAGGCGATCGGCCGCCAGCCCGCCAACGGCGGCGAGCTGACCGTGACCGCCAACCCGCAGGCCACCGGCCGGTACGTGCTCGTCTGGTTCACCGAACTGCCCGCCTCACCCGCCAAGGGCAGGCTGGGCGAGGTCACCGTCCACGGCTCCGCAGGCTGAACCGCCTCCGCACGGTGCTCGTGAGCTGTGACGTGGAGCGGCGCATGTCTGTATCGTGCCTGTGAGCAGAATGTCCCCTCGCCCCCAGGAATCTGTGGTGCCTACCCCAGCAGCCGGTCGCGGACGCCCGGCGCCTACCGGGCGTCCCGAACGAGAAAGCGGTCGCGCATGACCTCGGTGAGCATGCGTCGCGTCGACGAGGTGCCCGACAAGGAGCTCCTCGCCCGCCACGCCCAGGGGGACCCGCACGCCTTCTCCGAACTCGTGCACCGCCACCGCGACCGCATGTGGGCCGTCGCCCTCCGGACGATCGGCGATCCCGAGGAGGCCGCGGACGCGCTGCAGGACGCCTGTCTTTCGGCGTTCCGCGCCGCCGGACGGTTCCGCGGGGACGCGGCCGTCACCACCTGGCTGCACCGCATCGTCGTGAACGCCTGCCTCGACCGCATCAGGCGCAAGTCCGTCCGCCCGGCCACGCCGATGGGCGACGACGCCACGTTCGACGCCGTCGCGCCGAAGATGCCCGACCCGACCGACGCGCACGGCGTGTCCCTCGACGTCCACACCGCCCTGGGCGCACTTCCGTTCGAGCAGCGCGCGGCGCTCGTCCTCGTCGACATGATGGGCTACTCCGTCGAGGACGCCGCGCAGGTCATGGAGGTTCCGCCCGGAACGATCAAGAGCCGGTGCGCGCGGGGTCGCGCCAGGCTCGCGCCCCTTCTCACCCACCACCGGAACCGACGCGACCACAAAAACGTCGGAGGTGTGGAAGGAGGTGGCATGCCCAGGTGAACCCCGCACATCTTGACCACGACGTCCTGGCCGACTTGGCTGAAGGATTGCTCGAAGACGACGAAGCCGCCTCCGTCAACGCGCACCTCGACACCTGCGCCGACTGCCGTGACCTGTCCGCCGACCTTGTGGACGTGTCGCGGATCCTGGCGGAGGCACCCGTGCCGTCCATCCCCGCCGAACTGGCCGAACGCATCGATACCGCGATCGCCGCGGAGTCGCTGAACAACGCCACCGTGGTGAGCATGGAACAGCGGCGCGGAAAGCGGCATTGGCGGATCCTGTCCGCGGCCGCCGCCGCCGTGATCGTGGTCGGCGGCGGCGCGACGGTCGGTTCGATCGCGTTGGACGGGGCGGACGGCGACGACGGCTCGGCGGCGGCGCCGGCCCATGACCAGTCCCACGAGAGTTCGCCGAGTGCCGACCCGAAGGTCGCCGGCCCATCGGCCGCACAGCCCTTCAAGATCCACCGCAGCGGCACCGAGTACCGGGCCGGGAACCTCGGCCCGCAGGTCACCGAGCTCCTGAACGAGCGGCGGACCGGAACCGGAGGCGCGACGGCCGGATCGCAGCTCAGCGGATGCGTCTACGCCGTCACCAAGGGGAAGGCCCCCGCACTGGTCGACGACGCCGTCTACGAGGGGAACCCGGCCTACGTCATCGCCGCGCGCGGCGACGAGTCCGGCAAGTGGAACGTGTGGGTCGTCGGCCCCGAATGCTCGGCCGGTGACCAGCACGTGCTGAAGACGCTAGAGAACGCCTGACCACATATCCGGAGGCCATGGCCGAGGCGACACGCCTCGGCCATGGCCTCCCACCGTCCACGGCCTCTCGCCATTCCCCTTCCGCCGCACCTGACGGCGCGCCGGCACAGGGCTCAGCGCGAGAGGACGCGCTCCGGCCCTCCGGCGGCGCGCGTTTCCCGCGCCTCCAGGAGCGGAAGGCCCGCCGCGTACCGGCGCAGGAAGCCGGCGGTCGGGGTGTCGGCCGTCGCGACCGTGTCCGGGGTGCCCTCCGCGACCACCGCGCCCCCGTCCGGGCCCGCTCCCGGCCCCAGGTCGATCACCCAGTCCGCGGACGCGGCGAGGGGGATGTCGTGGTCGGCCACGACGACCGTGTTGCCCGAGTCGAGCAGCACGTCGAGCGCGTCGACCACACGCTGGACGTCGGACGGGTGCAGGCCCGAGACGGGCTCGTCGAGGACGACGAGGCCCGCCTTGCGGCTCGCGGAACCGCGCTGGATCGCGGACGCCAGCTTCAGCCGCTGCGCCTCGCCGCCGGACAACTCCGTGGCGCTCTGGCCGAGCCGGAGGTAGCCGAGCCCGACCCGGTCCACGGCTCCCAGGGTCTCTGCGAGCCGCCGCGGTTCGGAGAACCGCTCCGCGGCCTCGGCGACGGTCAGCTCCAGCACCTGATCGATGGCCAGCCCCCGGTACCTGATCTGCGATGCCTCCGGCTTGTAGCGTCGGCCCTCGCACGCGTCGCAGACCACCCACACGTCCGGCAGGAAGTGCATGTCGACCAGCGTGCGGCCGTGGCCGGCGCAGGTCTCGCAGCGGCCGCCGCCCGCGGTGTTGAAGCTGAACCAGGAGGCGTCGACTCCGCGCCCGCGCGCCGCGTCGGTCCCGGCGAACAGCGTACGGACGATGTCGAACGCCTTGCTGTAGGTGGCCGGGTTGGACCGCGGCGTCCGCCCGAGCGGTTCCTGGTCAACGACGCCGACCCAGCCGACCTCCGCGAGGCCGGCCACCTCCCGCACCGCGTCGGTCGCCGTCCCGTTCAGGGCGGCCTCCACGCCCGCACCGAGTGCGCCGAGCAGGCTGCTCTTGCCGCTGCCGCTCACCCCCGTCACGCAGGTGAGCCGCCCGGTGGGGAAACGGACCAGGTCGGCGGTCACGTTGTGCGCACGCAGGCCGCGCAGTTCCACCCAGCCGGTGTCGTCCCCCGCCGGGCGGCGGTTCCGGCGCATCCGCGGCCCCTCACCGGCCAGGTAGCGCCCGGTCAGGGACGTCGGGTCGGCGGCCGCGTCCGAGGGAGTCCCTGACACCATGACCTCGCCGCCGAGGCGGCCTGCGCCGGGCCCCATGTCGATCACCCAGTCGGCGCGGGCGATCAGCTCGGGGTCGTGCTCGACCAGGAGGACCGTGTTGCCGGCCTCGCGCAGTTCCAGGGCGATGTCGAGCAGGTGCGCCTTGTCCGCCGGGTGCAGCCCGGTCCCGGGCTCGTCCAGGACGAAGACGATGCCGCTCAGCTCGGTGCTGAGCTGCGCGGCGAGCCGGGTCCGCTGCGACTCGCCCCCGGACAGCGTCGCCGCACCCCGGGACAACTGGAGATGGGCCAGTCCGAGCCGGTCGAGGATCCCGAGCCTGCGGCCCAGGTCCTGCAGCAGCGGCTCACCCACCTCGCGCTGCCGGACGTCCAGGTCGTCCGCCACGCGCTCCGCCCAGTCGCGTACCTCCCGTACCTCCACCGCGAGCAGGTCGGGGTAGGTCAGCCCGCCGAGCCGCACGGACCGGGCCACCCGGTCGTACCCGCTGCCACCGCAGGCGCCGCAGGGCTGCTTGCGCATGTACGGCAGGTAGCGCTGCTTGGCGCCGGGGGTCCGGGCATTCATGAACACCCGCTCCACCTCGGCGATCGCACCGCGCAGCGGCTGGATCGAGGTGTAGGTCATCCGGGCCGTCTCATTCTTGTTCGGCATGTCGACGGTCGCCTCGACCTTCTCCTCACCCGTCCCGTACAGCACGCAGTGGCGGAACTCCTCGGGCAGCGACCGCCACGGCCGGCCGAGGTCCACGCCCCGCTTCCCGGCGAGCGCCGGAACGAACGCGTGCTCCCCCGACCGCCACTTGGCGTACCAGGGCGAGGCGCCCTCGAACAGCGGAAGCTCCGGGTGGGTGATGATCAGGTCCTCCTGCGCCTGCCAGCGCCCGCCCATCCCGTGGCAGTCCGCGCAGCCCCCTTCCGGTGCGTAGCGGTCGAAGTGGGCGGTCGTCAGG
>NZ_SMKH01000346.1 GCF_004348515.1 Actinomadura sp. KC345 | reverse complement strand
AGATGCTGCGGCACGATCTGTGGAGATGGCCGGACGGCGGCGTCTACCGGGGCGTGCCGGTCAGCAACTTCGCCGGGTGGCTGGGCGTGTCGGCGCTGCTGATGGGGGTCGTGGAACCGATCGTGGGCTGGGAGCGGGACGCGCCGGGGTGGCTGGTGGCGCTCTACGGCGTGATGGCGGGGATGGAGACGCTGGCGTTCGCGGCGGTGTTCGATCCGCCCGACCGGCTCGTCGCGGTGGCCGGCGGGGCGGCGATGGGGGCGTTCGCGGCCCCGGCGGCGGTCGCGGCGGCCAGGCGGCGGACGGTTCCGCCGCCTGCCGCAAGGCCGATGGGGAGGCGCGCGTGGCGGAGGTGATCGTCGTCGGTGGCGGCCTCGGCGGGATGGTCGCCGCGCTGCTGCTGGCGCGGGGAGGCCACCGGGTCCGGTTGCACGAGAGGCTGGGGCGGCTGGGCGGCAAGCTCGCGGAGCGTGAACGGGACGGGTTCACGTTCTCGCTCGGCCCGTCGCTGCTCACCCTGCCCGGCCTCTTCCGGGAGCTGGGCGTCGAACGCGAGCCCGTCGGGCTGGACGAGCTGTGCCGGTACCGGTTCGCCGACGGGTCGAGCCTGCGCGCTTTCCGCGACCCCGATCGGATGGCCGCCGAGGCCGACCGGCTCGCCCCCGGTCAGGGCGGGGCCTGGCGGGACTTCTACGGCTGGGCGCAGCGCTGTCTCGCGGCCTCCCAGCGGAGCTTCTTCGCCGGTCCGGTGGGTCGCCCGCCGGAAGGAGCCCGGCCCGGGGATCTGGCGGCGGTCGCGCCCGGACGAACCCTGCACGGGCTCGCACGGCGCTTCTTCACCGACCGGCGGCTGCGGCAGTACGTCGGGCGGTATGCCACGTACGCGGGGTCGAACCCGTATCGGGCACCGGCCGCGCTGGGGTGCGTCCCGGCGATCGAGCACGGGGACGGCGGGTGGTACCTGCCGGGCGGGCTCGCCCGCCTCGCCGACGACCTGGCGGACCTGCTGGCCGAGGCGGGGGTGGAGGTCCGCACCGGGAGCGAGGTCTCCCGCGTCTCGGCGGACGGCGCGTCGGTCGACGGCGTCGTCCTGGCCTCCGGCGATCGGGAGGCGGCGGACGCGGTGGTCGTCAACGCCGACGCCGCCGCGCTGTACGGCCGGCTGCTCCCCGACCGGCGGCGGGTGCGCGGGATGGCCCGCCTGGGGCCCTCGTCGTCGGCGCTGCTGATCCTGGCCGGCGTCGACGGGCGGACCGAGGGACTGCCGCACCATTCGGTGCTGTTCTCGGCCGACTACCGCCGGGAGTTCGGCGACATCTTCGACCGCCGCGAACCGCCCCGGGACCCGACCGTCCACATCGGCTGCTCGGCGGTGGACGACCCGTCCCAGGCGCCGCCGGGAGCGGAGAACCAGGTGATGCTGGTGAACGTTCCGGCCGGGGACCCCGGGCGATGGCCGATGACGCCGGAAGCATACGGGGACCTGGTGCTGGAGCGGCTCGCGCAGCGCGGGCACGATTTGTCGGGGCGGCTGCGGTTCGTGGAGCTGTTCACGCCCGCGGACCTGCGCGACCGGTACGGCGCGCCGGGCGGTGCCATCTACGGCACCGCGTACGGCGGGCCGACGGCGCCGCTGCGCCGGCCGGGCAACCGGGGCCCCCGGCGGGGCCTGTACCTGGTGGGCGGCTCGGCGCATCCGGGCGGCGGGCTGCCGCTGGTCGCGATGGGCGGCCGCATCGTCGCGTCCCTCGTGGAGCGGGACTTCCACGCCGCAGGCGCGTCGAGGCGCCGCCGCGACGGGAGCCGGTCGTGGGGGTGCTGACCGCAGCCCAGTCGGTGGCGGCGCTGGTGGTGGCCGCGCGGCTGGCGCGAGGGCGGAACCGTCCGCCGCCGCTCACCGGAGGCTCCGGGGACGGCGCGGCGGAGCCGATCTCGGTCGTGATCCCCGCCCGCGACGAGGAGGGTCGGATCGGGCCGTGCCTGGCGCCGCTGCTGGCCGATCCGGCGGTCCGGGAGGTCGTCGTCGTGGACGACCGGTCCCGCGACGGCACGGCCCGGCTGGCCGCCCGATCGGGCGCGACCGTGGTCACGGGCACCGAGGCGCCGCCGGGATGGGTGGGCAAGCAGTGGGCGCTGCGGCAGGGTGTGGCGGCGGCGGCCGGGCCCGTGGTGGTGCTGCTGGACGCCGATACCCGTCCCAAGGCCGGATTGTGCACGGTGCTGGCGGAGCTGCTGGACGCGTGGGATCTGGTCAGCGCCGGCCCCCGCTTCGCCACGGGCGGCGGCGTCGAGCAGGCGCTGCACGCCTCGCTGCTGACCACGCTGGTCTACCGGTTCGGGCCGATCGGCCCGGCGGCGACGTCGCCCGGCCGCCTGCTGGTCAACGGCCAGTGCATGGCCTTCCGCAAGGCCGCGATAGTGGAGGCGGACGCGTTCGGCCGCGTGCGCCGCCACCTCACCGACGACGTCGCTCTGGGCAGGCTCCTCGCGCGGGACGGCTGGAAGGTCGCGTTCGTCGACGCGGGCGCGTTGCTGGAGGTCGACATGCACACCTCCGCCGCCGACGTCTGGTGCCAGTGGGGACGCTCGATCGCGTTGCGGGACGTCAGCACGCCCGGCCGCCTCGCCGGCGATCTGGCGGTGGTCTGGCTGACCGCCGCGCTGCCGGTCCTGCGGCTGACCGCCGGACGTCCGAAGCCGCTCGATCTAGTCCTGCTGGGACAGCGGCTCCTGCTCACCGCCGCCCTTCGCGGCAGCTACCGCGAACCGGGGCTCGGCCTGCTGCTCTCACCGCTGCTCGATCCGGTCGCCGCCATGCGCCTCACGCTGTCCGCGCTGCGCCCCGGCCGTACCTGGCGCGGCCGCGCCTACGGGCGTGCCGCGGCCGGTCTCGCCGGCCGGCGTGATCGGCGAGCGCCGCCTGCCCGAAGCGCAGGCCGATGAGGGACATCAGCGCCCCGGTCCCGGCCACGTGCGCGGCCGGAGCGAACAGCAGTTGCAGCGCGGGCAGCGAGAACACCGCGACGCGGGCGCCCCGGGCGAACGAGCGTCCGCCGATGCCGGTCGCGGCCAGCAGCCCGAGACCCAGCCCGAAGGCGGGCGGGCAGATGACCGCGAACCCGCCGACGAAGGTCAGGACGCAGCGCCCGCCCTTGCGTCCGGCGAACACCGGCCACGCGTGCCCGGCCATCGCGGCGCCCACCGCCGCGTACACGGGCAGGACGCCGGTCCCGGTCACCGGCCGGAGCGTGCACCGCCGGACACCGCCGACCGCCAGCCCCAGCAGGCCCGCCGCCGTGCCCTTCAGCAGGTCACCGGCGAACACGGGGGCGGCCGACCGTCCTCCCACGCGTTGCATGACGTTCCAGAAGCCGGGGTTGCGGTCGCCGACCGAGCGCGGGTCGAATCCGTGGACGCGTCCGACGACCACCGCGACCGGTATCGAGCCGAGCAGGTAGCCGCCGATGACGGGCACGAGCAGAGATCTCGCGGCGACCGGCGAGGGCGATCCTTCGAGCAGCGGTGTCATGGCCTCGTTTCACCTCGTCAGGTATGCGGGTGTGGACGCCATGCGGTACATGGCGTTCGACCGGCCGGAGCTGCGCGCCGCCGCAGGGCTCCGGTTCTGGCGGTTGCTGGGCACGGGCCGCGGCCGGTCCATGAGCCTGGGCGCCGACCTGCGCCGCTGGGCCTTGTTCGCGGTGTGGGACGGCGAAGCCGCGCTGGACGGCTTCATGGAGTCCTCGGCGATCGCGGCCCGGTGGCGCGCGGAGGCCGAGGAGTCGTGGCATGTCCGCCTCGCGCCGCTGGCCTCGCGCGGCCGCTGGGGCGGACGCGACCCGCTCCCCCCGGCGGTGGCCGCAGGGCCTCGGCACTCGGGCCCGGTGGCCGTCCTGACCAGGGCATCGATCCGGTCCGCGCGGCTGGTGGCGTTCTACCGGTCGATCGCGGAGGTGGACCGGGCCCTTCGCCGCGAGGACGGCTGCATCGCCTCGCTCGGCGCGGGGGAGTGGCCGCTTGCCCGGCAGGCGACGTTCTCGCTGTGGGAGGACGAGGACGCCGTCGCCCGCTTCGCCTATCGCGGCGGGGCGCACCGCGACGTCATCGGCCGGGTCCGCGGCGAGGACTGGTACGCCGAAGAGCTCTTCGCGCGTTTCGCGCCCCGGGGAAGCGAGGGCACCTGGGACGGCCGCGATCCGCTGCGCGCCCGGGACTGAGCGCGTCACGTGACCGTCCCCGCCGCGAGATGCCCGCTCACCACGTCCCCTCCGGCGGAGAGATCGGACGCGACCCGGCACGCGCGGGCGATGGCGGCCGACGCCGAGGAGCCGTGCGCGACGACGGCCGTCCCGGTCAGGCCCAGCAGCGCCGCGCCCCCGTGGGTGTCGGCGGTGTACAGCCGCCCGATCTCGTCCAGCCGGCCGGGGTCGGCGATCCCGGCCCCGGCGACGAGGCCCAGCGTGGTGCGCACGCAGCCCTCGATGTTCTTCAGGACGACGTTGCCGGTGAAGCCGTCGGTCACCACCACGTCCACGGTCCCGGCCAGCACGTCGTGGCCCTCGACGTTGCCGTGGAACCGGACGGGCATGGCGGGCAGCAGCCGCCCCGCGCGGCGGACGAGCCGGTTGCCCTTCCCGCCTTCGGAGCCGATGGACAGCAGGCCGACGGACGGATCGGACACGCCGAGGACGTCCCGCGCGTACCCGGCGCCCAGCAGCGCGAACCGGGCGAGCATCTCCGCGGTCGGGTCGGCCGTCCCGCCCGCGTCGATCAGCACGGTCGCGCCGGCCGGGGTGGGCAGGGCCACGGCCAGCGCCGGACGCAGCACGCCCTCCCGCCGCCCGAAGGTCCGGACCGCGGCCGTCACCACGGCTCCCGTGGAGCCGGCCGAGACGAACGCCGCCCCCTTCCGCCGGGCCAGCTCGCAGCCCGCCATCAGGCTCGTCCCCGGCAGCGCGGCGGCGCCCGCACCGCGCTCGGTCATGGGGACCACCTCGTCGGCGTGGAGCACCTCCACCCGGCCGGCGGCTCCGTGCCGCCGAAGCTCGGCGTCGATCGCGTCGGCCCGGCCGACGAGGGTGACCGGCACCCCGTGCTGGCGCTGGGCCCTCAGCGCGCCCGCGACCGTCTCGGCCGGCCCGTGGTCGCCGCCCATCGCGTCCAGCACGACGGGCCGGGGTGAGCCGTCCGCCGCTCGCCTCCCGCCGCCGGTCATGTCAGACGGCCCCGGACGGCAGGCGACGCTCCGTGCGCCCCGCGGCGGAGGCGGCCAGCAGGTGCCGCGCGAAGATTCCGGCCCTCCGGAGGCGGGGGACCCGTGCCCGGCCCGCCAGCACGTCGTGCCCGGCGGCGGCGATCCGGTCCAGGATCCCGCCGTACAGCTCGTACGCGGCGCGGATGCACGGTCGTGAGGACGGCACCAGCAGCTCCACACCCTCCAGTGCCCGGCGGTAGTGGTCGTGGGCGCGGTCGGCCTCGAAGGCGACCAGTTCGCGCAGTCTCCGCGTGCAGTCGCCGGCGAGGTCGGCCTCGGTCACCCCGAACCTCTCCAGGTCGTCCAGCGGGAGATAGACGCGGCCCCGGTCCAGATCCTCGGCCACGTCCCGCAGGAAGTTGGTGAGCTGGAACGCCCGTCCCAGCTCGCGGGCGGGCTCGCGGGCGATCCGTTCCGCGCCCGGCACCGTCTCCAGCACGGGGAGCATCATCAGGCCGATGGCGGCGGCCGACCCCTCCATGTAGGCCAGCAGGTCGTCGTAGGTGCCGTAGCGCGTGACGGTCAGGTCGGCCCGCATGGACCGGAGGAACGCGTCGATGTCGGCACGCTCGACGTCGAAGGACCGCACGGTGTGCACGAACGCGGGCAGCACCGGGTCTCCGGCCGGCTCGCCCGCCAGGGACGCCTTCAAGCGGCGGGTCACCTCGTCGAGCGCCTCGCCCCGTCCGGCCACGTCACCGGACGCGTCGACGATGTCGTCGACATGGCGGGCGAAACCGTAGAGGGCGTGCACGTGCCGCCGCTTCCACGCCGGCAGCAGCAGCGTGGCCAGGTAGAAGGAGCGCCCGTGGCGGGCGTTGAGGCGGCGGCAGTGCTCGTAGCTCGTCGTCAGCGTCATCGGCTGCCTTCCATGATCCGTACGGCGGCCAGCCGCCCGGAGATCAAGGCGGGTGGCACGCCCACGCCGGGCGCGGTGTACATCCCGGCGAAGTGCAGACCGGGAACGCGGCGGCTGCGGCCCGAGGGGCGCAGCCATGCCGTCTGGCGAAATCGGTGGTCGAGGGCGAACGGGGTACCGGCCGAGTGGCCGAGCCGCTCCCACGCCGGTGGATCGAAGGTGGTCCGCGGCGCCGCCGACAGGTCCCCGTAGCCCAGGTCGGCGAGGCGGCTCAGCATCCGGTGCTCCAGTCGCGGTGTGAGCCCCTCCCAGTCGGCTCCAGCGGCCAGGTTGGGAGCGGGTTCCAGGACGCTCAGCGTCGAGTGCCCGTCCGGCGCGGCCGTCGCGTCGGTCTCCGGGCAGGTGATCAGCAGGCTGGGGTCGGGTTGCGGGCGTCCGGACGCGAGGGCTTCGAAGGTGGCCGACCATTCCCGGCCGAAGTGCAGGGTGTGGTGCGCCCGTCCGGGCATTCGCCGATCGAGTCCGAAGTGCATGACCACGCAGGACGGCGAGTAGCGCGGCCGCCGCAGCCGCCAGTCGCCCGCCGTCTCGGGCAGCAGACCGGCGCGGGCCCGCACCAGGTCGCAGGCGATCACCGCATGGCTCGCCGCGATCCGTTCCCCGCCGTCCAGCCGGACCGCCGTCACCCCGCCGACGCCGGTCTCGACCCGCTCGGCGCGCGTGCCGTAGCGGATGCGGGCGCCGGCCTTCTCCGCCGCCGCGGCCAGGGCGTTCGGGACCGCGTTCATGCCGCCGTCGGCGGGGAAGTAGACGCCGCCGACGGTGTCCATGTGCGCGACGACGGAGTAGATCGCCAGTGCCTTCTCCGGAGCCAGCCCGACGTACAGTGCCTGGAAGGTGTGCGCCCTGACGAGCCGCTCGTCGGTCAGTTGCGAGGCCACGAACGCGTCCATCCGGCGGAACCCGCCCGCCGCCGCCAGCCTCAGCAGCGCGGCGGGACGGGCCATGCCGCGCAGCCGGGTCATGTCCGCGTCGATGAACGCCGACCACTCGGCCTCGAACATCGCGCCGAGCCGACGCCGGAACCGCAGGTACCGGGCGGCCTCGGCCGGTCCGCACAGGGCCCGCACGTTGTCGGCCATCTCCTGCGCGCCCGCCACCACGTCCAGGTGCGAGCCGTCATGGAAGGCCAGCCGGTAGAAGGGGTCCAGGCGCCGGAGCGGCAGCCGTTGCTCGATGTCCTCCCCGGCCGCGCCGAACGTGCGGGCCAGGACGTCCGGCATGGTCAGCACCGATGGGCCGGTGTCGAACCGGTAGGGCCCCAGGGTCGCCGACCCGCAGCAGCCGCCCGGCCCGTCGCCGGCCTCGACCACCACGACCTCGCGGCCCCCGGCCGCCAGGTGGATCGCCGCGGAAAGGCCCGATAGCCCCGCCCCGACCACGAC
>NZ_SMKH01000345.1 GCF_004348515.1 Actinomadura sp. KC345 | reverse complement strand
ACCCGCCGGGCCGGGGCCTCCCGGAGGCGCACCGAAGCGATCGGGCGGGACGGGTCCAGGACCTCGCACGGTGCGATCTCGACCCCGGCGGCGTCCGTCTCGACCAGGAACAGCGAGACGCCCGCGTCCTCCTGGGCGGCCACCACCAGGTGATCCGCGTCGGCCGCGCCGACGACCATCTGCTTGTCGCCGGACAGGCGGTCCCCGTTTCCGGACACCGCGGTCGCGACGTCCTCGGGACGCCACCGGCGGCTCTCCTCCAGGACGGCCAGGGCCGCGACCGATTCGCCCGCTGCCAAAGAGGGCAGCACGGCCGCCGCCGTCTCGTCCTGTTCGAGGGCCAGGAGCGCCTCCGTGGCGAGGACCGCCGAGGAGAACAGCGGCCCGCCCACCACGGACCGTCCCAGTTCCTCCGCCGCGATCGCCATCTCCAGCCGGGTGAATCCCGCGCCGCCGTGCCTCTCGGGCACGACCAGCCCCGGGAGGCCGACCTCCTCCGCCCACGACCGCCACAGCTCCCGCTCGCGCGGGTCGTCCGACTTCGGCGAGGGCGCGCAGGCGAGCGGCGCCCGGGACGCGGTCAGCTTGCGGACGACTCCGCGGAACTCCTCGTGCTCGGGTTCCCAGTGGAACGGCTCGGCCGGTGGTGTCCCGGCCTCTGCATGGGGCGTCGTCATGAGCCCTCCTGTGGACGGGTGCCGCCGTACACCGGCGGCCGCTTCTGCCGGAACGCCTCGATCGCCTCGTCCGCGTCCGGCGAGGACAGGCTGATCGCCTGCGTGCGGCCCTCGTCGTCGAGCGCCTGCTCCAAGGTCCGGTCGAAGCAGGCGTTGAGCAGCGCCTTGGAGCCCGCCATGGCGAGGCGGGGACCGGCCGCCAGCCGGGCGGCGAGTTCGGCCACCGCGGCGTCCAGCTCGGGTTCGTCGGCGACGCGGTGCACGAGGCCGATCTCCCGCGCGGTGCCCGCGTCGATGATGTCGCCGAGGAGGACCAGTTCCTTGGCGCGGTGCAGCCCGACCAGCCGGGGGAGGATCCAGGAGCCTCCGAAGTCCACCGACATGGCCCGCTGGACGAAGATCTCCGAGAACCTGGCCCTGGTCGAGGCCACCACGAAGTCGCACATCAGCGCCAGGTTCATCCCGGCGCCCACGGCCACGCCGTCCACCCGCGCGATGGTCGGCACCGGCAGCCGGTGGAGGGCGAGGCAGGCGTCGCCGACGATGCGCATGTCGTCCACCGGGTGCGTCCCGGTACCGGAGGCGCCGGTGTTGGGGGCGCCAGTGTTGGGGGCGCCAGTGTTGGGGGCGCCAGTGTTGGGGGCGCCGGTGTCGAGGTCCGCGCCGGCGCAGAAGTCGCCGTCCGCGCCCGTCACCACGACCACCCGGTCCGCCAGCGGGTCGACCGAGCGGAACGCGTCCCGCAACGCCGCCCAGCCCGCCAGGGGCATCGCGTTCTTCACGCGGGGCCGGTTCAGCGTGACGGTCAGGACGCCGTCGCACCGGTCGATGAGCAGGGGCTCTGCCATGGCAGTGGGCTCCTCTCTCTCACACAGCGACGCTAATCGTGATGAAATGTGATGTCAACATCACATTTCTTGCCGCCGGGTCCCGGCCTCGGTCGCGGCAGGCGGTGGGAACGGGCCCGGACTCGGGTCAGACGTCCTTGATGCCGATTCCCCTGGCCCAGACCAGGGTCAGCGTCTCGACCGTCTCTCGCGGGTCGAACTCCTTGCCGAGAAAGAACCAGATGTAACAGGTCTGGTCGACCATGGCGCCGAGCACCTCGGCGAACAGCACCGGGTCCACCTCGGGGTCGGCGATGCCGTCGGCCTGCATCCGCTGGATGCCCCGCGCCGTCCGGTCCACGAAGGACTCGCGCAGGGCGAGGCGCAGCTGCCGCATCTCCGGGGTGAAGGTCCCGACCTGCTCTATGAGGCCGATCATCACGGCGTTCGGGCGGAAGGCGTCGACGAACCGCCACATCGCGAGGCGGATGCGCTCGACGGGATCGACGTCCAGCACGCGGTCGGTGTGGAGGTTGTCCATCATCGTCTCGATGACCGACTGCGCGACCTCCTTGAAGACCGCCTCCTTGGAGTCGAAGTAGGTGTAGAACGTGCCCTGCGCGACCCCGGCCTCGGCCACGATGTCGGCAACGCGGGCGTCCAGGAACCCCTTCGTCTCGAACACGGCGCGGGCGGCGGCCAGGATCTTCGCCCGCCGTTCACGACCCTTGGGCGTGATGGGCCCGGCGCCGCGCCGCTCGATCTGCGAGGCGGACGCGCTGACGATCACCCTGCCCTTGGGACTTCCACCGCGCGGACTCATTCTGGGGGCTCCTCCATCTGGCGCCGCACACCTCCGGGCACCACTTTTGACAATCGTGTCATAAACGAGCGTAGTCCGCCGGAGAGCGTGCGGCGGCCCGGACGCGGGCGGGCGGGCCGGTCACTCCCATGTGCGGAGCTCCCGCTTGAGGATCTTGCCACTGGCGTTGGTCGGCAGGGCGTCGACGAAGCGGAACTCGGCCGGCACCTTGTACTTGGCCAGCCGCTCCGCGCAGTGCGCCGCCAACTCCTCGCCGGTCGCCGTCGTCCCCGGGCGGAGAGTCACCCACGCGCGGACCACCTCGCTCCAGTGCTCGTCGGGGACCCCCACGGCGGCGACCTGCGCCACCGCGGGATGCTCGGCGAGGACCGACTCGATCTCGATGGGGTAGATGTTCTCCCCGCCCCGCACGATCATGTCCTTCTTCCGGCCGCTCAGGTACAGGTAGCCGTTCTCGTCGAGGTAGCCGAGGTCACCGGCCCGGAACCAGCCGCCGCGCAGCGCCCGCTCGGTCTCCTCGGGCATCTCCAGGTAGCCGTCCATCACCATGTCGCTGCGCGTGGCGATCTCGCCGACCTCGCCGGGCGGCAGCTCGTTCAGGTCCTCGTCCACGATCTTCAGCGCGACCCCGTACGCGGGCTTGCCGATCGATCCGAGCAGGTCCGGGCGGCCGTCGAGCGCCCGCCGGTGGTCCTCGGGGGTGAGCACGGCCTGCAGCCCGGCCTCCGTGCCGGCGCCGAAGGCGTTGAGGAAGTCGCAGCCGAAGGTGTCCATGGCCCGCCGCAGCAGGTTGGGCGACATCGCGGCCGCCCCGTAGTACATCAGCCTGAGGCGCTCGTAGTCGTGGTCGTGGACGTCCGGCAGGCCCAGCATGGTGCTGATCATGGTCGGCACCATGAAGACCGCGGTGAGCTTGTCGGCGGCCATGAAGTCGAGCGTCGTCCGGGCGTCGAACTGCGGGAGGATCAGCGACGGGGTGCCGTAGGCGACGCACATCAGGAGCTGGCAGATGCCCGTGATGTGGAAGGTCGGCGCCGCCGAGTAGCGCACGTCGTCCGGCCGCATCCGGTACTCGATCACCTGCTCGTTGATGATCGCCTTCATCATCCGCTGGGACTGGAGCACCGCCTTCGGCAGCCCGGTCGTGCCCGAGGTGAACGCCAGGCCGATGACGTCCTCGTCCGTGGCCACCACCGCCGGTTCGCCCTCGTGGCCCGTCGCCAGCAGCGCCTCGTACCGCGAGTCCGCGCCGTCCGCGGCGTCCCCGTCGTTGAGCGCGACGAACAGGCGGATGCTCTCGTGCGCTTCCGGCAGGTCCCGCAGCAACTCCTCGTAGCGGACGTCGTAGAAGAAGGCCACCGGCCCGGCGCGTGCGACCAGCGTGTCGATCTCGCCGCGCCTGAGCCGGTAGTTCAGCGGGACGTAGACCGCGCCGAGCTTGAGCGCCGCGAGGACGATCTCCACGTAGCGGTGCGAGTCCAGCGAGAACACCGCCAGCCGGTCGCCGCGGCCGACACCCTCGGCGCGCAGCGCCGACACGAGGCGGTTCACCCGGGCATTGGTCCGCACGAACGTGTGGTGCGACCCGTCGGCGAACAGGAAGCTGGGCGCGTCCGGCTTGTTCCGGGCGGTCATCGTGACCGACTCGCCGACACTGATGCGGTGACTCACCATCACCCCCAGGGCAGTGATTTTGACATCACCGTCACGTTAAGGAGGTGGGCCGTCCGCTGTCAATGCGTATGTCCCCGGCTGCGGCGGGGACCTCGCCCGCCGAGCCCAACGGGGGTCGGCTCGGCGGACGAGGGGGCAGTGCGCGAAAGGTCAGTGCGCGAAGCTGGTCCAGAAGCGGAGGTGGTGCTCGGCGGCCGCGTCGACCGGGCGGATGCCGCCGTCGCCCGGGGCGAGCGCCTGGACGTGCGGGACACGGTGCCCGAGGGTCCTGAACCGCGGCCACCGGGGGCCGGTGGCCTTCCCGGGGTCGCCCGAGGCCGCGAAGCTCGTCCAGTAGCCGATCATCTGCTCGGCGAGCCGCCGCTGCCCGGCGTCGAGGTCGGGCGGCATCCCGCCCAGGTCGAACAGGGACCACAGCTCGGAGGCGTGCTGGGCGCCCATCGGCATCTTCGGCGGCACGGGGGAGAGCGCCGGCGGCTCGGGGTCGGCGAACTGGTACTGGTACACCGGCACCCGCCGGGCCAGCTTGCGGGCCATCTCGTACTGCGAGAGGGCCCACTTGCGGTCGGTGACGATCGCCGACCACCTCAGCGCGGCCGAGTCGTACGCCGATCCCGGGTACTCGGCCCGGACCGCCGCCTCGTCCTCGCCGAACGTCTCGGCCATCACCGCGTCGAAGGTCCGCTCGGTCATCGGCTTGCGCTGACCGGGGCCCGCCTCGTCGTAGACGGCCGTGCTCTGGGTGGACTCGTCGCGGGTGTGTCCGGACAGCACGGGGACGCGGTGGAAGCGTCCCACGCTCAGCGCGGTGGACGGCCGCATGGGCAGCACATCGTTCCCGTACGCCGGGTGCATGTCCTTTTCCAGGACGGGCAGCAGGTCGTCCACGGGCAGCCCGCGCATGCAGGCCATCACCGCCGGGTCCTCGCCCGCGCAGCCCAGCTCGGCCGCGGTCCTGCGGCCGCGGTCCTGGACGGTCGCGAGCGGCTGGAAGATCTTCTCGGGCTTCTGCCCCCGGTAGTCGAAGTTCCTGAGCCAGCCGACCGAGCATGACCCGCTCTGCATGACGACCTTGTGGAACAGGCCCTTCGCGCCCGGCGACGTGAGCTGCGCGCATCCGCTGATCCCGCCCGCCGACTGGCCCGCCAACGTGACGTTGCGGGGGTCGCCGCCGAACCTGGCGATGTTGCGCTGCACCCAGGAAAGGGCGGCCTGCTGGTCCTTGAGGCCGTACGTCCCCGAGCCCTCCAGGCCGGGGTGGCCGAAGAAGCCGAACACGCCGAGCCGGTAGTTGACGCTCACCACGACGGCATCGCCCTGGGTCGCCATGCGCTCGGCGCCGTAGTTGGAGCCCGCTCCCATGTAGTAGCCGCCGCCGTGCACCCACACGATCACCGGGCGGGGCTTGGCCGGGGTACCGGAGGGCGCGGTCACGTTGAGGTTGAGGCAGTCCTCGTTCTTGCTCCCGCCGGGGATCTCGCCGGGGTTCTGCGGGCATGCCGGGCCGGGTTTCGTCGCGTCCCGGACGTCCTTCCACGGCTCGGGCGGCTTCGGGTTCTTCCAGCGCAGCTCGCGCACCGGCGGCGCGGCGTAGGGGATGCCCTGGAAGACGCGGACCTTCCCGTCCGCCTTGCCGCGAACCGACCCGTACTCGGTCTCCACGATGTTCCCGCCGGTCCCGGCGTCTGCGCTGAGTTCCGCCGTACTGGCATCGGCGCACGCCGTCATGGCGCCCACCACCCCGGTCAAGCCCAGCAGCGCCAGCGGCAAGCGCCGGTTCCCCACCTTCATCCGGTGACGTCCTCTCGTGCGTCGCATCCGTCGGTCACCAGTCCAGTGGCCGCCACGGGCGCCGCACTAGCCGCGAAGGCGGTGAGTCGTGCCTACGAAAGTGGACGACTCCGCCCCGGCCTACCCTCCTTAGTCGCCTTCGCGCTGGTGAACGGGTCTCCAGGAGCGAACTCCGCCTACGGTTGTCGGTATGGAGTACCTGCCGTCACCGGCGGCATGGCCCGTCCGGGAGCGGATCGTCGATGGAACGGTCCTGCTCGCCGCCGCCGGCGTCGCCTGGCTGCTGCCGCTCGCGCTCCCCGACGGGCCCGCGGAGGCGAGCCCCCTGGTCGGCGCGGCCGGCATGGTGCTCGTCAGCGCCCTGATCACCGCGGGCTGGCAGGCCGGTGCGGTCGCGGCGACCGCGGCCGCCGGGGTCGCCGTCGCCGGAGTGACCGCCGTGGCACTGCTGGTGCCCGGCTGGTTCGCCACCGCCGACGTGCCCACCAATGTGCTGATGGCGCTGGCTCCGTCCTTCGTCAGATACGCCGGTCACCTCTACAGGAAGGACCGGCGACGCGCCTGGACCATGGCGGCGCTGCTCACGCTGATCGTCACGCACCCCTGGTCGACGTCGGTGATCATCGCCGGCGACGGGCTGCTGTACGTGTGCGCCCCCATGCTGCTCGGGTTCTACGGCGAGGCGCGGAGGATGCTCGTGCGGACGCTGACCGACCGCGCCCGCGACGCGGAACGCGAACGGGACCTCTGCGAGGAGCGGGCCAGGACCCAGGAGCGCACCCGCCTGGCGATGGAGCTGCACGACGTCGTCACGCACCGCGTCAGCCTGATGGTGCTGCACGCCGGGGCGCTGCGGGTCACCGCCGCCGGTGACGCCGTCCGGGACGCGGCCGAGAACGTCCGGGCGACCGGGTGCGAGGCGCTCGTGGAGCTGCGGGAGCTGATCGGCGTCCTCCGCGGGCCCCCGGAGCCGCCCCCCGCCGCGCAGGAGGACGCCCGCCCGCGCATCGGCCGGCTCCCGCCGGTCGCCGCCGGCCGCCCGCCGGACCCGCCGCGCGTCGACCGGTCCGATCTGGCCGTGGCGGCGGCCGCGATCGTCTGGACGCTGCTGCTCAGCGTCAGCGTGGCCTCCTCGCAGGCGGCAGGCCAGGGTGAGCCGACGTTCCCCTTGGTCGAGATCGTGCTGCAACTGCCGCTGGCCGCCGCACTCCTCTTCCGGCGGCGCCATCCTCACCTGGCGGCCGCGCCGACGCTGGCCGGGGCGGCGGTCATGATCGGGCTCACCGCGACCGGCGCGGCGGACCTTCTTCCGGCGAGCGACTCCACCAGGCTGCTCGTCCCGGCGGTGGCTCCGCTGGCGGCCTACGCCCTGACCGCGCACTCCCGGCGACCCGCCCTCGGCACCGCCATGGTGCTGGTCCTGCTGGCCATGGCCGCCCGGCCGTGGGATCCGCACGCCGGGGTCATCTCGGTGGCGGCGGTGTTCCTCGGCCTGCCGGCGCTGCTCGGACTGTACGCCGGGGCCTGGCGCCGCCTCGTGGCCGCGCTCACCGAACGGGCCGAGCGGGCGAAACGGGAGCGGCTGCTCTTGGCCGACCGCGCACGTGCCGCGGAACGGGCCCGGCTCGCCCACGAGATGCACGACATCGTGGTCGGACGCGTGCACACCATGCTGGACTGGGCGAACAAGCTCGGCACCATGGAGCCACAGCCGAAGCCGGAGACGAAGCCGGGGGCGGGACCGCAAGCGGGACCACAGGCTGAGCCACAGGCAGGGCCGCAGGCGGGGCCGGGTGTGGAGGAGGG
>NZ_SMKH01000344.1 GCF_004348515.1 Actinomadura sp. KC345 | reverse complement strand
CGTCGAACCCGCACCCACGAACCGGGCCCCACGCCCGAGGACGTCTCCCGGCCCCGGGCCCATAACGAGATTCGCGCGGTCAGGTCGCTCACGGCGGCGAAAACGCGTTGCTGTCATGGAGGTGCCGTGACAGCGTTCCGGTGAGGCTCCAAGCCGGACCCCAAGGAGGTCAATCATGACGATCATGGTTCTCGGCATGACCCCGGCGACCGCTTCGGCCACCAGGCACAACACGGTCTGATCGGCACGGTCTGATCGGCACGGTCTGATCGACGCCCCGGTCGGACGCCCCGGGCGAACGCCCCGGTCTGACACCCCGGTCGGACGCCCCGGGTTCGGCGGCTCGGTCCGCTGGCTTGGTTCGGCGGCTTGGTTCGGCGGCTCGGTCCGCTGGCTCGGTCCGCTGGCTCGGTCCGACGCCCCCCGGTCTGACCACCCCGGGCCGCCGGCCGCATGTTCGGCCTGCGTGTTCGGTGCGCACTCGCCTGTGGGGTCGAAGCGAGCGCAAGTGCAGGGACGTCCCCTGCCGTCTTGCCCGCGTGAAGCCCGAGCGCTTCACGGCTTCGAAACTCAAGGAGTTCGAGTGTCTTCGCACGCTTCCTTCGAGCCGCTCACCGGCGCAGAAGGCCAGCCCACACCGGTCCTACGCCACGGCGACACGGTGCTTCGTCCGGCCGCGCCCTGGACGCCCACTGTTCACGTCTTGCTCAACCATCTGGAGGACGTCGGGTTCACCGGCAGCCCCCGCGTCGTCGGTGACGGATACGACGATCAGGGACACGAAGTCGTCGGCTACATCGACGGCGACTCCGTCCACCCGCACGCCTGGAGCGACGAAGGCGTGTGGTCCGCCGGGCGGTTGCTCCACGACCTGCACGAGGCGACCGCGTCCTTCCGGCCGCCGCACGACGCGGTCTGGCGGCCGTGGCCGTTCCACAGCGACGCACCCGGCGCGATCATCAGCCACCGCGACGCGGGTCCGTGGCACACCGTCGCGCGCGATGGCCTGCCGGTCGCCTACATCGACTGGACCGCGGCCGGGCCGACCGATCGGCTCGATGAGGTCGCGGGCGCCGCATGGTGGAACGCCCAACTGCACGACGATGACATCGCCGAACGCCAGAACCTGCCCGATGCGGCGGCTCGCGCCCGGCAGCTCCGGCTCTTCCTGGACGGCTACGGCCTCACCGTCGACTACCGGCGCGGCTTCGTCACCAGGATGATCGAGTACGCGGTCCGCGACTGTGCCGGTGTAGCCGTCAAGGCCCGGATCACGCCGGAGTCGGACGACGTCGCCTCATTGTGGGCGCTGGCCTGGCAGGCACGGTCCGCGGCCTGGATGCTCCGCCATCGCCCACTCCTCGAAAGCGCCATCACCACCTGACACGACCCGCAGAAAGGCGAACAGCAGCGGGGGCGCCGCCGAACGCGGCGTCCCCGCCGGTGGGTGTCTCGCAGCCACGAGCGGGAGGGTCCGGCCGGCCCGCGTCCCACGCGGCGACGGCGTACCCGATCTCGCTGTACGAGCCCGCGGCGCCCGTTGGCACGGCATGATCGCCGGATGGCGGACGACATGGCGGACGAGACGGCGGACGGATGGTTCGAGCCGCAGGATGCTGAGCCGTGGTCCTGGCGGGTACGGCGCTGGGCGGCACCGGTCGCGATGGCCCTGTCGGTCGCGGCCTCCATCGGCGTAGTGCACCTGCTGGCCGGTGAGCCCGCGGCGTCTGGGACGCCTGACGGCACCGAGCGGAAGCCGCGCTTCTTTCTCTCCGTGGGACGCATGGGCCATTCGTCGCAGCGGAGCGGACCGGAACCGTGGTTCCAGGTGCGTGCGATCCAGCAGGATCGCACGAGCCGCTTGGTCGACGAGGTTCGGCCGCCGCCATCCGCCGGTCAGGCGCGAGAGCTCGTCGCCGGGCCCGATGGCGACTTCTTCGTCGTCTCCTCACGGGACAAGCCGTGCGAGTCGCGTCTCTACCGTTTCGGTCTCGCCGGCGACGGCCAGGTGACCGGAATCGAGCCGCTGGAGGGAGGCGTCGTCCCGTCCCGCGTCGCGGGGCTCGCGATCAGCCCGGACGGCGATCGGATCGCCTACACGACGGCCCCTTGTGACGATGGGGCGCAACCGAGCGCCGGCCTGACCGTCCGCGATGTCGAATCGGACGACCGCCGCACCTGGAGCACGTCCGGTCCCACCATCATCGGAGAGGTCGTCTGGGCCGACGACAACCGCACGGTCGGTTACACCATCGGTGACGTCCGGCCAGTCGGCCCTTCCGTGGCTTCTCGGCCTGTAAGGACCGCTGGACTCGGCATCAGGAACGTCGCCGTGCATGCGCTCGACACCGATGAACAGCGCGACACCGATGGACAAGGCGCGGACCTGCGTGGTGGCCGCGTCCTGTTCCGGCAGCCGGACGGTCCAGGGAACGTGAGCACCGCCGTCATGGCCCCGGACGGCCGCACCGGGTACGGCGTGATGAAGAAGGGCGAGCCGCCGGACACCATCTTGTTCACCTTCACCGAGGGCAAGCCGATGCGCGTCAGCAAGACCATTCCCGGCAGGCCGAACAACGGGCAACTCGTCGCCGTCTCCATCGGAGAGGACCGGCCACGGTATGCCTGCCTTGGCGGAGTCGACTCCTCCTCTGGGAGGGCGATTGCATGCGGTACGGCCTTCGCCTACTGATCTTTCGCCGACTGATCCTTCTCGTCGCTCTGCGGTCGCCGGCGAGGGCGCCGACGAGGGCACCGGGGGCATGAGCTCGCCACTCCGCTGCCGATCGGGTCAGGTCAGGAGCATTCCGCCACCGATGATCACTGACTGGCCGGTGATGTAGGCCGCGTCGTCGGAGGCGAGGTAGGAGACGATGCCGGCGACGTCCTCGGGGCGTTGGACGCGCCCGAGCGGGATGTCGGGGATCGCGCCGGCGATGACGTCGCCCGGCTCGCCTCCCTGCAGGGCGACGATCTCCCGGTCCAGGTCGTCCCACATGCTCGTGTGCACGAGGCCGGGGGAGTAGGCGTTGACGGTGATTCCGTGCTCGGCCCATTCGAGGGCGGCGGCCTGGGCCAGGGAGCGCACGGCGAATTTGGACGCCGAGTAATGGCCGACCAGGGCTGAGCTTTTTGTGCGCGGACACGGAGGCCGCTCCGATGATCCTTCCTCCGCGTCCCTGCTTGATCATCTGCCTGGCCGCTGCCCGGTAGGACAGGAACGCGCCGCGCGCGTTGACGGACATGACGCGGTCCCATTCCGCCGTTGAGAGGTCCAGCAGCGGGGCCGCGGTGACGATCCCGGCGTTGGCCACCATCACGTCCAGCCCGCCCAGTGTGTCGACTGCCGTCCCGATCAGGTGTTCGACGTCGGCCTCGTCCGATACGTCCGCGGTGATCGCATGCGAGCGCACGCCCTGGGCGGCGAGCTCCCGGCCAGTTGATCGAGTTTCCCGTGCGTGGACGCGAGATCGCTGACCACGACGTGGAAGCCGTCGCCGGCGAGGCGCCGGGCGATGGCGCGCCCGATGCCTCCGGCCGCGCCGGTCACGACTGCCACCCTTGTGTCGTTCATGCCTGTCTCCACCGTGTTGTTGCTGTTCGGGGCGGGCATAACGGTAAAGTCTCACATCTGTGTGAGGGTCAAGTGGAGAAGGCGGTACCGTGCGCATTGGTGAGCTGTCCCGCCGGACCGGCGTGAGCGTCCGGCTGCTGCGCTACTACGAGGAGCAGGGGCTGCTCTCGCCCGGGCGAGCCGGGAACGGCTATCGCGAATACCGCGACGGCGACGTCGGTGTGGTGCGCCAGATCCGCGTGCTGCTGGCCGCCGGGCTGTCGACACAGGTCATCGCCTGGCTGCTGCCGTGCGTGCGCGAGGAGGGGGAGCGGCTGGTGCTGTGCGCCGAAATGGCCGAGGACCTCAAGGCCGAGCGCGCTCGCATCGACCGCCGGATCGAGAGCCTGACGGCCTCGCGTGAACTGCTGGACGACGTGATTTCCGCAGCGCACTAGCGGTCTCCGTGGTTCGCCGGAACGCCTCCGCCCGGTTCGGCGGGGCACGGGTGCATCGCTGAACGGCGCGCAGGTAACGGGTCTGTCACGGGTGTGGATTCTTCGGGCTCGCCATTGACACTGTTCCGCAAACGTTTTCATACTCGTCGCCATGAGCGCGGACAGCACCCGGGCCTCCATCCGGGCCGTGGCGAGCCTCGCGGGGGTATCGCCCTCGACGGTCTCGCGTGCGCTGAACTCCCCGGAGCTCGTCAACGCCGAGACCCGGCGGCGCGTGCTCGAATGCGCCGAGCGGCTGGGCTACCAGCCGAACCGTGCGGCGCAGTCGCTGGTCCTCGGGCGGACCCGCAACGTCGGGCTGATCGTCCCCGACATCGCCAACCCCTTCTTCGCGCCGTTCATCAAGGGCGTGGAGGCCTACTTCAGGGACACCGAGTTCGCGGTGTTCCTGGCCGACACCGACGAGGACACGTCGACGGAGCTCCGGCTGGCCGAGGCCATGGTCGAGCGGGTCGACGGGCTGATCCTGTGCGCGCCGCGCATGTCGGGGACGCGGCTTCGCGCGCTCGCGTCCAAGGCGACCGTGGTCCTCGCCAACCGGACGAGCCGGGCGGCGCCGTCGGTCCTGCTGGACTTCCAGCCCGGCATGGACCAGGCGGTGGCGCACGTCCACGCGCTCGGTCACCGGCGGTGCGCGTACCTGTCCGGCCCGGCGAACTCGTGGTCGAACCGGCAGCGGCGCAAGTTCGTCGGTGCCGCCTGCGAGGAACGCGGTATCGAGCTGGTCGATCTCGGCCCGTACGAGCCGCGCTTCGCCGGAGGGTTCCGGGCCGCGGACGAGGTGCTCGCCGCCGGCGTGTCGGCGGTGTTCGCCTACAACGACCTGGTCGCGCTCGGGGTGCTGTCACGGCTCACCGCGCGCGGCGTGCCCGTGCCTGGGAAGCCCGTGCCCGGAAAGCCCGTGCCCGGTGAGCCCGGTGAGCCCGGCGGGCTCAGCATCGTCGGGTTCGACGACGTCCCGATGGCGTCGATGACCAATCCGCCTCTCACGACGGTGGCCATGCCCGTGGCCGCGCTGTCGCGGGCGGCGGCCGCCACCATGCACTCGATGCTCGACCCCGGGGCGCCGAAGGCGCCTCCCCTGCCGCCGGCCGCCGAGCTGGCGACCCGACTCCTCATCCGAGGCACCACCGGACCGGTCTGAGCCCGGTCGTCAGGGACCAGCCGTCCCGCCAGGAGGACCCACTCCATGAGAACTCCTCGATCCGCCCTCCTCACGCTCGCGACCGCCGCCGGCCTCCTGCTGGCCGCCTGCGGCGCGCCCGGTTCGGACGGCGGCAGCGCGTCCGAACCGGCCGCCGGGGACGTCACGATGCCGTCCGAGGCCGTCACCCTGAACATCATCGACGTCGCCGGAAACCTCCAGCTCACCGAGCAGATCTTCGAGAACTACAAGAAGGCGCATCCCGACCGCATCAGCAAGATCAACTACACGAAGGCGACCGCGCCGGAACTGGCCGGCAAGGTCAAGGCCCAGCAGGACGCGGGGCAACTCGACATCGACCTGGTGCTGACGGGCACCGACGGGCTCTCCGCCGGCCTGGAGCAGGATCTCTGGGTCGACCTGGTCGGCAAGTACTCCGACAAGCTTCCCGACCTGAACTCCCTGTACCTGGAGCCGGCGGCCAAGATGCAGGAGCTGGCGCAGAACAAGGGCGTCACCGTGACGTACTACCCGTCCGGGCCGCTGCTGGAGTACAACCCCAAGACGGTGTCCGACCCGCCCACGACGGCGGAGGAACTGCTGGAGTGGGCCAAGGCCAACCCGAACAAGCTCATGTACGCGCGGCCGTCCAACTCGGGGCCGGGCCGGACGTGGCTGATGGGCCTGCCCTACATCCTCGGGGACTCCGACCCCATGGACCCGGTGAACGGCTGGGAGAAGACCTGGAAGTACCTCAAGGACCTCGACCAGTACATCGAGTACTACCCGACCGGCACCACGCAGACGATGAAGGAGCTGGGTGAGGGCACCCGCGACGTCATCCTCAGCACCACCGGCTGGGACATCAACCCGCGCGTCCTCGGCCAGGTGCCGAAGGACGTCAGGATCCAGCCGCTGGACGGCTTCACCTGGGTCACCGACGCCCACTACATGGTCGTCCCGAAGGGCGTCTCGGGCGAGAAGCTGGCCGTCCTCCTCGACCTGATGAAGTTCGCCCTCCAGCCGCAGCAGCAGGCGGTCACCTTCGACAAGGGCTACTTCTACCCGGGCCCGGCGGTGAAGGGCGTGACGCTGGACATGGCGCCGGCCGAGAGCCGCAGGGCCATCGAGGAGTACGGGCGCCCCGAGTACGACAAGCTCATCGCCGACAACCCCAAGGCCCCGCCGCTGGACGCCAAGGCGCTCGTCGCCGCGTTCGACCGCTGGGACCGGGAGATCGGCGGCCAGAAGGTCAAGAAGCAGTGACACCGGGAGCAGTGACACCGGGAGCAGTGACACCGGGAGCAGTGACACCGGGAGCAGTGACACCGGGAGCAGTGACACCGGACTCCGCGTGCCCGGGAGGTGCGTCATGATGGCCGAGACCGTGCTGGAGAAGGACGCGGGTGCCGCGTTCGGGCATCTGCGCCTGGACGGGGTCACCCGCCGGTTCGGCAGGGCCACCGCGCTGAGCGGCTTCGACCTGCGGATCGAGGGCGGCGAGTTCATCGCCCTGCTCGGGCCGTCCGGATGCGGCAAGTCGACCGCGCTGAACTGCCTGGCCGGGCTGCTGCCCCTGTCGGACGGCGCGATCTGGCTGGACGGGGAGCGCATCGACACGCTGCCGCCCGAGCGGCGCGGGTTCGGGATGGTGTTCCAGAACTACGCGCTGTTCCCGCACCTGTCCGTCCGCAAGAACGTCGCGTTCGGGCTGTCGGTCCGGCGGGTCGGCAAGGCGGAGACGGCCAGGCGGGTCGACGAGGCGCTCGCGACGGTCGAGCTGACCGAGCACGCCGGCAAGCTGCCCGGCCAGCTGTCGGGCGGGCAGCAGCAGCGCGTGGCGATCGCCCGCGCGATCGTCCTGCGGCCGAGGCTCGTGCTGATGGACGAGCCGCTGTCCAACCTCGACGCCAAGCTACGCGTCCAGATGCGGACGGAGATCCGGCGGATCCACCAGGACCTCGGCCTCACCACCGTCTACGTGACGCATGACCAGGAGGAGGCGCTCGCGCTCGCCGACCGGGTCGTGGTGCTGCGGGCCGGCGTGGTCGAGCAGATCGGTACGCCGGAGGAGGTCTACACCCACCCCGCCAGCGCCTACATCGCCGGCTTCATGGGCTACCGCAACCTTCTGGAGCTGCCCGTCCTGTCCGGCGGCGGCTCCTCGGACGGCGGGAAGGCCACGGTCGGTGACCAGGACGGCCTGATGCTGACCGGGCTGAGCCGGCAGCCGATCACGAGCGCGCGGGCGGTCGCCGCCGTCCGCCCCGAGGACTTCCACCTCGTCGGTCCGGCGGACCCGGCCGCCCGGGAGAACCGGGTGATGGTCCGGGTGGAGGTCTCGGAGTTCCACGGACGCGAGGTCGCCGCCGAGGGCGTGATGGACGACGGCCGCGTCATCCACTTCAGGTCACCGGAGCGGGTGACGCCGGGGGAGCGGGT
>NZ_SMKH01000343.1 GCF_004348515.1 Actinomadura sp. KC345 | reverse complement strand
CCCGCCAAGGTCAACAGCGGGGCCTGGACACCAGGATCCACCGGTCTTCATCAGGCACTGCAGTGCAGGAGCGGGGAAGGCGTGCTCCCAGAGTCCGGGCCTCGCTGCGGCTTACGCGCCCATTAGTCTTGCTGCGTCCTCAGCGTCGTCCTAGCCGGGCGTGGATGGCCAGGAACTTGCTTCAGCTTGCTTGCACGGTCCGGATTGCGTTGCTGATCAACTCGCGGGCCGCGGAGCCGTACACCGCCGACGACGCCAGGGATTCGAACTCCTGGACGTACAGCGCGGCCTTAGTGCCGTTCCTGACCCGGTGATCTTGTTGGCGGTACGGGGATCGCTCTTGGAGGGGCGTTGTCGACCCTGCTGGGGGGCGGTCACGCTGGCGGTGTGGCCGAGGGCGTGCAGCAGCGGTGCCCGGGTTGCGGGCAGTCGCTTCCGGGCTGGTTGCGGCACGAGTGGACCGAGGACGCCGCCAAACGCGTCGTCGGGCAGAAGGTCAACCACCCCAGGACGAGCGCGGAGAAGGCGACGGCGATCCACGACCTGGCCGCCGATGAGCAGGTCGCCGCGGCGGCGGACACCGACCTTTTGCGCCGCCCTGACGTGGCGTTCAAGGCGATGGGCGACGGGGCCGCCCGGCATATGGTCAACCGGGCCCCCAGGTCGTCCGGTCCCGCCAGGCTGTCCAGCGGCACAGCGAGCCGGCCCGGCCCGCGCTGGAGCGGCTGCAGCAGAGCCGGGAGTTCCTGGACCTGATCGCGCCGTGCTCGGCGTTCGTCGCGGCGATCGGCCGCACGATGCCCACGCTGCGCGGGCGCACCTTCACCGAGACCGAACGCGACACCGTGCACGCCCAGCTCGCGCGGGTGCGGGCCACCACCGACCGGATCGAGACCGCGGTCGAGACCGGCGACCTGACCCTGGAAGAGGGCCTGGCCGAACTGCTGCGCGGCGAGTCAGGATCCGGCCATGCCAGACGATGCGTCTGGCCGGGAAGGTTCTCTGGCCGCCGGTGTCTGCGGTGAACAGGTCCGTCGCGCTGATGGAGGCCCGACCCGCCGGGTTGGCGCTCAAGCAGTTGATGGTGGCCACCGGCCTGTCGGCCCACCACGTCCGCAAGGGCCTGAACCACATCAAGGACGTCGCCGCGCTGGAGCACCTGACCCCGCTGACCTACACCCGCAAAGACGGCTACCAGTTTCCGGTGAACCCAGCCGACTGGATCACCCACGAGATCGCGGTGCTGAGCAGCGAGTTCAACCGGATCAGCCGGATCATCACCGCCACCATCGCCCCGCACGCCGCGGCCCGCCCCGAGGACGGCTTCGCCCAGCTCGCCCTGGAGCACGTCTCCGGCATGAAGGCGGGCCTGGCCATGGCGCCCATGCTGGGCGCACAAGAACAAGGACCCGGTGGTACCGGGTCCTTGCGATTCGTCCCGCCGGGTGAGAGTTGATCAGCCGGTGGTGGTGTTCACGACCGCCGCCCCGATGGAGCACTAGTCGTCGTAGACCAGGGCGTAGACCAGGCCGCCGGCGATAATGGCGCTGGCGACGATGACTGACGTAAAACCCAGTTCACAGATGAGAGTGCCCGGGGCACCGACGAGAAGGCCGTCGGCGATAAGGCCGGCAAAGCCACCGGGGAGGCCGATGAGCCCAAGCCCGACGGCGAGCGCCGACAGCAGGTCGTTATCGTCCAATACAAGGACAAGCGTGCCGCCGACAGCGCTGAGGATGCCCCAGCCCACCATGTTCTCGACGAAGGCGGGAATGACGACCTCGAAGCCGGGAGTGAACCCGTGGGCGGCGAGGACGAGGTAGGGCACGACTCCGAAAAGGACGCCGCCGACCAGGGCGCCGGCGACGCAGCCGGAAACGATGACCGCGAGACCGCGCTTGGTTCGGCGCCACAGCCGGCGAAAGCCGTTGCTCAGGACGTTGATGGCGGTGACGCACTTCATGATTTCTCCTTTGGTGTGAGTGCTCGCGCTGGGCGACGGGCACTGGTTTCCTTTGGGACGGGCTCCCGTGCTGAAGCACGGGCCTTGTGACCCACCGTGTCGGGCACGGGTGGTCCCGCAAGTCGGGACGTCTTGAGGGCCGTCCCAAGAGGGGGCCGGGTAGTACGCGCCTCGACTGTGCGGAGAATCCGGTGTTCTGCATGGTGGTGTCGAGATGATCGCTCTGAGCCCGGACAGCGGGACTATCTCTGCAGGATTGAACGCTAACCTCGATTTTTCTTGAGGTCGGTTGGGTCGCTCGGCGGATGATCAGCGAGGGCGAGCATCTGGGCCCAGGCGGTCAGGTCGGTGGCCAGCGCGACGAGTTCGAGCCGGATCTGGTTGGCCGCTGCGTTGTGCAGGGGCAGGTTGCGCAGGCCGGTGTCCTGGCGCAGCGGATGCGATCCTCGCAGCGGGCCCGGCGGCGGTGACGTAGTTCCGGCCCGGTTCCGGCCCGGCGAGTTGCCCGTGCTTGCCGCCGGGCCGGCTTCCGGTCACGAAGCAGGTGAAGCGGTGCCCGTGGATGTCGGTGAACCGCAGCTGCGCGCCTGGGTGGGGGCGTTCGCGGCGGACGATGACCCGCATGCCCTTCGGCCACGAAGACAGGTCAGCATCCCGGTCAGCTCGGCCACCCACGCCCGGGGCGAGGCTGCCGGTCGGCGTCGTAGGCGCACTGCCACACGTGTTCGGGCAGGTTTGCGCCCCGTGAACACGTCGTCGGCGTCGAACTGCAGCACGGCCACGCGCTCATCGTCCAGCAGCCACGCGTCCTCCGGCGGCCGCACCGGAAGGCCGAGCCCAGCGGCACGCTCCCGGTCCAGATAGCGGATCTCCTCACCGGCGGCCAGATTCCCCTGCGCCGACCACAGCGCATACCGCGAGTAATCACCCAACGGGACGCTCACCACCCGGACACGACAGAACGGGCGTCCCTCGTCCAACGCCCGCCGGGTCATGTCCTACCAGGGACCGGAACTGACCGAGGCGTCCAGCTCCCGGCCACCGGCCATGAACCCTTCGAACGAAGGACGCCCGCCGGGCTCGTTGTACCGGTCGCGGGTCTCCAACCGGAACGCCTCTGCCGAGAAGAGCGCCGATGTGCTGCCCGTCCAACCACCCGTTCGCTGTCCGGCGGGCCTAATGTCCGGCCAACTCGGCTACGACCGGGGCGAGCGTCTCGGCGAAGTCGGCGCCGAAGACGAAGTAGGAGAAGCCGGTCTCCTCCCGTCGCCGCCGGATCTCCTCGGCGGCTGCCACGGGGTCATCGGGAAGCACCGCCAGCGAGTCCGCCGCGCGAAGCGCAGCAGGGTCGGTGTCGGGGGACGCCATGAACGGCGCGACGCTGTCGCCGACCACCGCCACGTGCTGCGCGAGTTCGACGTCTCGGATGGCGCGGGAGCGGAAGTCGCGTACCACCCGGGTGATTTCGGCCCGATCGTCTCCCGGCATCAGCGCGAAGGCGACCGTGTCCGCGAGGTCGGCCGCCAATGCCTGGGCTTTCGGCCCGCGCACCGCCATCACCACCGGCGTGTGCAAGTCCGGACCGTCGAGATCCCGCAGCGCCGTCACGGTCTGGCGGACCTGGGCCAGCCGCTCGCGCGGTGGTACGACGGGCAGTCCCAACTCGCGAAGTTCGTCTTCGATGCCGGGCCGGCCGGTGCCGATGCCCAGCTCGAAACGACCCTCGGTGAGCACCGACAGCGAGTGCGCCTCCCACGCGGTGCTCCAAGCCGGGCGCAGCGGGGAGGCGTACACCCAACTGCCGACCCGCAGGTCGGTGAGGGTGGCCGCGACGGCCAGCGCGGGGGCAGGCGCCGGCTGCCAGCGCGGGACGTCGGGCATCAGCAGCGTGGAATATCCGCTGTCGGCGATACGGCGCACCCGGTCTCGCCACGTCGGCAGGTCTACTCCGAGCGGAGCGACGACCCCGAACCTGAAGGGCCTGGTTCCGCCGGTTGCCGTCGAATCGATCATCATTGCTGTCCTCTCCAGTGAAGGATGGGGTTCCGGTCCTGGTGTGTCACGTGCTCCGGTCGGCTGGACGCACTGCGGGCACCTGTCCCAGGATCGCGACCCCTTCTCGAGCGCCCTGGGCGCGGCGCCTCACTTCTACTACGAACGCGGACCCCCCGATCCGACACCGCCTTCCGAAATTCTGGCGAAGATTTCCGGGACGCCGGTTCTCAGCGTTCCGATAACGCGAGGGTGCGGGGAGCACCTCGTCATGCACGCCTAGCTCGGACGACCTCTGGACCAGATGGACAACGGACACCCTGAGTCGTCGTCCGCACAGGCCGCACTGAGAATTCATTGCGGGTTGATCTCCCGCGTCGGGAGACCTCGAGGCGTGGGCTCTCGACTGCGCGGTCGGTAAAGCGTCGCTGGGGCATGCTCGGCGCCTGTCATTCTGAGGGTGTGCTGGTGATCCAACGCATCCAGATCTGGTGGACGTCTTCGGGCAGAGGTTCGACGGAGGCAACGGTCCGCGGCCGTCTGCCCCGGCAATTTCCGCTTCCACAGCTGGCCGACGGGCACGTACTGGTGCACGAGGTCCGGATGGCTGAGTACCAGGGGTATGAGCCAGACGAAAGCGTCCGCGCCTACGACGCGCTGTCAGGCGTCGACTGGCTCTGCCTGCGGCAGGAAGGAGAAGCGATCAGGACCGAGCGGCAGCCCGTATGGGCGTCTTACCCCGTCCTTCGACGGACGATCCGTCTCGGCACCCTCACTGACGGGCAGTCCTTCAAGTACCGGGCCAACTTCCGGATGTCCGGGTATTCCATCGGCTGGACGTTCAATGAGTGGACCGTCAATATCGCCCACGAACCTGTACGAGAGGATCTCTTCCTCAACCGCACCTACGACATCGAGCGCGACGACCGCGTCTCTCGCTCTATGGCAAACCTGCCACACCAAGATCATAAACTGGTGCACCGGTGGCAGTACACCCGCGGGCGGCACCGGGGTCAGCCTCGTTAACTCCGCCCAGCCTGGGACGAGACATGCCACCGAACTCGCCCGCACATGCCGCCGACCGAGTGGTGGCCGACCACGGCCGGTGGACGTGGCGCGCTTTCTACGTTGATGGGGCACAATGCCGGAGTGACGCGGTTGCTCGATGAGGACGCGCTGGCGAGATCGTCGGTGGCGGCGAACTGCACGACGAATCGCGAGCGGCCCCTCTACGGCTCCAACGGTTACGGTCGGAACTCGACATCGACGTCGTGGCCGAGTCGACCGCCCGCGTCGGCGCGGCAACGCCCGTGCGGTGGCTGGACGTGTGCTGCGGGAGCGGACGGGCGCCGGCCGGAGCAGCCGGGCTCCTCGCCGATCGCGGTCTGACCGGACAGGTCGAGATCATCGGCTGGACCCCGTGACCCACTTCGTTGCAGGTGGCCCAGTACGCCACCATCAGAAGGCGGCACCACGACAAGGAATGGGAGATTCCTCAGATCCCCAGGCGGCATCGGGTCGGCGAGGCGAAGGTGCGAGCCGCACTCACCGGTGGCCCGCTCCCTCCCATCCGGTTCCACGACCTACGCCACGAGGCAGCCACGCTGTCGCTGACCGCCGGGGTAGAGATGAAGGTGGTCAGTGAGACCCTCGGCCATGCACGGTCGTCCTTCACCGCCGACGTTTATGCCTCGGTGATCCCCCAGGTGTTCAAGGAGGCCGCTGAGGCGGCCGCAGCCGCGGCCCCCCGCCGCGTCGGCCTTCAACGCGAAACCAGCGGCCCCTCGATCTGAATCGGATCAAGGAAACCGCTGGTCAGAGGCGGAGGATCGGGGATTTGAACCCCGGATGGGCGTGAACCCAAACCGCATTAGCAGTGCGGCGCCATAGACCGGACTAGGCGAATCCTCCAGTAGCCGTCAGGCCCAGACAGGTTACCGGTTCGGCTCGCCTACCGGCAAAGTCTGGCCTGTGGGTCCCAGCAGCATAGACCGAGACGCCGCCGCTACGCGAAGACAATCAGCTGGATGTCCGCTCCTGGGGCCGCAGGAGCGGACATCCAGGGGGTCAGCCGCCGATCCGGAAGGCGGTGAACCCGCAGGCTTCGGCGAGGTCGTTGCCGTGCTGCCGCATGCTGGCGGTGTTGGGCTGGCGCGGGCTCGTGCTGCCGGAGCTCATCTGGCGCAGCAGGTCCGCCGTCTCGTCGAGGTCGCCCGCGAATGCGGTCGCGGAGGTCTCGACGTCGCCTCCGGCGTTCTGGCCCTCCGAACGGATCTTGGACGCGGTGTCGGAGAACTTCTGGGCGGTCTGCTCGGCGCCGCCGGAGGTCATGGACAGGCTGCTGGTGGAGAAGCTCCGAAGCTCACTCTCGATGTTCTTGCAGGCGGTCTTCTTCTCACCGCCGACGATCCCGCTGACCGCCCCACAGCCCGTCGAACCGAGCATCAGGCCGCCGACGGCCAAGGCGCCGACGAGCTTGGTGGCAGACATACGCATGGAGATTCTCCTTCAGGGGGTTTGGGCTTCGAACGGAGTCCAACCTTGCAGGTCGAACCCCTCTCGATCACCCCTTTGGCGTACCTTCACCACGAAAAGTTCCGTGACTCAGGCCACACCTGCCCCACCGGCCCTCCCGAACCGATTCGCGGTCGGGTCCGTGGAGCCGGTACAGTGTTCCGGCAGGCACCCGTAGCTCAACGGATAGAGCATCTGACTACGGATCAGAAGGTTAGGGGTTCGAATCCCTTCGGGTGCGCCCAGGTCAAAGCCCTCTTCCGATCTTGGAAGGGGGCTTTTGTACGCGGCATGAGGGCCGCGAGGATGGATCGGACCCCGAAGAGGGCGCCGCTCATGGCCTCAGCCGCCGCCCGCTTGTCGTCGACGAGCAGATCCCCATAGACGTCCTTGATGGTCGCGACAGGTTTGTGCCCGAGGATCGTCGGAGACGACGTGCAGCGGCGTCACTTGAGCCCGCATCAGCGAAGTGCCCGAGTGCCGCAGCTCACGTGGATGCCAGGGACCGAAGCCCCAATGATCCTGTTCTCGTCGGTGGCCATGCGAACCGGCGATCTGGAGGGCGCCGCTGAAGAACTCACCAAGCTCCTGACGCTGGACCCGGCACTGCGTCTTACGGCCGTCACGTGCTGCCTGGCAGACCTGGACCGTCGCCTTAACGGGTCGAGTTTGCAAGGCTGCGCGCTCGCCGTCCAGCTCAGGCGGCAAATCCGCGACTTCAAGGCTGACGCCTGACCGATGATGGAGATATGGAGAGCCCATGAGTCCGTTGCCCGCGCATATGGCCGACCGGTGGCGAAACCGCGCGGAGCCTGGACCGGGGCAAGGCGCGCTCTACTGGCACATCCTCATGGGTGACCATGCCGAAGCGCGGGACCTCGCCCACGACGCCCAAGACCGACTCGCCGACATCCACGGCCTGCACATGACCCCCGCTGGGTGGCTGCACATCACCACCCTCGTCGCCGGATCCACCGAAGAGATCACGGGTGCTCAGCGGCAAGACATGCTCGACACGGCACAAGGCCTTCTCGCCAAGATCCCACCCGTCAACGTCGCACTTGGCGGAACCTGTCAAACCTGATGAGACGTCAGGCCACTTGAGCGGTTTGTGTCTCGTTGTCGTTCTGGAGTGCTTCGGGTGGCGGGTTGATCCAGACCTTGTCCGGTAGTGGGGGCGGTGAGGGGCATC
>NZ_SMKH01000342.1 GCF_004348515.1 Actinomadura sp. KC345 | reverse complement strand
CGCCCCTTCCGGGCGAGCCCGGGTGACGCGGTCACCCGCCTGACCTGTGTGATCGTCCGGCGGCAGGGTAGATCACCCGGCGGGGCGGACGCCCCTGCTGGTCCGATCGGGGGGGACGATCGTCATGCGAGCCATCGCCGTGTCCGAATACGGCGCCACACCGGCGCCGGTGAACCTGCCGCGCCCGGAGCCCGGTCCGGGCGAGATCCTGGTGAAGATGATCGCGGCCGGGCTCAATCCGATGGACTGGAAGGTCGCCGACGGGATGCTCAAGGACTCGGTCGACGCGTCCTTCCCGCTGATCCTGGGCCAGGACGGCGCCGGCGTCGTGGAGGCGGTCGGCGAGGACGTGACCCGCCTGCGCCACGGGGAGCAGGTCTACGGGTTCTTCTCCATGCCGGACCGGGGTCTCGGCGCCTTCTGCGAGTACGCCCTGGCCCGCGACGACGGCCCGGTGGCGAAGATGCCGGAGGGCATGATCTACACGCAGGCCGCCGCGGTGCCGACCGCGAGCGTGGCCGCGCTCGCCATGGTGGAGGAGGCGCGGGTGGCCGCCGGGCAGACCGTCCTCGTCGTGGGGGCGACCGGGGGCGTCGGGCAGGGCGTGGTGCAGCTCGCCGCCCGGGAGGGCGCCAAGGTCATCGCCACGGCCCGCGCCGACATGGCCGGGACGATGCGGCGCCTCGGCGCGGACGCGACCGTCGACCACTCCGGGGGCGACCTCAACGCCCAGGTGCTGGCCGTCCACAACGACGGGATCGACGCCGTCATCGACATGGTCGGCGACACCTCCGAGACCGAGGTCATCGCGCAACTGCTGCGTCCCGGGGGCACGTACGTCAGCTCCGTCTGGTCGGTGAATCCGGACTCGATGGAGGCCAAGGGCCTGCGCGGGATCAACCTCGACAAGGAGCCGTCGGCCGAGCTCCTCGACCGCCTGTCCGACCTGATCGACGCCGGCGACCTCCAGGTGCGGGTCGAGCGCGAGGTACCGCTGGACGACGCGCCCGGCGCGCTGGCCGACAACCGGGCCGGCGGAGCCCGCGGCAAAACCGTGATCCGCGTCTGACCCCGCGGGTGAGGATCGCCGGATCATGGGCATGCAGTCCCCACGGGAGGACGACATGAACGAGAGCAGAATGGACCAGACCGGCGGCGAGGACGGACGGGACCGGCTCCGCGAGCTCGACGAGACCCTCGACAGGCTCCGCGCCGACCTGCCCGCGCCGCCCGACGACGCCACGGACTTCGCCGACTCCGGGCAGTACCTCGCCGCCCGCGAGGAGCTTGAGGGGCAGATCGAACTGCTGGAGTCCGAACGCGAACGCCTCCGCGAGCAGCTCGGCATCTCCTGACCGTTCGCCCGGGCGGGTCACTGCGGAAGGCGCAGGACGAAGCGGGCCCCCGGGATGCCGTCGGAGCGGTCGGTGAGGACCAGGGATCCGCGGTGGGCCTGGGCGATGTCGCGGGAGATCGCCAACCCGAGGCCGGTGCCGCCGGCGTCGCGGTGACCGCCCTGGGACAGCCGGGTGAACCGCTCGAACACCCGCTCGCGGTCCTCGGGCGCGATGCCGGTGCCGTCGTCGACCACCTCGACGACCGCGGTGGAGGGCGGCTCCACCCGCAGGATCACCGTCACCTCGTGCGCCGCGTGCCGGTCGGCGTTGTCGATCAGGTTGGTCAGCAGCCGCGCCAGCTCGACGCGCCCGCCCTGCACCGTCACCGACCCCTCCGACAGCACCGTCACCTGGGTGCGGCGCGGGCGGCTCAGGACCTCCTGGTCCGCCAGCCCGGTCAGGTCCACCGGCTCGCGCCGGAAGTTCGGGTCGGCTTCGAGGCGGCCCAGTGCCAGCAGGTCGTCCACCACCGCCGACAGCCGGTCGGTGTTGTCCAGGATGGCCCGCAGCGTCTCCGCCATGTCGGCCTCCTCGGGTGCCGCCAGCGCGAGCTCCAGTTCCATCCGCAGCGCGGCGAGCGGGCTGCGCAGCTCGTGGGAGACGTCGGAGACGAACCCGCGCTGGCGCGCGACGGCCTGTTCCAGCCGGTCGAGGGTCGCGTTGATGCTCTCGGCGAGCAGGCCCACCTCGTCCCGCCGGGGCGGCTGCGGCACCCGGCGCTCCAGGTCGGTGGCGGTGATCTCGTCCAGCTCCCGGCGGATCGCGTCGACCGGCCGCAGCGCGCGGCTCGCGGCCGTCCACATCCCCCAGGAGGCCAGGGCGGTGACGACCGGGACGCCGAGGATGAGCAGCGACGCCGTGAGCGGGCGCGGAAACAGCCCCGGTTCCGGTGTCAGCGAGAAGACATAGTGTGCGTCCGCGCCGAATCCCACCCGGACCTCGACCACGAGGAAGCAGTCCCCGCCCGGTGCGTCTATGGAGCAGGTCCGGATGTCGCGACGGGAGTCGAATTCGTTCGGTGGCGAGAGGCGCAACGGCGGGCGCCCCCACATCTCCGGCGACGCGGCGATCACGTTGCCCTTCGCGTCCACCACCTGCTGGAGCGCGTCGCCGGGCTGGTGGATCACCTTCTCCAGCGGCCCGGCGCGGAGCGCCGTCGTCACCCTGCGCCCTTCGCGTGCCTGGCTCTCCACGGTGTCGTGGACGGCCTGCTGCCTGACGAGGTTGAGCAGCACCGCGCACAGCACCGCGGACAGGAGCAAGGTGACCAGCGCGGCCGCCAGCGTCACCCGGACCCGGATCTCCGGGTGACGCAGCGCCGCCCGCCAGATCCAGCGGTTCAGACCCGCGGACGGCCGGGGCCGGACACCGATGACGACCTCCCGGGTACGCAGGGTGCAGGTACCCGGGTTTTCTTGCCTGAACGGGGCAAACGCGACCGTGGTCGGCGGGTAAAAGATCGTTCAGGTGGCGGACGGGGCGGCGGCCTTGTCGGGCGCGGGCGGGACGTCGCCCTCACCGGCCGCCGGGTCCGGGTCGCGCTCGGCCAGGTGCCGCCGGATCGAGTAGCCCAGTGCCGCCGCCCACAGGGCGTAGATGGCGGCGTAGAAGACCCACCGGACGCCGTCCGAGGCGCCGATCCAGTCGCTGCGCAGCAGGGTGCGGGCGTTGGTGAGGATGATGATGCCGCCGACCGCGCTGCCCAGGACGCGCGGCGGAATGTGCCGGACCAGCCATGCCGCGATCGGGGCCGCGATCACTCCGCCGATCAGCAGCGCGGCCACCCAGGCGAAGTCGACTCCCTCCGAGCCGATGCCGATCAGGAAGCCGACGCTGGCCGCCACGGCGATCAGGAACTCGCTGGTGTCGATCGATCCGATCGTCTTGCGGGGCTCCAGCCGCCCGCTGGCCAGGATCGCCGGGGTGCCGACGGGCCCCCACCCGCCGCCGCCGGTGGAGTCGACGAAGCCGGCCACCAGGCCGAGCGGGCCGAGGAACCGCTTGCGCAGCGGCTTGCCGAGCCGGTCCGTGCGGATCCCCCGGACGGTGAAGCGGACCAGGATGTAGGTCCCGAGCGTGAGCAGGATGACCGACATCACCGGCTCGGCGGTCTCGGTGGAGAGCCCGGACAGGAACGTGGCACCGGCGAACGCCCCGACGGCGCCGGGGATGCCGATCTTGGCGACGACGCGCCAGTCGACGTTGCCGAACTTCCAGTGCGACGCGCCCGACACCAGCGTGGTCCCGATCTCGGCCAGGTGCACGGTGGCGGAGGCGGCCGCCGGGTTCGTGCCGATGGCCAGCAGCAGCGTCGTCGACGTGACGCCGTAGGCCATGCCCAGGCTCCCGTCGACGAGCTGGGCGCCCAGGCCGACCAGGGCGAGCAGGACGAGTTTGCGCACGGGTTCACCGCCGGGTGTGGAAGGTCGGTATTTCCGACAAAGATAGTTTGGATACTTGATTAGTAGATAATGCATGGATAGGGCACGTCAAGTCGCTCTTGTCCGTCCGAACCGGTTGCTTCGGGAGGTTCGGGGACAACGGCGTGCCAGTGGGGCGGCCCAGGGGTCGTCCGAGATAGGCTCGGTGACCGCGTCGGATCACCGCGTCCGGACGAGTTCCACCATCAGCCGCACCACCACCAGGGGGTTCCCCGTGTCGTCGATCGAGGCCGTACTCGCCCGGGAGATCCTTGACTCCCGCGGCAATCCGACCGTCGAGGTCGAGGTCCTGCTCGCCGATGGAACCGAGGCGCACGCCGCCGTGCCGAGCGGCGCCTCGACCGGCCAGTTCGAGGCGGTCGAGCTGCGGGACGGGGGTGAGCGCTACGGCGGCAAGGGCGTCCGGGACGCGGTCAGGGCCGTCAACGAGACCATCGACGAGAAGGTCGTCGGGTACCCGGCGTCCGACCAGCGGCTGATCGACCAGCTGCTGGTGGACCTCGACGGCACGCCCGCCAAGTCGGCGCTCGGCGCGAACGCGATCCTCGGCGTCAGCCTGGCCGTCGCCAAGGCCGCCGCGGACTCCGCCGGCCTACCGCTGTTCCGCTACGTGGGCGGCCCGAACGCGCACCTGCTGCCCGTCCCGATGATGAACATCCTGAACGGCGGCGCGCACGCCGACACCAGCGTGGACATCCAGGAGTTCATGGTCGCTCCGATCGGCGCGGCCACCTTCGCCGAGGCGCTGCGCTGGGGCACCGAGACCTACCACGCGCTGAAGTCGGTGCTGAAGTCCAAGGGCCTGAACACCGGCCTCGGCGACGAGGGCGGGTTCGCCCCCGAGCTGCCGAGCAACCGGGAGGCGCTCGACCTCATCATGGAGGCGATCCGCAAGGCCGGCTTCACCCCCGGACGTGACATCGCGCTCGCCCTGGACGTCGCCGCCACCGAGTTCCACGCGGACGGCCAGTACGCGTTCGAGGGCACCAAGCGGAGCTCCGACGACATGGCCGCCTACTACGGCGAGCTGCTCACGGAGTACCCCCTGGTCTCCATCGAGGACCCGCTCGACGAGGAGGACTGGACCGGCTGGGAGGGCCTCACCGCCGCCGTCGGCGACCGCGTCCAGATCGTCGGCGACGACCTGTTCGTCACCAACCCCGAGCGGCTCGCCCGCGGCATCAAGGCCCGCGCCGCCAACGCGCTGCTGGTCAAGGTCAACCAGATCGGCACGCTCAGCGAGACGCTCGACGCCGTCTCGCTCGCGCAGACCAGCGGGTACCGCTGCATGATGAGCCACCGGTCCGGGGAGACCGAGGACACCACGATCGCCGACCTGGCCGTCGCGACCAACTGCGGCCAGATCAAGACCGGTGCCCCCGCCCGCAGCGACCGGGTCGCCAAGTACAACCAGCTCCTGCGCATCGAGGAGCTGCTGGACGACGCCGCCCGCTACGCCGGCGCCGCCGCGTTCCCGCGCTTCGTGCACGACTGATGGCGCGGGGCGAGGACCGGGCGGATCCCGGCGACCGCGACGACGGCCACGGCGAGGACCACGCGGGCGGCCGGCGCCGCGGCAACCCCGCGCTGACCAGCCGCGCGGCGATCCTGGCCGTGGTCGTGTGCGCGATCGCGCTGAGCCTCGCCTACCCCGTCCGGGAGTACATCGCCCAGCGTCAGGAGATCGCCGACCTCCGGCAGGAGGAGGCCAAGGCCCGCCGGCAGGTCGAGATTCTGGCCCAACGCAAGCAGCAATTGGGGGATAAGTCGTACATTGAGCGTGAGGCGACGCGAAGACTCCATTACTGCCGTCCTGGCGTAAAGTGCTACATCGTGCTGGACGGCAGCGGGGACGGTCGCCGGCAGGCGCACAAGGGCGGCCCGACGAGCAGGCCGCCGTGGTACGAGACGCTGTGGCGGTCGGTGGAGGCGGCCGACCGGCCACGCTGACCCGTCCCGCGGCTCGGCGGGACGGGTCCGACGAGACGGACCGGACGCATCCGGTGAGAGGGACCGGACGCGGGATCCGCGGGTGGGGACACGGGTGATGGAAGCAGCTGACCAGGCCGGGGCGGCGGCCGGTGACGGCGCCGCGGTCGCGGCCGACGACCGGGCCGCGGTCGCGGCTCAGCTGGGGCGGGAGCCGCGCGGCGTGCGCGGGGTCGCGAGCCGCTGCCCGTGCGGGCTGCCCGCCGTGATCGAGACGGCGCCGAGGCTGCCGGACGGGACGCCCTTCCCCACGCTGTTCTATCTCACGTGCCCGAAGGCCGCCTCGGCCATCGGGACCCTGGAGGGGAGCGGCATCATGCGCGAGATGCAGGAGCGGCTCGCCGCCGACCCGGAGCTGAGGGCCGAGTACACCGCGGCCCACGAGGACTACCTGCGCCGGCGCGGCGAGGCGGCCCGCGAGGACGGCATCGAGCCGCTGCCCGCGGGCATGCAGAGCGCGGGCGGCATGCCGGAGCGCGTCAAGTGCCTGCACGCGCTCATCGCCCACGAGCTGGCCGTGCCCGGCGCCAACCCGTTCGGACGGGAGGGGCTGGAGGCGCTCCCCGAGTGGTGGCGGACCGGCCCCTGCGTCCAGATGGACGACGGCACGGGCGACGGCGGCGGCGCGGACGACGATACGGGGGAGGCCCGGTGACGCGTGTAGCGGCCGTCGACTGCGGGACCAACTCGGTCCGCCTCCTGATAGCCGACATCGTGCCCGGCGAGGGCGGCGGGACGCTGACCGACGTCGAGCGCCGGATGGAGATCGTCCGGCTCGGGGAGGGCGTCGACGAGACCGGGCGGCTGTCGCCCGCGGCGCTGGAGCGCACCTTCGCCGCGATGCGCGGGTACGCGGACCTGATCGAGCGGCACGGCGCGCGGGCCGGGCAGGGCCCGGTCAAGACGCGGGTCGTGGCGACGAGCGCGACCCGCGACGCCGAGAACCGGGCCGACTTCGTCAGCGGCGTCGTCGACATCTTCGGCGTCGTCCCCGAGGTGATCAGCGGGAACGAGGAGGCCGAGCTGTCCTTCCTCGGCGCGACCCGGGACCTGGCCGCGCTGCGCCCGGCCCGGCCCTACCTGGTGGTCGACATCGGCGGCGGCTCCACCGAGTTCGTGCTCGGCAGCTCGTCGGCCGACGCCGCGCGCTCGATCGACATCGGCTGCGTCCGGATGACCGAGCGGCACCTCAGGGACGGCGACCCGCCCTCGCCGCTGCAGATCACGAGCGCCGCGGCCGACATCGACGCGGCCCTGGCCGCGGTCCGGGAGACCGTGCCCGTGGACGAGTCGCGCACGCTCGTCGGTCTCGCCGGGTCGGTCACCACGGTCGCCGGGATCGCGCTCGACCTGCCGGAGTACGACGCGTCCCGCATCCACCTGTCGAGGATCACCGCCACCCAGGTCCACGAGGTGACGCGCCGCCTCCTGCACGCCACCCGCGCCGAGCGCGCCGAGATCCCCGTCATGCATCCGGGGCGGGTCGACGTGATCGGCGCGGGCGCCCTGATCCTGGACCGCATCATGCGGGAGTACGGTTTCGGCGCGGTCGTCACCAGCGAGCACGACATCCTGGACGGGATCGCCTGGTCCCTGGTCTGACGCTGGTCCCTGGTCTGACGCTCACTGCTTGAGGTGGGCCAGCAGGGCCGGGATCAGGATCGCGTTCGGGTTCTGCTGCGGGACGTAGAGGATCGGCGAGGCGCTGCCGGACTGCTGGATCCACACCCGGCCGCCGTCCACCGTCGCGCCGGAGATCGCCGACCAGCTCAGCGACACGCGGTTGCCGCGGACGCCGCCCGGATGAACGGTCAGCCCCTGCGCCACGTCGATCGACTCGCCCGCCCGGACCCGCCCGG
>NZ_SMKH01000341.1 GCF_004348515.1 Actinomadura sp. KC345 | reverse complement strand
GTATAGGCGCGGGTCCGGGCCTGGACCGCCCGGAAAGGGGCCGGAGCACGGACTGTCGGGGCGGGTCATTATGATCGGTGCCGTTTTATTGGGGTGAGTGTTAACACGGGGGAACTCAGGTGATCATTGACGGGCGGTTCCGCGGGCCGGACGGGTCCGGGAACGGCGGGTATGTGGCAGGGTGCCTCGCGGGGCGGGTGCCGGTCGACACGGTGACGGTGACGCTGCGGCGGCCGCCGCCGCTGAACACCGAGCTGACCGTCACGGCGGAGGACGAGCGCGGGCGCAGCGCGCGGCTCTGGGACGGTGAGGTGCTGATCGCCGAGGCGCTCGCGGGGGCGATCGTGGTGCCGCCGATCGTTCCCGTGCCGTTCGCGCTGGCGCTGGAGGCCGCGGAGAAGTACCGGGCGGCGGAGAGCCACCCGTTCCCCGGTTGCTTCGTGTGCGGGCCGGACCGGGAGCCGGGCGACGGGCTGCGGCTCGAACCGGGGCCGGTCGCGGACGACATCGTCGCCGCGCCGTGGGTGCCGGAGCGGGTGCCCGAGCGGGAGCTGGTGTGGGCCGCGCTGGACTGCCCCGGCGGATGGTCGTTCGGCGTCGCCGAGCGTCCCGCCGTGCTCGGTACCATGACCGGCCAGGTGATGGACGTGCCCGAGGCCGGCGAGGAGTGCGTCGTGCTCGGGTTCGCGCGCAGCCGCGAGGGCCGCAAGATGCACGCGGCGACGGCGCTGTACGGGGCGGACGGGAGGCTCCTGGGCCGCGCCGAGCAGATCTGGATCGAGATCGACCCGGAGCGTTTCGGACGCTGATCCGGCACACCGGCGGCGGCTCCCCCTGCGGGGGCGGCCGCCGTTCGTGTGTCAGGGGCCGGTGAAGAGGGGGTCCTCGCGGTCCGCGCCGTTGATGGGGCGGGCGCGGTTCTGGGGTGCGGCTCCGGGCAGCGGCGTGTTCCCCGTGTTCGAGCCGGGCAGCGGCGTGCCTCCGGTGTTGGAGCCGGGCGTCCCGTTGGGGACGGGCGCGCCGAGCGGCATCGGGGAGCCGGTGCGCGCCGCGGGCTGCGGCACGCCCGGGGACGGGCCGGGCGGCATCGCGGCGGGCTGCGGTCCCGTGCCATGCGGGTGCCCCGGGGGCGGCACCGGGGTTCCGCCGCCGGGCATCCGGCCGCCCGGCGGGACGCCGGACGACAGCGTGCTGTGCGTGAACTGGTCGATCTGGCGGCGGGCGCGGTCGGCCTCGGCGCGGGCGGCGTCGCGCTCCTCGGCGAGGGCGGTGAGGGCGGCCTGCTGCTCGGCGACCGACTGCGACAGCTGCCGGAGCTGGACCGCCTGGTCGCCGACCTTGGCGGCGAGCTCGTCGCGCTCGGCCGTCGCGGCCTTGGCCTGCGACTGCGCGGTGTCGCGTTCCTTGGCGGCCTCCTCGGCACGCGCGTTGGCGCGCACGACCTCCGCCTCCGCCTCGGACTGCGCGCGCTGCGCGGCGGTGCGCTCGGCCTCGGCCTTGCTGGCGGCCTGCATGGCGCGCTGCCGCTGCGCCTCGGTGTCGCGCATGGCGGTGCGGAGATCCTCGGCGCCCTGCTTGGCGACGGCGGCCTCGACGCGCTGCGACTCGGCGGCGCCCTCGGCCTCGGCGAACCTGGCGTGCAGGGCCACCAGCTCGGCGCGGGCGTTCTCCAGCGCGGCGAGCAGCTCGGTCTCGCGGGCCGCGACGCGGTCGCGCTCGCTCTCGGCGGCCAGCTTCGCGGTCATCGACTGCTGCGCGACCTGGTGCGCCTCCTCCCACGCCTGCTGCGCGGCGTCGCGCTTGGCGGTGGCGAGCCTCGCCTCCTCGCGGGCACCGGACGCGTCCCGCTCGGCGGTCTCGGCGCGCTGGCGCGCGGACGTCGCCTCCTGCCACGCCTCCTCGGCGCGGCGCTGGGACGCGTCGCGCTCACTCTGCGCGACGGCGAGCTCGCGGGCGGCCTCGGCCCGCACCTCGGCGACGCGCCGCTCGACACCGGCGACGCTCAGCTCGGACGTCAGCGAGTCGGCGAGCACGTCGGCGGCCTTCTCCAGCCGTTCGACCATCTCCCATGCCGAGGAGACCTGCCCGGTGAGGCCCGGCGCGTCCCGGCCGCGTTCGCGGCGGTCGCGCGCCTCGCGGGCGCAGGCGCCGTCGTTGTCCTGGCAGTGGCGGACCGCGCGGACGGCGCCCACGGGCTGCGGGACGGGCCGCCCGCAGTTGGCGCACGGCCACACGGTGACCGGGTCGCCGATCCGGGCCACCGCCGTCTCGGCGGATTCCCCGTCCCCCGCGCCTTCGGAGACCGCGCCCCCCGGGGGAGCCGCGGCCTGCTCCTCGCGGCCGCTATTGTCGCGCTCTTCGCTGTTAGGCATGGAATGAACCATACGCACTGATTCGAGTTGCTGCAGTGACTTGGGTGGTAGATGTGGGGGTCCCCACGTGCGGTTCAGTGAGCGAAACGATCGGTCGCGGCGATGAGCCGGTCGCGGGTGCCGGGCTCGGAACCACCGTGGCCGGCGTCCTCGACGATGTGGAACTCCCCCTCGGGCCAGGCGCGGTGCAGATCCCAGGCCTGATCGGGCGGAGTCTTCATGTCGTAGCGGCCGTTCACGATGACGGCGGGGATGTGCCGGATGCGGCCGACGCCCGCGAGCAGGCCCCCGTCCGGGAGGAAGCCGCCGCGGGAGATGTAGTGGTGCGTGATGCGGGCGAACGCCAGGACGAGGGACTCGCCCAGGTCGGGCGGCGGGACCGGCAGGAGCGTGTTCGCCGCGAGTTCCCAGCCGATCCACGCCCGGGCGGCCGGGAGGTGGACGGCCGGGTCCGGGTCGCCGATGCGGCGGCCGTAGGCGGCGAGCAGGTCGTCCTGCTCGGCGGGCGGGATCGCGTCGCGGAACTCCGCCCACTCGGCGGGGAAGATATGGGCCGCGCCCGTCGGGGTGAACGCCCACGCCTCATCGGGCGGGCGGACGAGGTACACGCCGCGCAGCACCATCTCGGACACGCGGCCCGGGTGCGCCTGCGCGTAGGCGAGGGCGAGGGTGCTCCCCCAGCTGCCGCCGAACACGAGCCACCGGTCGATGGACAGGTGCTCGCGCAGCCGTTCCATGTCGGCCACCAGATGGGGCGTGGTGTTGTGCTCCAGCGACACCTCCGGGTCGCCGGCGTGCGGGGTGCTCTGCCCGCAGTTGCGCTGGTCGAACAGCACGATCCGGTAGGCGGACGGGTCGAAGAAGCGGCGGAAGTCGGGCAGCAGTCCGCCGCCCGGCCCGCCGTGCAGGAACACCGCGGGCTTGCCGTCCGGATTCCCGCAGGTCTCCCAGTAGATCCGGTCGCCGCCGCCGACGTCGAGGTGCCCGGAGTCGTACGGTTCGATCGGCGGGTAGAACTCCCGATATCCCATGGGATCAGTCCTACCGGATGGCGATCATGGCCGCGCCCCTGATCATCCCCCGGATGACGGAACTCAGGTGCACGCTGTGCGGGAGCACGAAACTTCAGCAGGGGTTCATCGAGGACTCCGGCCAGGCCGCGCGCGGTTTCGCCCGCTGGGTCTCCGGCCCGCTGGAGCGGGGCCTCCTCGGGAACGCGAAGCTGTTCGGGCGGCCGCGCTGCAGGTGCATGCGTTCCGGTGCACCGAGTGCACCCACGTGGAGTTGTTCGCGTACGACGCGGACTGACCGGGGTCCCGGGTCAGAGCTGGGCCATCGCCTTGCGGATGCGCTTGTCGGAGACGGGGAAGCGCGTCCCCAGCTGCTGGGCGAAGAGGCTGACCCGCAGTTCCTCCAGCATCCAGCGGACCTGCCGCGCGGGCTCCTCCTCGCGGCGGGCCGGGTGCAGGCGGCGCAGCGCCTCGTCGTACTCCCGCGCCAGGGCGTCGGCCTGGTGGGCGAGCATCCGGTCGCGGCCGGGGTTCTCGGGGAGCTTGTCCAGCCGGATCTGCAGTGCGCGCAGGTAGCGGGGCAGGTCGGGCAGCCGCGCCCATCCGGTCGCCGTGACGAACCCGGGGTGGACGAGCGCCGTCAGGTTCGCGCGGATGCCGGTCAGGGCCGGGACGAGCGCGAGGCTCGTGGTGCCGCGCAGGCGCCGGTCGACCTCGTGCGACTCGGAGAGGATGCGCTCCACCAGCCCGACGACCTGCTCGGTCGCGTCGTGCAGGCCGGCGCGGACGCGGTCGTCCAGGGCGCGGAAGCCGTCCTCGTCCCAGGCGGGGCCGCCGGCCTCGGCGATGAGCCGGTCGGCGGCGGCGGTGACGCAGTCGTCGAAGAGCGCGGCGACGGAGCCGTGCGGGTTGTGGCTGAGCGCGAGCTTGCCCTTGTTGGTGAGGCGGCCCTGGACGAGCTTCACCGGTGACGGCGCGTTCAGCAGGATGAGGCGGCGCGTGCCGAGCCACATGGCGCGGCGCTGCTCCGCCTCGGTCTCGTACATGCGGACGGCGACGCTCACGCCTTCGTCGGTGAGCGCCGGATACGCCTTGACGTCGTAGCCCGCCTGGTTGCGCTCGTAGGTCCGGGGCAGCTCCCCGATCGTCCACTCGGTGAGGCCGGTGCGTTCGATGGTGGACGCGGCCTTGGAGAGCGTCCCGCGCACCTTGCCCGCGAGTCGGCGTTTCAGCTCGCCGAGGTCGGTTCCCTCGCCGAGGGAGCGGCCCTTGTCGTCGACGACGCGGAACGTGATGCGCAGGTGGGCGGGCAGCCGGGACGCGTCCCACGCCTCCCGCGCGACGGGGACGCCCGTCATCGCGGTCAGCTCGCGTTCCAGCGCGTCCAGGAGGGGCTCGGTGCGGGGCGCCACGCGGTCGAGGATCTTGCGGGCGTAGTCGGGCGCCGGGACGAAGTTGACCCGCAGTTGCTTGGGCAGCGACCGGATCAGCTCGGTGACCAGTTCGGCGCGCAGGCCGGGGACCTGCCATTCGAAGCCGTCCGGGCGGACCTGGTTCAGGACCTGGACGGGCACGTGCACGGTCACGCCGTCGGCGTCGGCGCCCGGCTCGAACTGGTAGGTGAGGCGCAGGCGCAGCGCGCCCTGCTTCCACACGTCCGGGTAGTCGGCCTCGCTGACGCCGCCGGCGGTCTCGTTGATGAGCATCGACTTCTCGAAGCCGAGCAGGTCGGGGTCGGAGCGGCGGGCCTTCTTCCACCAGGAGTCGAAGTGCCGCCCGGAGACGACGTCCTCGGGGATCCGCTCGTCGTAGAAGTCGAAGAGGGTCTCGTCGTCGACGAGGATGTCGCGGCGCCGGGCGCGGTGCTCCAGCTCCTCCACCTCGTCCAGGAGGGCGCGGTTGTCGTGGAAGAACCGGTGGTGGGTCTCCCAGTCCCCTTCGACGAGGGCGTGCCGGATGAACAGCTCGCGGGACAGCGCCGGGTCGATGCGGCCGTAGTTGACGCGACGGTCGGCGACGATCGGAACCCCGTACAGCGTGACCTTCTCGCGCGCCATGACGGCGGCCTGCTTCTTCGACCAGTGCGGCTCGCTGTAGTCGCGTTTGACGAGGTGCTCCGCGAGCGGCTCGATCCACTCGGGCTCGATCTTCGCGTTGACGCGGCCCCAGAGCCGGGACGTCTCGACCAGCTCGGCCGACATCACCCAGCGCGGCGGCTTCTTGAACAGCGACGACCCCGGGAACACGGCGAACTTCGCGCCGCGGGCGCCGAGGTACTCCTGGCCGCGGCGCTGCTTGTCCTTCTTGTCGGTGTCGGCGAGCCCGATGTGCGAGAGGAGGCCCGCGAGCAGCGAGACGTGGATGCGGTCGGGTGCCGCGTCGGTGCCGTTGAGCGTGACGCCGAGGGCCTTGGCGACCTGTTTGAGCTGGCCGTGCAGGTCCTGCCATTCACGGATGCGCAGGAAGTGCAGGAACTCGCTCTTGCACATGCGCCGGAACGCGCTGCCCGACAGCTCCCGCTGCTGCTCGCGCAGGTGGTTCCACAGGTTCAGGTAGGCCAGGAAGTCGGAGGTGGGGTCGGCGAACCGGCGGTGGCGTTCGTCGGCGGCCTGCTGCTGCTCGGCGGGGCGTTCGCGCGGGTCCTGGATCGACAGCGCCGCGGCGATGATCAGCACCTCGCGGACGCAGCCGTTCCCGTCCGCCTCCAGGACCATGCGGCCCAGGCGCGGGTCGACGGGGAGCTGGGCGAGGCGGCGGCCGAGCGGGGTGAGCCGTTTGCGCGGGTCCTTCTCGGACGGGTCGATGGCGCCCAGCTCATGGAGCAGGTCGACGCCGGCCTTGACGTTGCGGCGGTCCGGCGGCTCGACGAACGGGAACGCGGCGATGTCGCCCAGCCCCAGCGAGGTCATCTGCAGGATGACCGACGCGAGGTTCGTGCGCAGGATCTCCGGGTCGGTGAACTCCGGGCGGGACTCGAAGTCCTCCTCGGAGTAGAGCCGGATGCACACGCCCTCGGACACGCGGCCGCAGCGTCCCTTGCGCTGGTTCGCCGACGCCTGCGAGACCGGCTCGATCGGGAGCCGCTGCACCTTCAGGCGGTGGCTGTAGCGGGAGATGCGCGCCGTGCCGGGGTCGACGACGTACTTGATGCCGGGGACGGTCAGCGACGTCTCGGCGACGTTCGTCGCGAGGACCACCCGGCGCCCGCGATGGGCCTGGAACACCCGGTGCTGCTCCGCCGAGGACAGCCGCGCGTACAGCGGCAGAACCTCGGTGGAGCTTCTCGTCCGGGTGAAGTGCTTGGTCAGGGCGTCGGCGGTGTCGCGGATCTCGCGTTCGCCGCTGAGGAAGACGAGAACGTCGCCGGGGGCCTCGCGGCCCAGCTCGTCCACCGCGTCCACGATCGCCTGGATCTGGTCGCGGTCGGGGTCGGCGGACGGGTCGTCCGGGTCGGCGACCGGCCTGTACCGGACCTCCACCGGATACGTCCGGCCCGACACCTCCACGATCGGCGCGCCGCCGCCGTGCCCATCGGGGGACGATCCCCCGGCCCCCCCGAAATGCTCGGAGAAGCGCTCGGGGTCGATCGTCGCCGACGTGATGACGACCTTGAGGTCGGGGCGCTTCGGCAGGATCTCCTTGATGTAGCCGAGGAGGAAATCGATGTTCAGGCTGCGCTCGTGCGCCTCGTCGATGATCAGCGTGTCGTACTGGCGGAGCAGCCGGTCGGCCTGGATCTCGGCGAGCAGGATGCCGTCCGTCATCAGCTTGACGAGCGTGTCGTCGCTGGAGCGGTCGGTGAAGCGGACCTTGTAGCCGACGGTGTCGCCGAGCTCGGTGCCGAGCTCCTCGGCGATGCGGTCGCCGACCGTGCGGGCGGCCAGGCGCCGCGGCTGGGTGTGGCCGATCGAGCCGAGCACGCCCCGGCCCAGCTCAAGGCAGATCTTGGGGATCTGGGTGGTCTTGCCGGAGCCCGTCTCGCCCGCGACGATGACGACCTGGTGGTCGCGGATCGCGGCGAGGATGTCGTCCTTCTTCTGCGAGACCGGGAGCTGCTCCGGGTAGGTGATCGCGGGCACGGCGAGGCGCCGCCGCTCCACCCGCCGCTCCGCGGCCTCGATGTCGGCGGCGATCTCCTCGGCGACCTTCGCGCGCCGTCCGGCGTCGCGCGTCTTCTGCGCGCCGTCGATCCGGCGGCGCAGCCGGTGCTGATCGCGCAGCATCAGCTCGGGCAGGCGCGCGCGCAGGTCGGCGAGCGGCGATCTCACAGGCGTCCTCATAGGCATCGACAAGGATAGGGTTCCAGGCCCTCGGCACCGCGCAACCCACAACCCCCGCAC